>RFOM01000008.1 GCA_009926615.1 Pseudomonadota bacterium
CCTCAATGTCGTGTCCTGCGGGTTCTGATGTAGACTTGGGAATGCGCTTCGTGAAGATACGAAATTTTGGGGAAATCGAAAATGCTCGTCAAAAATGAAGGCCAACTTGTCAGCCTTGAGGGCATACTCAATGAGCATGTTGACCTGCAGGTTGTCGAGTCTGCCATCCTCGACGCCGCCAAATCCGCCGGCGGAGGGGCTGTTTCTCTTGATTTGTCCAAAGTCAGCAGAGCGAACTCGTCAGGTCTTCTTCAGTGGCTCAGAATGACCAAGCGCATAAAAAATCCGCTCAATTACGTCAGAACACCCGTCTGGCTCGTCGAACAGTTCAACATGATCGATGAATTTTTCGACGGTCATATTTCAGTTGAGTCGGTTTACGCTCACTTCTATTGTCCGGATACGGATACGAGCGAAACGCATCTGCTCAAACTCGGTGTCGAAGTTCCCATTCAGGACCAATACAAAACATTTCATCTGAAAATGTCGTCCAGTGACGGAAAAGAACTCGAACCGGACTTCGATGAACGGTCATACTTCCATTTTATTGCCCGTCATCTGTCCAAAGCAGTCTCTGGAACCTGAATACACCGCCCCTCAGTTCGTTTCTGCAACACTGCGTGCGGAGGCAGGCAGGTAATTCAACGTCGTGATGACTTCGGTCATCGCATCGTCAATTGCGTTGCGGCCGATATCCACGCTCGGGACACTGTCGCCCAGAACCGCAAAGACAACCTGCCAGCCTGTCTTGCTGTCGCCGAAGCCCGCAAGCGCAGTTGTGGGATCAGTTGTCAGGGTACCCGTTTTCGCCGCGATCGTTCCGTTGATATTCCCCATGCGGCCTGCAAGAGTCCCGTCGACTCCGGCAACAGGAAGCAGTGAACGAAATGCCTTGATCTTGTCGGAATTGCGCACCGCAGAAAGAACCTGAACAAGATCGGTTGCAGAAAGGCGGTTGTCGTAGCTCAGTCCGGAACCGTCTGCGATTTTCAGTCCGGCGGATCGGGATATGCCAAAGAAGGTCAGCATGTCGTAAACAGAGTTAAGTCCTCCGCTCCATGAAAGTACATTTTCTGCCATGTCGTTGTCAGAGTATTTCATCATTTCTCTGATGTAATTATATTTCGATGACCCTATCTGGGACGCCGCGGCGATTTCCCGAAAGGCTGTCCAGCTGGTCATCACTTTCATGGTTGAAGCGGGTTTTACCGATGTTCCTGCTGCTCGCCGGTACAATTCCAGTTTTTCACCGCGCGGGCCGTGAGCGCGAACATCGACACTCCATGTGGTGTTGGAATCGCTGCCCGAATTGAAAATAGCATCCAGAGCTTTTGAAAACCGCGCGTTGACGTAGGGTTTGTATTCATCATTGTCGGGAGTGACCGAAGTCGTTTCGCTCTGAGTACTTTCAACCGGTACACCGCATCCGCTGACAACGAGTGATGCAGACAGAACGACTATGGAAAGTAGTGACTTGATCATGTGCCGGTACTCCTTCTCACTGCCGACCTGCATGCAAAAAACAGGCCAAGCCGGCACTACAAACAAGCATCCGAAATTATTTATTTTTTTGACAAAAATCAGCAGTTGCCGGCGTTAAAAAGATAGACAGTGTGCAGCGAACCTGACAGCTGCGCATCGGTCAGCTTTGCGATTTCACGTTCAATCCACCCTTCCGGAGGCCCGTCAAACAAAGGAATGGCAGCAGTGGTAATTTGCCTTTCGCAGAATTCAGACAACAGTGTCGAGAAAGCCGTCCGCGTGAGGTCCGGTCTGATTTTTTCCTGCCAGTGATATTTGAGGGGCAGAGAAGCCACAAAGCGGGTTCCGAACAGCTCTCCGACTTCATGCCAAACCGGCACTCCCGGCTCAAGCTTTTTGCGGATACAGGCCCGCGTATATTCCCGAAAATAATCGGGCCATGCTTTTTTAACCTGCCGCGACAAAATATCCTTGCTGACCCCGACGCAGTTCACGGGGTGAACAAAGACTTCCGGATAGACTGAAAAAACATCTTCAACGCGGACGAATTCCACCGCATCTCCCCTGTCAAACTTGCAGCGTCAAGAGTTCATCACAAACCTGATCAATTCCGAGCAGTAAGTCTAACATAAGTGCATGCCCACTCTCTACTGATTCGCAGGAGACTCCTGATGCGCATCTCTTTCAAGAAAATCCCGGCTTTATTACCAGCGATTTCCTTGCTTTCCATCTGCCAAGTCGGATGTCTGAAACCAAAAACAGATGGTCAGGTGAGTGACGCAGGAATCAGTATTCCGGCGGCCGCAACGGAAGTCGGGATAAATTCCGATTTTTTGATGAAAACGTATTCGCGCGAGAATCTGGCCAAGAAAACCAAGGCAGGCCAGCTCGTTGTTTTGGCCAAATCAGAATGGCGTGACGCCCTTCCGCTCAGACACCGTTCCGGCGACGTCAGAAATTTCAAAAACATCGGTGATTCTTCAAGCATCACTGCAGTCGGCGGAGTGGAAGTGAACGGCCTTACCGTCGCCAAAGGCAAAGTCAATCTCAAATCCAAGAAAACAAACTCGGAAAGTCAGCACGAAGTTCTGCGCTTTGACCTTCGGGACATCAGCGCCAAAGGGCTTGTCTCCGCTATAAATGCACTGCACAGTCTGTCTTCCGTTGTCCTTGCAGAGCCCAATTACGTTTATCAGGCGATCGGTGCACCCAACGATGCGAAGTGGCCGTCACTTTGGGGCATGCAAAAGATTTCGGCTCCGACAGCGTGGGACAGCTGGCAGGGTGACCAGAATTTCACGGTCGCCGTGATCGATACGGGCATCGACTACAACCATGAAGATCTCAAAGACAACATCTGGAAGAACACCAAAGAAATTGCCGGCAACGGAGTGGACGACGATTCCAACGGTTACGTGGATGACGTTCAGGGATGGAACTTTTATTGGGTCAACAACAACCCGATGGACGGCAACGGGCACGGAACTCACTGCGCGGGAACGGTCGCCGGACGCGGCAACAACGCCCTTGGTGTGGCCGGAGTCAACTGGAAGGCCAAACTCATGCCGGTCAAGGTTCTGGGCGATGACGGTTCGGGATACAACTTCGATATTTTCGACGGGATTATGTATGCCGCCAACAACGGCGCACGAGTCACAAGCAACAGCTACGGCGGCGGCGGAGCGAGCGCACTTATTGCGTCGGCTATTTCTGCGGCCAAAGACAAAGGTGTACTGTTCATCGCTGCTGCCGGTAACGAATCAGCGGCAGCCGCAAGCTATCCCGCATACTACAGCAAGACTTACGACAACGTGATTGCCGTAGCTTCATCGGACTCTGCGGACAATCTTTCGTCCTTCTCGAACTACGGCGACGGAGTGAATATCGCAGCTCCCGGCAGTGATATTCTGAGTACCGTTCCGAACAACGGCTATCAGTCCTACAACGGAACATCGATGGCGACACCGCATGTTGCCGGTCTTGCGACGCTCATCTGGAGCAAGCAGCCGTCGATGACCTATCTTCAAATCAAGGATGCAATTCTGACAAGCGGTGACGCGCTGACGTCAATGGTTGGAAAGGTCGATACCGGAGCAAGAATAAACGCCGCAAAGGCACTGGCTAAAGTCAATTCCGGCAGCCCTACTCCGACACCCACAGCAACGGCTACTCCGACACCGACGGCAACGGCGACTCCGACGGCAACGCCGACACCGACAGCAACTCCGACTCCGACGGCAACGCCCACACCGACGGCAACTCCGACACCGACGGCAACACCGACTCCGACGGCAACGCCGACACCGACGGCAACACCGGCCAAAACCAACTGCGACACCGACACCCACGGCCACGGCGACTCCAACGCCCACGCCAACACCCTCATACAAGGCAGGTATCCGTTACAACCTCTACACGACACCGATTGCGTGGACGGACGTTCCCGACTTTACAAAGATGTCTGCCGTCAAGGCCGGCTTGCTGCAAAACTTCTCGCTGATTCCGAGAACTCAGGAAACCAACTACGGGTTCATGTACGAGGGTTTCATCTACATCTCGAAGGCCGGCACATACACCTTCTATACTCTGTCGGATGACGGCAGCCGGTTGTGGATCAACAACACACTGGTTGTTGAAAACGGCGGAGTCCATACAGCAAGGGAACGCTCCGGAACCATCAACCTTCCTGTCGGGTATCACCCCTTCCGGCTGAGCTACTTCCAGAGCTCCGACAAGCAGAACTTGGTTGTCAGCTACAAGGGCCCGAATTTCACAAAGAGGAACATCCCAAACACAGCTCTGTTCTACAAATAACCTGAGTCACAGGTCCGCAAATTACAGCAAAAAAAAAGGCCCCGAATCAGTCATGATTCGGGGCTACGTGCATGAGGCCAGAACATAGCCAATCAAGGAATCAGTTCTGGGTTCGACAATCACTCAACAACTTTTTGCTCAACAGTCCTTTGGTTGTTCTCACATAACCTGTGCCGGCGAGTTCCTCGGTGACAATCGCGTAGTCGCCTTTGTTGTAGAACGACACTTCATTATCGAAATTCGCGGGAAGCTGAGTGTAAACAATGGCAACCTGCTTCACCGGATCAACACCGCTGACAAGGCATTTCAACTTTTGGGGAACCGGAGTCTGAACAGGGACGGCAACGGCAGGGGTCTGCACGGGTGCCGGACCTGACTGGTTCAACACAGGGTCCTGCGGCCAGCGCCCGACAACAACCTTCATGTCCGTTTTGGTCAAAGATTGTGTCAAAGTCTTTTTATCCTTTGCCGGAGTGTTCTCCATTGCGAGGACTGATTCTCTGAATCCGGCCACCTGCGGATACGAGTCCAGCACCATATGGAAAAGATCTTTTATTTTTGCGTTTGGATTGCGAATACAACCGCCCGAAACACGGCGCTGTTGCGCATCCGCAAGCTCAAGAATCCATTCCGCGGCATTGCCGTGAATCCCGTATTCGCCATGGAACCAAATCACATAACTGCCCAAGGGATTGTTTGCTCCGCAGGGACCGAAAAGATTCGGATTCTCTTTAAAAATTCTGGCTCTTTCCTGCTCGTTTTCTGCTGTTTTGCCGGTCTTCGGATCCTTGGGAGCTCTGGGCAGCCAAGTCGGGCAAACCTGCATGTCTTCAACTGCAAAAACACCCGTCGGGGTCGACTGAGGAATCTTGTCGTGGAATTCTCCGGTCACATCTGCAGAGGCAATATTCCACTGCTTCACCGGCTTGCCGTCCTGATAAACCGTCGCTCGGTTGGTCTCAAGGTTGACCATCACTGCCATCTTGGAAGCGAGGGCTTTCTCAAGCGCAGATTGGTCTGTTTTCTCGGTTTGCATCCACATGGTCTGCGAATCTTCTGTTGAAGACGCCGAATCCACTGCAGAACAACCAACAACGGCTGCACCGGTCAGCCCTGTCACACCGACGAGCCAGCCTGCCACTACTGAGTTCCTGATGAAATTGCGGACCATGGCCATTTCTCCCTAATGTTTCCCGCGAACGGGAGCAGAGTTCTACCCGTCGAAAGCAACTTGGAGGCCAAATTAAAGAGCCGATATATTTGAATTAATTATTCGCCGGAGTGACTAAAAACTCGACAGTGTCGCAAAATCCGTTGATTCCTGAGGACCGACCGCGCAGCTGAGCTGCCTTCTTCACGTTCCAGATATTCAACACAAAAGTCGGTCTTGGATTCGAGGCACTCCCAAACAGCTCCCGCACACATGGCACACGGTTCACGCGTCACAAGCAAACGCGCACCGCGCGGTAGCGGCCTGCCCTCGCGGAGCCACCACTGCGCCAAAAGGTTCATCTCTGCATGCCGGACTCTGTTGCGGCCGGCAGAATTATGGCCGGCCGCAAGCAAACGACCGTCTGCGGAAATAAGCCACGCCTCAATTGAACGGTTCTGCTCAGCACGAACAGTTCCCTGAAATGGCGGAGGAAGAAGCGAGAGCGATTGAGCGTGCACCATATTTTCAGGCCAAACCTGAACGGCTTTGAAATGGGAAGCCATGCGTTCGGCTACAGGCTCAGGAACCTGCCCAAGATACGTGCTGCGTTTTGCGCAGATCAAAATCGTGCCTCTGCACAACTCACTCAGAGGAGTGTCGGTATAAATTCGGCTCCGCAAAATAAAATGGGCTGACGAGGGAGCTTTGAGCCAGATACCTTCGACAAGCGCACTGACAACCGAACGCGGCTCATACGTGAGGCGATGGTGTTCCGCCCAATACAAAACTCCGTTCCATTCCAGCCACGCAACTCCCATGAAAATTCATCCTGCCTGCCGCAAAGCCTGACTTATCGACATGCGCAGAACCTTGAAAGCCGCAAGCAAGCTTCCCAAACAACCGGCGGCGACCGTCAGCAAGACCGACTCGGCTGCCATGGAAAAATGCAGCTCGATAAAAGTTTTAAAGGAACGTGTAATGCCCGGGCCGGGGGGCATAAAAAATCCGTCCTTAAGAAAGGTGACGTTCGAAAGCCAGACAATCAGCAGACCGGCAACAGCGCCAAGAAAGGCCGCAATACAGCCTTCTATGGCAATCAATGAAAGAATTTCTTTTTTGGATTCTCCGTTGGCACGAAGCATCCCGAACTCCTGAGTCCGTTCGAGAATCGACGAAGTTGCCGTGTTAAAAATTCCGAGCACAACAACAAACAAAATGATGAGACGGACAATTTGATACTGGGCATTCAAAAAATCGACCGAGTTCTGATAATAAATCTTATCCAAAATCTCGAAGGGAGTCGCTTCAAGCCGAGGCAGTGTACTTGCGACCTGCTTCTCCACTGCCGGCCAGTCGTCGTGGCTGCGCAGACCCAAAGATATCTTTTCAATCTTGTCAGTGTCCATCAGCCTCTGAGCCTGAGGCAACTGAATTTGAAAAAAGCTGTCGTCCAGTTCCCGCGAGCCCGTGTGAAAAATACCGGTCACATTAAAATCTGCACCGTTGAGCGAACCATGGACTGTGTTTGTGAGAACCGTAACACGCTGTCCGAGTTTGAGGTCAAGAGAGTGTGCGAGCCCCTTGCCGAGAACAATTCCTTCCGGCTCGGCGCGCAACGACTGCCCTTCGACAATGTTGATTGTAAAAAAGAATTCACTTTCGGCCGCGCCGTCGATCCCCGTTCCGCGGGCTCCGAGAGAACGGGTGCCGTTGGATACCAGCGCAGAGAATTCGAGGCGCGGAAAAACCTTTTCAACACCCTTTAGGGACAACAGTGTTCTCAGGACCTCCTGAGGATTTTCAATCCATGCATCCCATGGCTTGGGCAAGACTTTGTCACGGTATCCTGCAGTATTGACCTGACCGTTACCGTAATGGGCATGCACTGCGTTCTTGCGGTACTCATTCAACAGCCCCGTGTTAAAGCCTCTGAAAGAAAACATTGCGGCTGCACCTGCGGCGACTGTTGCCAATGTGACCAATGAACGGCGTTTGTTTCTGACAAGACTCCTGAGCGCAACTTTAAGCAACACGTCAAACATCCTCCGCGCGGCGTCCGTCCCGCAGACGAATGACTCTGTCCGCGAGTCCGATTGCCTGCAAATCATGACTTGCCATTATCACTGAATGACCCTGTTCGCTGCATGCCTTGCGCAGAAGTTCCAAAACAGAAAGGCCGGTTTTGGAATCCAAATTTGCGGTCGGCTCATCTGCCAAAATGACCTTTGGCCTCTTTGCGAGGGCTCTCGCAATAGCGACTCTCTGACGCTGACCGCCGCTCATTTGCTGAGGGCGCTTGCCCCGATGGTCCGAAAGTCCGACCCACTCAAGCGCTCTTCCTGCTGCCTTGGTCCGCTCTGCTGCCGGTATTCCCTGCCGCGACAAAAAATACTCAACATTTTCTTCCGCCGTAAGAACGTCGATTAAATAAAAATTCTGAAATACAAATCCAATTTCATGCCTTCGGATATGATTCATCTGTTTTTCCGACAGCGCTGCCACGGGCGTGCCGAAATAAAGAAGATTTCCTTTTTGCATCGGCTCTATCAGTCCAAGAAGGTTGAGCAGCGTCGACTTTCCGGAGCCCGAAGGGCCGGCAAGACAGGTAAACTTTCCGGCTTCAATCTGAAAATCAATGTCCGAAAGCGCCGGAACATCTACGTCACCAAGCCTGTAATGCAACGAAAGTCTGTTGCCCTCAAATACATGAGCATCACCCATAGAAAATTCTCCAGTGAACAACAATCACGTTGAAGCCTGCTGACCGCTCAGAATAACAATTTCGCCGCGGGCGGCATCCATCCGGACACGCATACCGGTCTTCAACCGGCTCACCAGTCCGCCGCGAACACCGACAATTGTAGGCAACCCCAGTTCCCTTGCAACAACCGCAGAATGAGACAGCAGACTGCCGCGTTCAATAAGCAAACCGCTGCATGCCGGATACAGCGGAACCCAACCCGGATCGGTTCTTTCAGTAACCAGAATTTCACCGTTCAAACCCTGTGCATCACTCATATTCACAACGACTCTCACGATGCCTTCCACGATCCCCGGACAGCAGGCAGTTCCAAGCAAGACGTTCGGATCAGATGAAACCGGCAATTCACCTGCGAGCAAATCCTGCGCAGCCAAAAGCTGCGGCCACGCGAACGATGCTCCCGCAGCACCCCGCGTTGTAAAACGATCGGGAGGAGGGGGTGTGGACCGGTAACCGTCAAACTCGGCCTTACGCAGTTGAGCAGATTGTCTGAGAAGCAAACTTGAGGAGCGTCCCTCGTTGAAAGAGATAATCTCATCAATCGTGAGGTAAAAGACATCCTCGGGATGATCGATCACCTTAAGAAGGGCAAGGTTGCTGCCAAATCCGCGAAACAGGTGACGCACAATCCCAAATGTCTTTGTGCGGTCGAAGCGAAGATTCTCGCGATCGCGGACAGCACTTCGGGCTTGCCTCAGAACCCAGTTGAAGACCGGCTTTCTGATAAATCCAAGCGGTCCGCCCAAAAACCCATTCATACGCGCTTCGGCTTTGATCCGGATGGCGGTTTCACGTTCCTCCATTGCAGCAATGGAATAACTCTTCATCCGCACGTAACTCGCTACCGCTTCGATCGCAAAAGAAGGATCATCATGCAGATCCGGTTCTTCGAGCTTCAGCTCGTTCACACAGCGAAAACCGTACAAATCCAAAAACTCTTTGAACTTCAAAAAGAGTTCCGGAAAGACTCCCTTCTCACGCATGGCCGACCAAGCTTCGGCGGAGGTCACCGACATAAGCCAGTTGCGCCGATTTTCCGGACCGTTGTCAATCTCATCCGCAATCCGCATGAGCATGCGCGTGGGCTCGGTACTCTCCAAATCGCCCTGTCCGCACAGCAGATCGTTTTGCAGTGTTGAGGAGTCTTCCGACCGGCCTGCAAATTTGCCGACGAATGCCTTCAACAAACCGAAAAAAACCATGCAGCGGGTATCGTTGACAATCGGAGCCTGCCAATGCTTCAAAACTCTTTCCGTGAGCGAGTGGTAATAATTCACCTGCTCCTGCAGCGACATGCTCTTGAAATTTTTATGTTTGCCTTCAGCAACAATGGCATCGACGCGGTGTTCGAACGAGTCAATCAGTTCGCGGACAAAGATCAGCCGATGAATCAGCGTAACCAAAAGCTTAAGTCTGGCCGTGACGGAGTACTGCACAGGGGTCTTGGTGAAATCAAACAAAGCGGCGATCTCGGGCTTCAAACCCTGCTTCACCCCCATCATCGTTTCCATAAATGACTTACTTTGAGCAGTTCCCGGAAAGAGGTACAAAAGACGGTACCAGTTCGCAAGATTGTAATAGACCCTGCCGCGCACCAGTCCGAGCATGTTTCTGAAAGTTGCTTCGTTGTCGGCAATCACCTTTTCCGGAACCTGCATGAGCCTGCAAAACTGATAATAAACTTCCTGATAGCATCTGCTCACATGACTGAAGGTCAAAGGCGTTGTTACACCGCAAAAACTTTCAATGATATTTGAATTGTCCCACAGAATATAATGACCGCCCGCACATGAATCGCTGAAGAGCCCGTCGGGCGGAAGAGTTGTGATCGGACGCGCCTGCAAAAGAAAAACCTGCCCCTGAACGACGGCCCATTCAATGTCCTGAGGCGAACCGAAACGCGTCTCTACGTCCATGCACATACCGGCGACACTTTTGATTTCAGCCTGAGTGAGGCTGGGTGACGTCATCTTTTCGCTGTCAACGGCCAATTCAGTCAATCCGCCCGCAGGAGCATGCCGGAGTGCGGTCTTTTTCTCTGCAATCTGATCCTTGCTCTCAAAAGTCTTCCGGTTGACTGTAAATTCATCTGCAGAAAGAAGTCCGCTGACCAAACCTTCACCCAGTCCCCACACACTGCTCAGCAGGAGATGATCGCGATCGGTGACGTCAACCGGATTTCTGGTGAACGCAACGCCCGCAGATTCCGCGTTGATCATTCGCTGAATCACAACACCGATCCGGATACCGTTGAGCGGCAAATTTCTTTCTTTACGGTATGCCAACGCCCGCTCCGACCAGCCGGAGGCCCAGCACCGCAGAATACTTTTAAAGATTGCATCAGGACCTTTTTGGAACAAAAATGAAGAAAAGAGCCCCGCAAACGAATGATCACCGGAGTCTTCGTCAAGACCGCTGGAACGCACTGCAACGAAGCCGTCAATCAAACCGCTGCGTTCAAGATGCATCACCAGTTCCTCACGGATGTTCAGAGGAATTTGCTTGCTCAGAAATAATTCATGAATATTTTTTTCCATCTCCGCAAGATTGCTGTCTTCCGAAAGAATCGCGCCGGACATGCCGATTTGCTTCATAAAATCATCAAAAGCCGATGAGCTCAGACAAATCCATTCCGGCACCGGAAACTTCGCCTTGGACAGCTTTGCAAGGTTGTATGCCTTGCCGCCGCCGATTGTCCGGACGACTTCCTCAGCCGTGGCCGGGGTTAAAACAAAGCTCGACAAGGACTCAACCATGACCGCATTTCTCCATTCTCAGAACTTCAAAAAGACAAATAATCCCATCCAAGCAGATGCCAGAACGCCGAGAGCTGCCAAACCCTCTGCTGCCTTGTGATGAGAATCTTTCGCCGTCACAACGCACAAGACAAGACACACACACAGCTGCAGCGCCAGAAGTATTGCCGCTCCCTGAAATCCTCCGCTCACTGCCTGAAACGAAAACAGCATTGCTGTGATTTGAAAGAAAAGAGTCAGTGCTGCTGCCTTTTTGAGACCATAGATCTGCCGGTAGGTCGCTGCAGCGGGATGCGCGTCTGGTTTGAGTTTTCGCGCAAATTCGTATGTCAGCGAAGCAGCCACATTGGAACCGACATACAACCACGCCCAACCGGACTGTGAAAAATCGGGCGCATATAAAGTCACCCCGAACAAATAGAGAGGCACACCGACAAACTGATGCGATAAAGCGTAAATAAAAGGAAAGTCCGCAAGTCTGGAAGCGACGTAAAATTCTTTGTACATCAGCCACAGGTAGAGGACCGAAAATCCCAGAAGGAGCGAAGACAGAGCCGATCCCAAAAATAAGATTAAACCGGAACAAGCAATCAGGATCCAAAAAACCAGAACAATGGCACGTGACATTTCCGCCGGAGATATGAGTCCGCGCGGAAGGGGGCGAAGAGGATTCGCAATCTTGTCTTTGGCAAAATCTTTGAGCTCATCCATCATCCGCGCAAGAATCATAAAAGTCATTGATGAAATGACAGCCAAGAAAGTCAACACAGCACTTGGAGAAGTCCTGATACACGACTGACTTCCTGAGCCCCCGCAATCACCGTAAACCTGGCTCAAAAAGAATCCGCTCACCAAAGGACCTGTTGAAAGGATCAAGAGAATAAACAATGGACTGCGCTCTTTCAGATAGGTCCACCATCTTTGCATTCTCAAACTCCTTTCCCAGCTTGACTGCCTGTCAATCCTAGACCGGTGACGCCTGTCCCGTACAATACGCCCGCTCCAGACTCTGAATTTTTCGAGACCAAGGTCGCGAACGGCGGATTCAACGCGGACGGGACTGTCATCAGCAACAACATGCACGCTCTGAGCCTCATCGCGATGCAAAAATGCAGACGTATGACCAAGTTTTGCATACATTCTCTGCTCAAACAAAAAGTCATCATGGGACTGTGAGGATCTTCCGGCAAACCACAAGCCCTGTTCATCCGAGAGAATGCGGTCCCCCGTGCGGTGCCAAAGAGTCCCGTCAGGATCTCTTTGCTTGTTGCGGAGGTTATCAGCTTGTCCTGCCAAGTATTCGGAACAAACGTTTGGACCCGAGACCCAAAGAATGCCCATGTCATCCCATTTCGTTTTAATTTCCGTGACCGGGAATCCGACGTTCACCGCATGAAGGTAGCCTTTGCGCCTTGAATTTTCGATGCTCGCAGCTGCATCGCACACCGAAACCGGTTCAACTTCAGTGCCGCCGTAGACAACACTCACAGAGGCTTTCGGCAGGTTCTTCAATGTCTTTTCAAGCAGGCTGCATTCTACAAGAGCTCCTCCGACATGCACTTGCCGCAAACTTTGAGGCAGAAGATTGTTCTCAACCAGACGGCTCAAAAAGGCCGGTCCGCAGGAGAGTGACAGTGGACACAACTGCTTCTCCATTTCAACGATCCGGCGCAAAGACGTAAAAGACCAATTGCGCGGAACCAAAATGGAGCCTCTGCCCGTGCCAATGTGAAAGAGCACGAGATTCGGAAAAATGGTCAAATCGGGGCCATCGAGAGCTTCGTCTTTTCCATATTTAACCAAAATTTCGTGCAGGTCCCACAAATACGCGTGGGTTCTGACAACACCCTTGGGTTGCCCCGTGGTGCCGCTTGTAAAAGAAATAATGGCAGCCTGATTTGCTTCAACGCCGGCGACGGCCAGATCGAATCCGCCGTTGCGGCTGACGTCATCAAAAGTTCCAATCCTTGGCAACGAGCGCAGGTGAGCGCAGCGAAGCCTCCAGAAATTTCCGAATGTATCGCCGAAGAAAGCCTTGGCGCCCGTCAACTCAAGAACGGAACTGATGTGACCGGCAGGCATCCATGGCTCAATGAAAACAACCGGACAGCCAAGACCCATCAGTGCCAGCAGAGCACCGTAAAGCTGCTGCGACGGCAGCGCCATGACCACCACCGCATCGCCGCATTGCAGACCGTGACTCATGAACTTGGATTGAAATGCCCCTGCCAGCCCGCCGAGTTGTCCGAACGACAGCCCGCCCTGTTCCACCGACCACAATGCGAGTCTGTCGGGATGCAAATTTATTTTGTTAAGTGCACGTATCGTGCAATTCCCGTTTGGTGCAGACACCCTCTCCCCCGTGCGGTCATCGGCATGCGGCGATAAGTTTTCGGGCAATTTCCGGATAACTTTAGACTTAATATGTTTTTTTTGATTTTGTGCTTCAGTTTGAGCGTTCGAACTCCGAAGACACGACGTTCGGTGTAAAATTGAAGGAATCGGCGCCATGAACTTGCCTGATTTAAAAACCATCGGAGATGCGGCTCTCAAGCACTCCTACGATATCAACAAGATTCTTTGGCACAGAGGTGTGGACAGGTCGCTTTACTTCTTTCCGGAAGTTCTGACACCTCTTTACCATTGCGCGTCCTACAGGAATGTTCTCGATGAGGAAGATCGCAAAGCCTACAACCAGCTGTTTGCGCAGTACGTAAGCGAACAGTTTATTTTTCTTGAAGACAGATTCCTCTGCAAAGTCGTCGAAAGTCTGCTTCCGTGGTCTGTCGGTGTTTCTGTTGATCTCAAGCGCTGTCTGGAAATTTTCCTTGAAGAAGAAGTCAAACACACGGAAATGTTCAGAAGGCTGAACAGAATTTGTTCAGCCGAAAGATACGGCGTCAAAGATTATTACTTCCTCCGGCTTCAAAAGCATGAAGACAGCCTTCTTAAAATGATGGCGGCACTCCCCAGACAACTCAACTTCTGGATTTGGATTGCGCTTATATTTGAGGAAAAGACAGTCGATTATTTCACCCATTACCGCATGCAACAGCGCGACGGACAGTCGGGAAAACTCGACCCCCTTCATTATCAGGTCCATCAATATCACATGCTCGACGAAGCGCGGCACGTTCAAATCGACGAGCATTTGCTCAAATATATTTTTGACAACAGCAATCCCATTGTCAGATCAATGAACGTTCTGCTGTTGAGACAGACGATGAGAAATTACACAACTCCGAAACGAGCAAACGTCTACATTATTGAAGAACTCTGCAACTCCAGACGTCATCTGCGCAATCAGGTTGAAAAGCTGTCTGCCGACGTCAGGTCGCAAAAAGGTCGCAGTCCCTATCAGATGGCGCAATACTCGCGCAGAAATTTTCCAAAAACTTTCAGTTATTTTGATACTTATCCGGACATATCGTCAGCCATGCAGGACGTCATTCTGACTTACAGTCCTGAGGAAATTAAGAAGTCTGCCTGAACATATTGAACGGAGGCCTCCGCGTGTCTGTCAAATGCAAAATTGCCGCGAGGAGTTCCGCTCCTCACGGGAACAGCTTCGACGTGCAATTTTCGGAACTGCCGGACCATATTGCAGCACCGGACAAGGCGGCCGTTGAGTGTTCATATGCGCCTTACTGGATGATGCTCCTGAAATACGGTGAACGCCGGAACTGTGAATTTTGGATTGCTTCCGAGGCTGACACCGGACGTGTACTTGCGCGGATCGCAGCTGATATTCCGACCGGACGCGCTGAGGAAAGTTCCATAGGTTTTTTTGACTGCCATGACACTGTTGAAGGAAGGGCAGCCGGCCGCGAGTTGATACACACGGCCATGCAATGGCTTGCGGCCCGCGGTGCACAGGCAGCGGTTGCACCCATGGACTTCAACAGCTGGTTCAACTACCGGTTCAAAGTCAGAGAGCAGAGCGAAAATAAGGCACCCGACAAATCGTGGGAACCCTCAGCACCCGACTTCCATCTCGCACTTTTCAAAGATGAGGGATTTCAGGACTTCATCGCCTTTTCAAGTCTTGAATACGAAATCGCATCTCCTGAACATTGGAAGGCATACATCGCACTGATGCAGCCGGATTTTCAGGCTGCGGTCGCGCATGGATATACTCTTTCACCGTTTGCATCAGGGACCGGATTTCAGGACGATTTGCGGGACATCTTCGCACTCGCAACAATTGCATTCGCCGAAAATCCGATGTTCGAGGAAATTCCGTTTGAGCTTTTTGCAGCACTCACAACCGGTTTTGCACGCAAGAGCAACATGGATGCATCTCTTATTTGCAGAGCAGCAGACGGATCAGTTGCCGGCTTTGCATTTTGCTTTACCGAAGGGAACGAGCTGATTTACAAGACTGTTGCGGTACACCCCGACCACAGGTCAAAGGGGCTTGCAAACGCATTGACCTGCGAAATTTCCAGCTACTGTCTCAAAAATAATATTCGAACAACAACCGGCGCTCTTATCAGGTCCGGCAACCGCAGTGAACGGATCGGCCACAAACACGGACAATTTGCCAAACCAAGCAATGTCTATAATTATATTCTGTTGCGCAAGAGTTTGTCATGAACAAACGGCCGGCAGATATATCGAAAGCGTATCCGGCAAAACTGAGCCGCGCTAGCAACTGCCGGATAATTTGTGCGGCAGTGTCATGCCTGTCCGCATTTTTTTCAGGATGCAAATATTCAGATACCGACAATGAAACTGTTTCAAGCTCTCCGGTTGAATTGAGTCTTCTGATGCTTCAGGCCACGCATATTAAAACCAAGACTTCACAGTCGGCAAATCTGCCGCCGCAGGAAAAGTGCCCTGTTGCAGAAGGAACGCGAATCAGGCTGTCGGGCCCGCCCGTTCTTGTCCAGTCAGCAAACGGAACACACTATCGCGTAAGAATTGCAGATGACGGTGCGCAGTTTTATGCCTGCCCGCTTGCAGAGGGATACCTTTTTGCGGAACACGTGCGGCAGGATATCAGGGTGGTTCAGGCAACTCCGGACACGAGAATCTCACCGGCAGCAGGAAATGCTGAAACTCCGAAAAGCAACGCATCATCTATGTTTGTCTGGCCCGCAGAGGCAGCTTCTCTTGCCTCAGATTTCGGCCCGCGTATGAGTACCTTTCACGAGGGCATCGACATTGTACCGGCAAGCGATTCGGAGGTGAGGGCATCTGCATCCGGTCACGTTCTCTTTTCAGGCTGGAGCGAAAAAGGCTACGGCAACCTGATTCAGCTCTCACACCCGAAGAATTTTGAAACCCGTTATGCTCATCAGTCAAAGCTCGGCGATATGAGTGCCGGCAAAGTTGTTTTACAGGGTGATGTGATTGCCAAAAGCGTAAACATCGGTCAGTCAAACCAACACCTCCTGCACTTTGAGATTAGACAAAATGATACGCCAAAAAATCCAATTCTGTTTCTTCCCCAAAGGGAGAAACAGCCATGAAAGGCAGACTCACGACCCTTTCCGGCGTTCTGCTTCTGGCGTCGTGGCTGACAAGCCCGATTGTTGACACAAGCCTTCAGGCAAGAACCCTTCCGCCCGAACAAAACTCGCCGGAAATCACGCTGCGCATTCCATCGACTGAACGGATAAACGAATTTTCCGGCGTCACATCCGTCGCCGGCAAAAAGGACGAAACTGTCCTGAAATTTGCCGAATCCGGAATGACGGAAGAAAAAGTTCCGGACGGCTTCGACAGCGAAACACTGATGAAAGTCAATCCTGCATCATTTTTCCTCGAAACATCGCGTTTTCCGCCGAGCAGCTTCACAATCCTGAAGACCGAATTCAAGCCGCATGCACAATGCCCGCTGACACCGGCTGCCCTCAAAGAATCATTTGAATCGTCCATCCGGAACAAAAAACTCCTGAGCCCTGCCTTCATCCCCGATTCGGAGATGATTCTTGATTTGAATCTGTATTTTGAGTTTCAAAACAGATTTTACCAACTTTCACTGGATCCCTCGGAAGAACAATCCGGATCTTTCGAAGTCTCGCTCATTCAGTCTGCAGACGCTCAATTTTCCGCATCTGTCCGACGCATTCCAAACTCGGACGGAGATTTAAAATCAGTCTTTCGGTCTCAGGACGAAGCACTCCGAGAAATCAAAAAGCTTGTCAGAGAATACACAGGTGCGGGTGCGCGATGGGGATCGCGGACAGTCCTTCTCACCGGCGAGGGGGAGGACCGAATCGCGGGAAAATCCGAGACAGTCCGCATTGAATTGAACAACGGGCAGGTCCGCGGATTTCTCAACCACCGGCAGGAATGTCATCTGACGATTCATAACATGCTTGAATGCATGTGCTGGTGAGTGACTCTCAGTCCGGTTCAGCTGCGAACCGGAAGATGCGATTCAGTGCGCCAAAGCTTTTTTTCTATGACACCTGTGGCCTTGGTGCAGATGTCCTGAGAAACATAATCGGAATTCCTTTCAAAGGCGTCCATCGCATTGGCGAGCATTTGAATATAAAATGCAAGGCGATCACAAATCACCCTGACAAATTCGTCCTGTGCTTTCATTCCCGCCGGTGCATCAGCAAGATTGGGAACAGCCGCAAGTTTTTGAACTGTGGCCAAAGGCTCTCCTCCCAAAACCGCAACCCGCTCGGCCAACGCATCGGCAATTTGCTCCAAGTCCCCTGCCGTCTCTTCAAACAGCCGGTGCAATCCTTCAAAATTGCTTCCCCTCACGTTCCAATGCGCATTTTTCAGTTGAAGATAAAGCTCAATGGCTGCGCACTGAACAGGCTGAAGCGCTCTGACACTCTCAATGCGCGCTCCCTCCGGAACAGGGTTGCGCGTCTTCTGCAAAACGATTGTCGGCTTTTTCTTGACCAGTGATTTTGCAACTGCAGGCATGAACACCTCCTGAATGGATAAGCGGCAAACAGATTCCGGCACATGCCGGCTGAGCTCCGCGGCGGTCATTTAAGCAAAAGCAGGCCATTCCCGAGACGGAAATTCCTTTGATTTTCGGACGTTTTTTCGCTCGTATACAAGAACTTTCGCAAACGAAAGAATTGTGTCAAGGATATTCCGATGCCCGTTGCCGCAACACATCCGGAGAAAAACAAGTGAAGAAGAGAAATCACGACATTCTCATCGTTGATCCGGCAAAGAACGAACCGGAAACAGCCGCCTACAACCGAATCTCCATGCTCTTCGGAGAGCTGGCACAGCACAGTGAATTTTCGCTGCGCTCAATCATCATCAAATGCCCTGCACTATCGACTGAAGATCCCCTGTCGACTGCTTTTGACGAACACAAATACGCCGGAGTCTTTGGTCTCGGCAGCACGGCCAACGTCACCGAGAACCCGCCATGGCTGTCATCAATGAAGGAACTGTTGACCGAAAAGGTCTTCAATGAAGGAATCCCTTTTCTCGGTATTTGTTTTTCACACCAGATGCTCGGTGAAATGCACAACGCAAACGTTGATTTCATCGACAACCGGCATGAATTGCCCACGCGCCGCTATCAGGTCCCCCGCGGTAAGCAGGTCACCTCACCCAAAATGGCGTTGCTTGCCGCAACGCTTTCTGAAGGCGATTATTTTGGAGCGACCAAAAAGGATATCGCCTTCCGCGAGGCTGTCCGCACGACTGCCCGCTGGACGGCAGCGGACTGGGCAACAGTGTTTGACGGCGAGGCATCCAAAAAAGCTCTGCTGCCTTTGCACATGCGTGTTCGCCGCACTGTCGGGAATCTTTGGCCGAAGGAGTTCTGGAGTCACACGTGGCATGAACAGGAGGTAAAAAAGCCGACCGGAAATTTCGACCTTCACATCGCCATGACCAGTCCGGAATGCGAAGTGGATGCGCTGATTCATCCGTCGAAGCCGATCTATTCCGTTCAAAGTCATCCCGAAACACCGCATCCCACACGCGACGGCGACAGACTCATCAAGAACTTTATCTACATGTGTCACATACTCAACTCGCACGACTGAATTCCACAGGATCCCGATTCTCTTTCGCGCTCCCAAGATTCCCAAATTGCCGTCGGTCAAACCTCCAAGTAACTGAAGCAACTGGCAAGGAGGGAGCAATGGAAGAACGCGGCAGTTTCAGTCTGGATGTGGTGATCGGTCACAAACGTGAACTGCTGCATCTGGCGCCTGTCATTCATGAACTTCTTCGCCGGAAGATCTTCAAGGTCAGGGTCATCTCGATTCAGCAGCCGAATTGTGAAGTGGCAGATGCACTCGGTTTATTTTCAATTCATTCGGATGTGGATTGGAAAATTCTCGGGACATCCGCAGATTCCGGAATCTATCTGAGTGAACTCGGCACTTTGCTTGCGGAACTTTGGCTGCGGAGAAAACCGGACTGGGTGCTGAATTTTGGACATTGCGGAAAGTCTTTTTCGACAACCATGACGGCATTCCAAAACGACATTCCCTCAATCAATATTTACGACTCACTGCGTGCCAATGCACAACGCAAAACTGAACCGCATTTTTCACAGGCCCTCAAGTCCGTCGCCATTGTTTCGGAGCTGTTGTTTGCTCCCTCTGTCGATTCCAGAAATATCCTCATACAGGAAGGAATCGATGAAAATTCGATTTACGTTGTAGGCAACACGTTGACCGAAAGCACTCAACTTATTTTTGAAAAACTCACAACTGAAAACTTTACAAAGAGACTTTCGCGCGCCGTTTCCGATACGGATCTGCGATCACTGATTGAACGCAGATATTGCGTCATTCATGCGGAATCAGAAGATGACGTGAAACTTCGGGCTCCGTTGATTGCGAGGCTGTGCCGCGAGCAACAGTCGGTTCTGCCCGTCATTCTGATTCAGAATGTGTCTTCCGGCCGCCGGATGGCCGCAGCTCCGGATTGTTTTCCGCCCGAGGCAATCATATTGCACAAGCTCAACTATCTCCAGAAAATGGCACTCCTCCGGAGGGCTGTGTGTGTTACCGCCAGCCATGCCGATACGATTGAAGAATGCGCTGCCGTCGGGACTCGCAGTCTGGTCCCTGATCAGGCAGTCCTGAGTCCTGAATTTTTGAGTTCGGATCTTGTCAGTGCAATTCCGCAACAGGCCGATTTGCAGTTTCGTGCAATCGTCTCATGCGCAGAAAATTTGATGCGGACGGTCAAAGATGAAAAAATAAACCGGATGCCGGCAAGTTCAGATTCACCTGCAGTCAGAATTGTCCGCACTATTTCCAGCCGAACAAATGAAACCTCTCAAAAATGGAAAACATCACTTCTATCCCGACAAGCAGTATAATGATGATTTCAAGGCGCTGTGCCAGCGCGCTGTTTCTGGATTCGAGAATAATCCTCAGGGTGTCTTTGATAGTCTCAATTTTATATTCAATGGCCTTGAAACGTTCTTCGAGATCAAAGGCATTGCGGAGATCGGTGTAAATGGACTCCATTTCGGCATCATTCCAAAGAATGTCCGGCTTATCCAGCAAGTGCAAAACACCGACCACTTCGGCCTGAGCCATCGAAGCATCGGCAATCTGCCGGTTCAGTTTGGAGGCGGGAGTAACGATGCGACCCTTGAGTCTGACATCGTTGAGAAGCGAAAGAGCCCTCATTTTGGCTTGCGTCACGACAATCTCGTAATATTCCATGGACACACTCTGGGCGAGTGTTTGTGCAACCGCGCCCAGACGCTCCTGATTGATCGAGGGCAACACAAGACGGTTGTACTCCACCTGAGCAGCACGGCTCTTGTCGACAAAAATCTGAAATTTTTCTGCGGTGACCCGCGGTTCCCGCAATGACAGCCCGAGTGCCTCCCGCAGAAGTTCCACTTCTTTGTGTCTTTGTTCCTTGGGGACCTCGATGAAAACGATTGCACCGAATCGCCACGCAAATGCCAGTCCCAAATCTTTAAACAGTTTTGCGCGGACATCATTGGCATCAAGAGACGGAAATGCGCCCCAGTCCTGCGGAAGCTTCGTGAGGTCAAAGTCTTCCTTGTAGGCCTCTGCGTGCAAACCGAGATCGCATGTCCTGTCAGCGCAAAGCCTGTTCAGCCAGACATTGACTTCGTCAGCAAAAACAGCACGCTGATGCAGACTCATGTCTGCAGAATGAATCAGCTCCGTTGCGTCGTCCTGATCTGTTTTGCCTTGGAAGATCCTGAACATCCGCTGCATCCTTTGTGTGGATTGTCTTCGAACAGCTTACGCAGAACGACAACCGCCGCAATGGCCACGACAGGAAAAACCATCCAGTCCATAACGTTCATAAAGGCCCCCGCACAGATGCTAAATGAACCGGCTTGCAGTTTGATAAGTCACAAACGCAGCCAGCCATGCAAGAATCAACAGCGCCGAAAAACTGATGAGAGTCCATCTCCACGAGCGGGTTTCCTTTTGCATCACCGCAAAAGTTGCAAGACACTGCGGAGCAAAAATATACCAGACCAGCAATGCCAAGGCTGTAGCGACAGACCAGTCTTCCTTGAGCCGGTTTGTCAAAATTGAATTCTGCTGATCTTCATTTGCCTCGACGGCATAAACCGTACTCAGGGCACTGACGAGAACTTCACGGGCCGCAAATCCGGGAATCATCGCCACCGAAATTTTCCAATTAAAGCCCAGCGGCTCAAGCACGGGAGACACAGCGCGGCCCAAACGGCCGGCTATGCTGTAATGAATTGCAGGCTCGGTCGCATTCGCGGGCGGACGGGGAAATGTGGAAATTGCCCACAGCAAAATCATAATCCCGAGGATCAGCGTACCCGCCCTGACAAGGAAGGCACGTGCTCTTTCGATCAGCCCCCGCGCAACCGTGCGCAAAGAAGGAAACCGGTAAGTAGGAAGTTCAAGAACAAAGTGACCGCCGCCTTCAATGACTTTCAGTAAATTTAAAACCGCCGCAAATAAAAATGCGAAAAGAACTCCGGCCAAATACAGAGCTGCGAGGACAAGTCCCTGCAGATTGAAAATTCCCCAAATTGTCAGACTCGGAATGAATGCTGCAATGAGCAAAGTATAAACAGGAAGCCGCGCGGAGCATGTCATCAGCGGAGTAATCATGATTGTCGCTATTCTTTGCGACGGGCTCTGAATGCTCCGAGAACCGATAATCGCCGGAATGGCGCAGGCAAATCCCGAAATCAACGGAAGAACCGAACGGCCCGACAAACCGACACGTCCCATCAGACGGTCCATCAGAAAAGCGGCTCTGGCCATGTATCCCGAATCTTCAAGGACAAGCAGTGCGGCAAAAAGAATGAGAATTTGCGGCAGAAAAACAAGCACAGCTCCGACTCCGGCGATTATGCCGTCAGTGAGCAGATCATTCATCAGTCCGGAGGGCAGACCCGTTCGCACGTAAGTCGCAAATGATCCGACGAGTCCGTCAATCACATCTGCGGGATAAGCTCCGAGTGTGAACACTGCCTGAAAAATCAGGACCAAGATTGCAAGCAGAATCAGCGGCCCTGTCACCGGATGCAAAAGATATGCGTCCATTTTCGCGGTGAAGGCCGACGGAGTGCCGGGAACCAGCACGGTTCTGCGCAGGATGTCTTCGACTCTTTTCCGTCTCGCAACAATTTCTTCGCGCGATGACGGAGACCATTTTATGTCGTCCGGAACTTTTGCCGCACTTACGGCCAGTCCGGCCGCTTTCTCTGCCAACTCCTGCAAACCTTGCTGCTGAAGAGCCGAAGTCGGCACGACCGGACAGCCCAGCGATTCTGCAAGCGCATGTGCATCAATTTTCATTCCGGACTTTTCTGCAAGATCCATCATGTTCAAAGCCACGCAGACCGGATAACCAAGCTGCACGATTTCGAGTACGAACGGCAAATGAAGTCGCAAGTTTGTCGCGTCTGCAACGACGATCAGAGCATCGGGTCGGGCTCCCATGCGGTTGTTGCCTACAAGAATCTCATGAGTCACATTTTCATCTTCGCTTTGAGGAGTAAGGCTGTAGGCCCCCGGCAAATCCAACATCCTTAATGCACGGCCACCGCCAAGGTCTTCCCGCAAAACGGCCTCGACACATTCCACGGTCACGCCCGGATAATTGGCCACTTTTTGTCTGAGTCCGGTCAGGGCATTGAACAATGCGGATTTACCGCAGTTGGGCAATCCGACAAGAGCTGTAAGCGAAGATGTTTTTGAATTCATTGTGCTGAACTTTCATCGACGATAATCAAGGCTGCTTCAGTGCGGCGCAACGCAATCCGCGTTCCGCTGACATCCAGTACGATGGGATCGCGGGACAACGGCGCCTCGTGGACAACCGTGACCCATTCCCCCGAGCAAAGGCCGAGCTCAACCAACCGGTTCGACAGCGGATGCCCCTCGACCACATCAAATATTCTGAATCGTTGACCTTTTTTTGCATTTCGAAGAGAACTGCGGTCCATTGACGTACTCCACTCAGACAGTCACAAGGGTCTTAACGGTATTGATAATCATTTTCAATAGCGATTTTCGTCCGCAATGGTGTTATCGTGCAGGCCAGTCGTAACAGGCCGTAACAAATAATCTCTTTGGAGAGTCAAGAATGAACGAAATAGCGGTTGCCCGTCTTATCCGTTTCCCGATCGTTGCAGGTGCGTTACTGGCAGCCCCCTATGCGGCAGCCAAGGCGCCGGAGACTGTCGGAAGTATTGAACTCGGCTATTCGGCCGTTATGTCACATACTGTGCAGTTCTCGAAAAGCGGAACACAATTCAATTATGTCAAAAACGGCGGACAGGACATTCTGTTTCCGTTTGCCCGTGCCGATGTGACCCTGCGGACGTCCGACAAAGACCGGTTTGTGTTTTTGTATCAGCCTCTCGAACTCAATACGCGGGTGATTGTCCGTGACGAACTTAAAGTCGACGATGTGACCTTCGCCTCAGGGACTCCGGTTGACTTCAAATACTCGTTTCCTTTTTACCGCTTCAGCTGGCTGCGGGACACGTGGTCCGACGAATCAACCAAAATAGCATTGGGCGGAAGTCTTCAACTGCGCAATGCGCGCATCGAATTTACAAGCGTTGACGGCAAACAGCACCGCAGCAACCGCAATGTGGGACCGGTTCCGATTTTCAAGTTCCAGAGCCGTACGAAAATCGAGGATGATGTGTGGTGGGGAACAGACATCGACAGCATTTATGTTCCGGTCAAATACCTCAACGGCGGAAATTCGGATGTCGTCGGATCCTTTCACGACGTTTCACTCAAGCTTGGATTTCCGGTTGTTTCGTGGCTTGATGCCGCATTTGTCAGCCGCTATATCGGCGGAGGTGCAAAAGGGACAAACAAAACTCCGCTGCGCGGGTCAGACGGTTTCTCCGACAATCAGATTCACACCATCAACTTTTCGCTCGCGCTTAATCTGAAGAACTGAAAGACCGAGCAAAAAACTTTGGGAGCGCGGGCTATGAACCGCTCACAAAAAATATCGGCGGCCGCTGTTCAGTACGGATTATCCCTGCTGAGCGGAATGGCGATGTTCGTCGCCCTCAAGGTTCTTCAGCATATTGCCCCGTCAAGCGAAAGCTTCTCGCGGCTTTCATTAATTCTGCTGTCGTTCACTACTTTTCAGATCATCACCGATTTGGGAACGCAAACAGAATTTCTGCGCTCATGGCACTCAACGGCGCCCGAAAGCCGCGGATTGCTCGTCCGGATCCTCATCCATTCGCGGCTTCTTCTCGGCGGAATTGCCCTTGCAACTGCGGTTTTATATGCAAATGCATCGGGTTTTTCCGAAAAGATGACAGCCTCTTTTGTTATCTATCACCTCGCTTTTCTTCCTTTTTCGCTGATCACCGCGGCCGATTCTCTTTTTCTTGCGCAGCAGCAGTTCGGCAAAGCGGTGATCGCGCGGGCCGCACGAATAATATCTTTGTCCGGCTTCATTGTTGCAGCCGCATTCATTCCTGAACACGCCGAATTTCTCGGCCCGTTGCTCTCAACACTCTGTTTTTCGGCCGCGTCGGCAGTCGTTTGGATAAAAGTCATCAGTCCGCTTCTGCAGGCTGACGGAACCATTCGGCTGTTCAGCAGTTACTGGTGGACTCAAAGCACAGCCGTATCCAAATCATTCCTCCGCGGCAGCTCGCTCGCATCCGTAATTACGGGTATTCAGGTTCTGTACGGCATTGCGGCTCACTCGATTCTGGTGAAGACCGTCGGTGAAGATCGGCTGACTCCGATGAACACGGCAGTCGCGCTGGCCACACCCGCAATACTTGCGTTTCAGACGCTGGTGCAGATTGTGTTTTCCTCGCTGCCTTCGTGGACATCCCTGAACAGACGCGAAGTGGCCGGACGGTATGCAATTTTTTTCCTGCGCTCCGTGCTGATATTAATTTTTATGTCTTCGGGGCTTTGGGCAGCAAACGCTGCGGGGCTTGTGTCGTGGTTTTTTCCGATGACCACCTATGCCGTGCTTCCGCTGTGCCAATTTCTGATCATTGCCCAGTGGACGCTGAATCTTTGCGCGCCCGCAATCAACTTATGCCAGTACCAGAAAAATTACTCCGGAGTTTTTGCGATCCTGTTGATTTCGGTGACGGCTGCACTTGCCGTTCAAATCTGGTGGAACCGGCTGCTGCTTGAACACGCCTATCTCATCGGACTGACCTTATCGGGTGCTATCCTCTCCGTTGGAGCAATCACCCTTTCGGTGCGCGGACAGCCGACTTCGCAGGCAAACTCTTAATCACCTGCCGAGCGACCCGTTCACCCAATTCGAGCGCATAATTTGTCCCGCGATCCCACGGATAAACATGCCCCATGCTCGCATGAAACAGTCTTGATGCACCGTTGATATGAACTGTCGGAACAAATCTTGATGCATTGACTCCCATGATTGGCTGGGCATATTCCTCTCTGAAGACCTTGCTTCTGATAAGACAGTCAGATGAAAAATCGGGCCGAATCAGCCTGCAGCACTGCAAGGCCAAGTCCACAAGCTGCCCGTCCGTCTGCCTCCATTCTTCCGTGCCCGTCTGAACATACTTGGCAAAATAGACAAGCGTCTCTCCGTCGTATTCCTCTGCCGAGACAAAGTTGGTGTGTTCGATGGCAGCAAGGAAAGGTTGCAGCGCGTTGCGCTTCAGACTGTACCAGTAGTGACTTCCGAGCTTTTGATTCAATGCAAGGATTATCACCTGCACTCCCAGTGAGGGATGGCCTGAAAGTGTCCTTGCGTATTCCGGTGCGTGAGCTCCGGCAAGTCCTGAAAATGCCCTTGGTGAAGCAGCAATGACAAGCGCATCATGCTCCTGAATTCCATGCCCCTCTGCAGCAACCGTCCAGCCGGCACGTGTCCGGTCAACGTGAATTTTTTGTGTATCCCTGATGACACGCACACCGTTTCTGATGAGATAATCCTCAGCCTTTTTCACGTAATTGTCGAAGCCGCCCTGATACGTGCCAAGCTCCGCCGTTCTGCATTTCAATCTTGACCAAAGCCAAGCCATATTTACTTCCGAGGAAAACCGCTCTCCGAATTTTCCGACCAGAAGCGGTTGCCATATTTTCCGGTAGCCGTCTTCGCCCATGTATTTCAGGCACCATTCTTCGGCGGTTTTTCCTTCCAGCCGCTGCCAGTTGCGATACATTTTCAAAAATGCCAGACATGCTCCCATTCTGATCCGCGAAATCAATCCGAGCTCGGGAAAGCGCAAAAGCGACAAGGCTGAATCAAGTTGAACAAAATCGTGTTCATCGGTTTGAATGACGGTCGAAGGGCGCTTGAAAACCAGCCCCGACTCGGCATCCCAAAGCTTGGCGAACTTAAGCACGTGTTTGTCGCTGCGGAACCAGTGGTGATAGTAAGCCTCCAGCGTCGAGGCCCACGTCATCTCCTGAAACCCTGCAGCCAGACCGCCTAATTTTGGATTTTTTTCATACAAAAAAACATCGATACCGCGCTGAGCAAGAATGCTTGCGCACGCCAGCCCCGTGAATCCGCCGCCAATCACTCCAACCTGCATGAATCGCTCCGACCTAGAGTATTTCAAAAGAGTTTACCGGATAATTTCGCGGGTGCATGGACTGCGGCCCCCGACTGCCAAACTGTCCGCAGCTGCCCGCCTGAATGCCGGCCGCAAAAAAGTCAAGCCCAAGAGCAAGACACCTGAATCTTCCAAATTCTTAACAATACAACATAATCCCCCGACCGGCGGTTGGTGTATACCGGCCCAAACCTATTGTTCAGTTACTTTTGCATCAGGGAGTCAAACGTGACAGCCGCGTTCAAAGCCTCGGTCAGGGCACTTCAGATTCTCGGTCGTGCGCGGCTGGACGATGTCATCGGGACCCGTTGGGCTCTGCTTCAGACCGCAGGACTTAACGTCCTCAGGCAATTGCATCCCCGATGCATCAACGACGAATTGATCGACAACGACATCAATTGGTCGGCAGTGCTGGATTTGTCGGCAACAGGGTTGCGAAAAATTCCTGAAATTGCCCTCTACGCCGACGCGTGGGCCGAGGAAGCAGCCCGCCGGCCCGAGTCCTTTAAATCTTTCGCAAGCTGGTACGGTTTTTTGGGAACACCGGAGCAGTTGATTTTGGATGACTTGATCCGCAACGGCATCCTTTCCGTCCGGACTTCAAAAAATACAATCATGTGCTCCTATCAACTTCATTGCGAATTGATGGACTGCACGTGTGCGGCAGAATTCAATGCCGCGTTGCGGGCGGCAGGCTGTTCATTCAAGCCGCTCACCAACCAGTTCTATCTCGAACTGATTGGCAGGTTCGAAAATTTCAACGCAGCCTGAGAATTTTTAATTTTCCTCGGCGTGACGTTCGGGCAGCATTTCCCAGCGTTCCGGCGAACGCCACAGTCCCGAAAGAAGCAGCTCGCGCATATTTCCGAACTCACGCGGCAGATGATCATAAAGCTTCTGGAAGAGCTCTTCGTGTCCGAGCATCTCCTGTTTCCACTCTTCGCGATCAACCGCCATGATGTTGTTAAAATTCTTTGCCGAAAAATCCAGTCCGCGCCAGTCGAGATCCGCGTACTGCGGCATCCAGCCCAACGGACTTTCTACTGCCGACGTTTTGCCTTGTACCCGCTCGACAACCCATTTGAGCACGCGCATGTTGTCGCCGAATCCCGGCCAGAGGAACTTGCCGCCGTCGTCTTTGCGGAACCAGTTCACGCAGAAAATGCGGGGGGCGTTGGTCAGGCCGCGGCCCATTTGCAGCCAATGATTGAAATACGCGCCCATGTGATATCCGCAAAACGGAAGCATCGCGAAGGGATCGCGCCGTACTTCTCCGACTTTGCCGACGGCCGCAGCCGTGGTTTCCGAACCGATAGTCGCTGCAAGATAAACACCGAAATTCCAGTTAAAAGACTGGACGACCAACGGCAGAGTCGTTGCACGCCGGCCTCCGAAAATAATCGCACTGACAGGCACTCCGGCCGGATTTTCCCAATCCTCGTCGATCACCGGACACTGGTTGGCAGGTGCAGTGAAACGTGCGTTCGGATGTGCTGCTTTGCGTCCGCAGTCAGGTGTCCACGGTTGACCCTGCCAGTCGGTCAATTTTGCGGGAGGAGTATCAGTCATTCCTTCCCACCAGACATCTCCATCGGGTGTCAGCGCAACGTTTGTAAAAATCGTGTTCGCCTCAATGGTTTTCATGGCATTCGGATTTGTCTTTTTCGATGTCCCCGGCGCAACTCCAAAAAAACCGGCTTCCGGATTGATGGCATAAAGCCGTCCGTCCTCAGCCGGTCTCAACCATGCAATGTCATCACCAAGGGTCGAAATTTTCCAACCTTCCATTTCTTTTGGCGGAACGAGCATGGCCAGATTGGTCTTTCCGCAGGCACTTGGAAATGCGGCGGTGATGTAGGTCTTTTCTTTTGCGGGTGATTCGACTTTGAGAATCAGCATGTGCTCTGCAAGCCAACCCTGATCGCGGCCCATCGCTGAAGCAATACGCAGCGCGAAACATTTTTTGCCGAGCAAAGCATTGCCGCCGTATCCGCTTCCGTAAGACCAAATCGCACGCTCTTCCGGATAATGAACGATATACTTGGTGTCTTTGTTGCACGGCCAAGGAACATCTTTTTGTCCCTGTGCCAGCGGCGCTCCGACAGAATGCACGCACCTGACGAATTCGCCGTCCTGCCCGAGTGCATTCCAGACCGCGCGGCCCATACGGGTCATCGTCCTCATATTCACAACAACGTAGGGAGAGTCGGAAATTTCAATCCCGATTTTGCTCAGACGGGATCCCACGGGACCCATGCTGAAAGGCACAACGTACATCGTTCTGCCGCGCATGCAGCCTTTAAAGAGATTCCCGAGGGTCTTTTTCATTTCGGAAGGATCAACCCAGTTGTTTGTCGGGCCGGCATCAATTTTTGAACGGCTGCAGATGAATGTGCGGTCTTCCACGCGCGCAACGTCGCTCGGATCCGACCAAGCGAGATAACTGTTGGGACGCAGCTTCGGATTAAGCGCCTTGAATGTTCCCTGACGAACCATCTCCGCACAAAGGGTATCGTATTCTTCGCGGCTGCCGTCGCAGAAGCGGATGTCCGAAGGCTCACACAGATCGACGATGGACTGGATCCATGATTTGACCTCGGGATGATGCACGTCGTTGGGGAATCGAATTGTCGTATTATTAGGCATGTTCTTCTCCGTAAGCTACATAATTCAACAACTGGAGCACTGAAGTCTTTAATACTGACTCACAATAAGAGTCAAAATTACAACTAGCAATATACCAGCTGGAAACAGCCTGCGGACATGACCGTGATCATCTTATAAAAATGCGAAAATTCAGGTTTCTGTGACTTTTTTGAGCGAAGCCGGAGTGTCCGGACTTCGACCCATTTGCCCGCAAAGAGCCAAACAGGTCATTTGAACGGAGGTGATCAGTGCAAACACGTCGGCCCAATCCTGACCGGTTGTGGGCAATTCCATGATTTCAAGCAACCCGCCCAGTTTGCGGTCATCGAGCAACTGCGTGACCGCCACCGACTGGTTTTCAGCTGCCGGCCCGCGCACCACGAGCCTGACCGGAACTCCCCTCTCTGCCAGTGTGATCAAAAGACGCTGTTCGAGCTCAGTGTCGCCCGAGGCAAAGACCACAACTCTGTCCGAAGGCGATACACACCCGAGAGGACCGTGAAAGAATTCAGCGGTCGAATAGGCAAACGACGCAAGGCCGGTCGTTTCCTGAATTTTGAGCGCGGCATCATGCACGGCACCCAAAAGATGTCCTCGGCCGATCATGATGATCGTTCTTGCATCGGAAAAAAACTGCGCCAGACGACTGCTGACAGGGCTGACGATGGCTTTTTCAATGCTGCCCGCAATCGCGCTTGCTCTTTCCTGCAACGGCAAACCGGACAGCACGGCTGATGCTGCCAATTGACTCATAAAACTCTTGGTTGCAGGGACTGCTTTTTCAATGCCGCAGTTGAGCAAAAAAAGTTCGTCACAAACCGAGCCCAACCTGCAGGAAGAATCCGGAGCTGCAGTAACGCCGACGACAACCGCACCTTTTTGTTTCAACCAGTCGCACGCCTTGACGACATCCGTGCTTTGTCCGGAGGCGGAAAAAGCAACCACACCGCAATCGGAATAGTCACCTGCTGAATTGGATTCCTGTGCAACCCAAAGCCGAAAATCAACCGGCTGGCGGCCGGAGGTGGTGGCCCACAAATAGGTAAAATACAAAGCAGCATTGCCGGAACTGCCCCGCCCGACCAAGATCAGCTGCCTGCGTGTCAACAGCAATTCACGAAGTTCATTGGCCCTCTGCGTCCATGTGTCAGACTGGCGTCTGATGATTCTGGGTTGTTCGGAAACTTCATTCAGCATGTGTGACTGGGCCATAGTTTTTTTTCCCGTATTCTTTGATTGTGCATTCAGTTTTTACGAATTTTCCAAAAACGTTCGACCGTATTTCCATTCTTGGAATTCTTCATGAGCAATGGCTTTACATTTTGATCACTTCCAAAAATCGAATCGATTTGTGAACCGTAAAATGAAATCCAGTGCATCTTCCTGAGAGTGTCTGCCTCCTGCTCAAAGCGTTCGACTCCGGTCACTCCCAGACGCTTCATGGCGCGCTCGGCATTATCGGCCACACCGACGTGCACTCCCTGATCGACGACGTAAGGAAAATCTTCGTACAAAAGAATTTCGTCAGTACTGCCGGCAACGGACAGAGCTGCCTGAGTGCATAGAATATGGTCCACATGATGACCTATGCCCATAGGGGACACAATGAGTGTCGGTCGGTTGCCAACCGGCCCGCACAGCGGCTTCAGCCGGCTGCGCAGCGTCTGAAAGTGCCGATCGTCGTCGGCTGCGGGCATAGACCAGATGGAATCCATTGCCGGATAAAGTAAATCGCCGGTGAGCGAATGTCTGCGGTAGATCGCATCCAGCAAATCCAACTGAAGCAATTTGCATCCAAGAGCATTCAGTGCGGCAATTTCTTCGTTTCGCCGTTCGGAAGGAAGCGCAATGCCGTGCGGCGGGTTTTCGCGGGACACATTTGCAGGATCAGCAGTACATACAGTAACAGTCAGGCAATCCATGTCTTTCAAAAGAAGATCCAAAAGCCCGCCGCAACTCAGGATCGCATCATCCATATGCGGCGATAAAACCACAACACGTCCAAAATCAGCCGGTATCCAAGGCAGAGAAAGTTGAACGGACGGCTGATTCACGCGAAAAGACTCCCATTGAGATACGGAGCACAAAACGAGACGGGTACGGAATGGTACCTTTTGCTCCGGACCTGACACAACAAACCGCCATTTTTATGAATATTTCCGGTTCAGGTGAGACAATCAAAGACGACAGTAATTACTGTTTAAAGATTAAACGCTGTCTAAAGGCTCTCTATTGCAGCAATTTACAAAATCTCCTACCGCAGGTGAGTCGGGCGGTTCATCGAACGTCTGAGCTCAAATTACGCAGAGGAGAAAAATTCATGCCGGCAAAAACCTTTTTTAAGCGCCGTTCGAAGTTGTCACTCGCTGCCCTTATATGTGTTGCACTTGCAAGCGGTGCAGCGACACTTGCGAAAGCCGACTGGCAAAGTTCGGTGCTGCCGCGGGTCGAAAATGAGCTGTACCGGCAGTCAAAAAATCTTTCGAAATTGAACGAAGTTTGGGCACTGAATGCCAAAAGCAGGGTCGACCTTGTGATTTACAAGCTCAACGCTGCACAGGTCAGCTCCTCGCCGGCTGCTGAATTCACTCATCTTGAACATGCCTGCAGGGCCCTGAATGATTTGCGTACAATTCTGCTGGGTGCGCAGGACGAAGATTCGCGGCAAAATGAATACATTGACGTGCTCATTGAACAGACTTTTGAACACCGCGAAGCCATAGGCTGCCGTGAGTAAAGAGAAAATCAATTCAATTTTTGCGCGCATTAATTTGTGAGCTTCGGCATTTCTCACCAAGGTTTCCCGAGACAGTCAACGTTCAAAAATCGTCACCGTCACGAAACGAACTCAATGCGCCAGACAATCCACCCTTTGAGTTGAAAACCGTCGCGGCTGTGGAAGTATCTCTGAACGTCGGCCGGAGGAAGCCTCAACATGGATTTCAGATACAAGCGTATTGTTTTTCTCACCGGAGCAGGAATTTCTGCGGAAAGCGGTGTGCGCACCTTCAGAGATTCCTCGGGTCTTTGGGAAAATCATAAAGTTGAAGAGGTTGCGAGCCCGTCCGGTTTCCAAAAGGACCCCGTACTCGTCTGGAAGTTTTATTCTCTGCGCCGTCTTCAGGCTGCGGAAGCAAAACCAAACAAAGCACACGCGACACTTGCAAATTTGTTGCATGACCTCGAAAAAAGCCATTCCAAGGCCACACTCATTACGCAAAATGTCGACACCTTGCACGAACGTGCATACGGCGCCCTTCCCGACAAAAACTTTTTGGACATTCACGGCACGTTGTCGCGTTCCAGATGCACCAAGTGCAGCAAGGTCTATTCCGACAGATGGGCCTATTTTGATGCCACGGGCAAAAGCGTCGACATCCATGCCGACGACCTGTGGTCCAACGCGAGCCTCACCTGTCTGCTGACGACACCAAAAAGAAACGCAAACGGCATTCCCTTGTCTCCGTGCTGTACCGAACAGCTCCGTCCGGACATCGTGTGGTTCGGCGAAAGACCTCAGGGCGTTGAAAAAGCGGTTGAAGAACTGACGCGCTGCGACTTGTTTGTCGCCATCGGCACCAGCGGCAACGTTCAGCCCGCATCCAATTTCGCGGCTGTCGCCCGAAAGGCCGGTGCGCACACGGTCTGCATCAACCTTGAATCTCCCGAGAACGCCGGTGCATTTCATGAGCATCTGCTGGGCACGGCCGGCGACAAACTCCCTGAATTTTTGAAGAAAATCTGAGGAATATTGACCCTTCGCGGAAAAAAGACCATGTAGTTCCTCATTCTTTTTCGTGAGGATAACGCCCGTGCTTGGACTATCGAACATCACCAAAAATCAAGGTGGCCGGACTCTTTATTCGAACGCCAGCTTTCAGGCACAGGCCGGAGATCGGGTTGGACTCGTCGGACCCAACGGTGCCGGCAAAACAACCATTTTCAGGCTGCTGATCGGACAGGAAAGTCTCGACAACGGACAACTGATCCGCCCCAACTCCATGACGGTCGGATATTTTTCGCAGGATGTGGGCGAAATGCACGGCCGTTCCGTACTTGAAGAAACCATGGCCGGAGTTGAAGATCTCGCTCTTCTGAAATCCAAGATCGCCGACATGGAAATCAGGCTCGGCGAACCGATGACGGACGAGGAAATGGCCGACCTGCTCGAAGCCTACGGCGAAGCTCAGGCAACTTTCGAAACCCGCGGCGGATACGATCTCGATGTCCGTGCTCAGGAAATTCTCAGCGGTCTCGGTTTTTCAATCGATGATTTCAACCGCTCCGTCGAGCACTTCAGCGGCGGCTGGAAAATGCGCATCGCGCTTGCCCGCATTCTTCTTTTGAAACCCGATGCACTGCTGATGGACGAGCCCACGAACCATCTCGACCTCGAATCCATCATGTGGCTTGAAGAATGGCTGATGAACTACAAAGGCGTTCTGATTATGACAAGCCACGACCGCACGTTCATGAACCGTGTCGTGACAAAAATTGTCGAAATCGCCAACGGCGGAATCACAACGTACTCGGGCAATTACGATTTCTATGAGCGGGAGCGCGAGCTGCGCAAAGAGCAGTTGCTTGCATCCTTCCGAAGGCAACAGGAAATGCTTGCCAAAGAAGAAGAATTCATCGCCAAATTCGCGGCCCGCGCAAGTCATGCCGCTCAGGTTCAGAGTCGCGTCAAAAAGCTCGACAAAATCGAACGGATTGAAATTCCTGCCGAAGAAAAAGCAGTGCGCTTTCAGTTCAACAAACCTCCGCGCAGCGGCGATGACGTTGTTAAAATGGACGGACTCGGCAAGGAGTGGTCATCGGCCGACGGACGTTCGAAACGAGTCTTTTCGGGTGTCAGCGGACTGGTGAAGCGCCTTGATAAAATTGCACTGGTGGGAATCAACGGAGCAGGAAAAAGTACGCTCCTCAAAATCATTGCCGGCCAAACTGAGCCCACCGACGGGCGTTGCGCACTCGGGGCCAGCCTTGAGGTCGGATATTTCAGTCAGCATGCGCTTGATGTTCTTAATCCCCAAAAAACAATTTTGGAGCAGCTGCAGTCGATTGCTCCCAATGCCTCAATCGGCACGCTCAAAACTCTGCTCGGCTCATTTTTGTTTTCCGACGACGAGGTCAACAAAAAAATCTCGGTTCTTTCGGGAGGGGAAAAAAGCCGTGTCGTGCTTGCATGCATTCTCATCCGGCCTGTCAATTTCATTATTCTTGACGAGCCGACAAACCATCTCGACATCCGTTCCCGCGAGATACTCACCGACGCTCTCAAAGATTTCGAAGGGACAGTGATTGTTGTCAGCCATGACCGCCACTTCCTTTCACAAATAAGCAACCGTGTTTTCAGGATCGACCACGGCGAAATGCAAATCTATGAAGGCGGCTTTGCAGAATACCTGAACTCGTCCATGCACGACGGACGAGCCCACTGATTTTCAATAGCGGTCTCTGAATGTCAGGAATTTGCTCCACAACTCTCCGACAGTTTTTATAGGCTGGCCGTAGGGACTGTGCGGCAATGAAGCCCATTCAAGCCTCACACCGTAAAGAGCATCACCGAACGAATTCGGTCCGTCGATGCGTTCGACTTCATCGTACGCTCCGCGCCATTTGATGAGCTGAACTGCACCAAGATCCTGACTGACCGGTGAAAAATCCGTCAAACCGAGCGACCTGCGAACCTCGTCCCATGTCGTTGACTTGAATTGATAACGGCCAGCCGCATCGGAACAATAACCGCCCGAGCAAATCAGACGGCGGGGATGATCACGAAAACTCGAAAACGTCGCAAAACTGAAAATATAATTATAACTGTCGCCCGTACCTTCGGCATAGGCAATAATGTCAAGAAACGCTTTCATGTTTGCGGACATCAGTGATTTGATACTGGTCTTCTTAACATGCTGGACGAAGACGTATCCTTCCCTGAATCCGCAACCATTGAGCAGCTCGGCGGTTTTGATAAAATAGTGATTACCCGAATAGCGGGGCTGCTCTGCAAGGAGCACTTTTGTGTTGGCGGGGACCGCACACTTTTCACTGCCGCTGTCGAGGGTGGCAGAGTCGTCTTTGGACTTCTTGAAAAAGGTGTTTCCTGCACCGATCAAGACATAGTTTTCGCCGGTGTCTGTTTCCGACAGCAAACCGGAATCCAAGCCGTTTTCAGCCTGCCCGCAGCCGACAAGCGCAACAGTCAAACTTATAGCCAACGCAGCAACAACGTTTTTCATCGGACACCCCTCAACTGCACATATTCGGGGGTTTTCCAGCAATTCGGGGGCCAACCGGAAAAGGCGGTAAAATTTGAATTATTTTTTTAGAAGCAGTGACCAAGGATTAAACACCGTCCAAAAGTCTGCCAAAGTGCCGAGTTTAATATCCCAGATTTTGAAGTTCTCTTGCAGCAAAATCTGCCTCAGCCCGAACTCTCGGGGAAACAACACTTTCACCGGACAGACCCCAGCCAAGGTGTCTGAACATTCTTCCGGCCGGCGCACGTCCGGCCATGTGACATGAAAAGCAGCTGCCCTGCAAAGGGTGAACACGCAACGGATTCAGCAAGTCTGTGTCCGTGAGTGCCGGTTCAGAGGCAGGTCTCTGAGTGCGGACCACGCCGGCTGCAAGTTCGGCATCACTCAATGACTCAAAATATCCACCGTGGGGCAATTTATCCTTCACCCACAAACCGCCCGAATAAACCAGCCTTGCAAAGCTCCATCGTTCAAGTCCTGCTCCGCCCAAGAAAAGCGAGACGTCGTTGGGAACGGCTTTCTTCTTCAAATATGAAATAATTTTATCCGCTTTTCGGGACCGCCAGACGCGCGCTGCCTCATTCAAATTCGGCAAAGAAAAGGCAAGATGCAGTGCCGTATCAGGAAACACGGAACCGCGATCAGTTTTTTCGACAGGCTGAATGACAATTCGAATTTCACTGTACTTACCGTCCTGCGAGCACTTGCGGAGCTGAAATTTGTTTTTGTTCTCATGCCCGAGCCTGACGCGGCAGGTATCAATTCGCATGGACGAAACGAACCAAGACGAAGGCTGACAAACTGATTTACGAAAACCCCGCTCAAAAACCAGAAAACGGTCTTGATCAATCAGCTGTGCATCAGTGAGGGCAAGCTCTCTCACTGCGCCGCACAGCGGGGATGATGACTGTTCGTTGAAAAAAAGAGCCGTCCACAGCTTCGAAAACTCGTCTCCGCTCAGAACTCTGTCCTGACCGACAGCAGGAACTGACGGACCGGAAGAGTCTGCCGGCGGAGAAAAAACAAGAAGGGTTGAGGCAGCCGTCCAGACGCTCATCACATTTCCTTCAGCGCTTGGACTGTGTTTCCAGTGCTATCCGGACCTGAATTTGAGAGGCGACCTCGTCGCAGTTGTTGTACTTTCTATTTGCTGCGAAGTTGCACTGCACCAGCGTGCGATCGTTTGCAAGGAAAACCGAGGGGTCCTTCACACGGCCGGATTTGAGCAAAACCGGATCAACAACATGTTTGCATTCAGCAAGACCGTCGGGAATAACCAAATCAAGCTTGATCGGCGTGTCGCCCAATCGTGTCGGCGGTGTGTAATCACTCCTGAAAAGAACGTCTTCCCGCGCCGCCGGCGGAGGGCTGAGTTTATCGAGCGGTGCCGGAGGAAGAAGAAGGTCAGGTTTGAGGACAGGATCAATCTGTGAGGAATTTTGAACATGATTCAAATCTGCATGAACGACCGGACGCTTCGCCAAATTGAGCTCAAGTTTCTGTTTGCATCCTGCCTGCCCCTGACCGACACAGTAAATGGAATTAATGACCGCGCAGATCAGCGGATCACTTTGTCGTCCTTCCACGCAGTTGCCTGTATATCCGGTTTCATCTGGCTGCCCGCACGTATATTGCATGCAATGACCGATGATTCCTTTGCGGGTGTCTGAAATATACGCTCCCCGCGGGTCGCCTTTTTCGCCCATCTTTCTCCAGACGCGGCTGTCCCAGACGTGATAACCTTCCCGTCCTCCGACAAGAAACGCATAGCCGTTGAATTTGGTGTCGTAATAATTGCTCTTGAATTCACCGGCCGAGGAAAATCCCTCGATTTTTTGCTGCTCCGGTGTCGGTTTGTACAAACGCTGCTGAAGAAAATAAGCCCGATTCTGATCAAATCCGGAGCGAACCATACAGGTCAGTTGCGCGGGCTTTGCAGAGCCGGAATTGACTTTCGACGGAGGTGTTCCGTTGCGATCCCACTCGCAGTACTCTTCCTGATTCAACCACCCGCCCGAAAGCGGCTGACGGTAATGATTCAGCGCAGGCCGGCGGTTTCCTGAGCATGCCCATTGCGTAACAAACTTGCCGTCTGCTGCAGGTACCGCAGGTCCCGCAGAATTGGTTTTAACCGCGACTCCGCGATCACCTTTGTAGCCATGACTTCCATCGCGGATACCGAAAGTTGACAGACGTGCCAAAGCATTTGCATCCAGCGGATCACAGTTAAAATTATACGATGTGCCGTCGTACTGAACCACGTAATACATGCGGCCGGCCGGACTGTTGCTGCCGTAAACAGGCAGAAGCAAACCGCCGGCGTCTATGCTGCTGTAGCTGACATTTTTACCGTCGACTTCGACGTAGCCCCATTTTGCCGCGGCTTCGTCAGCAGGGATCTGAAGTTCATATCCCCTGTAAATATCAAACGGAAAAGGCTGCGGCGCATCGGCAGGAATCGGCGGACGGGGAGCACCGATTGCTGTCATAATCTGAAACCTGACCCTTTTGTTTTTTGTCGTCACTGCATCTCCCGAAAACCCGAGAATGTAAGGCGTGACGGCCTGTCCTGCACTGTTGCGAACGCGCCAGACGACACGAAGTTCACCTCCCGCGCTGCCGTTGGGTGCCTTGCACGAGCTCAGTCGGGTGACCTCAAACTGGGTATCAAACTGCTGCTGGGTCAGTCCCTGAACATCCGAAGCGGAATTAAATGATCGCGGTTTGCAGGCAGACGCCAAAACAAGCGCCGAAAGTACCGAAGACCAAAGAAACGAGCGGCCTGCGGTCGTTCTGAATCGAAATTTTCCTAAAGAAGAGAGCATAAATCCTCCCAAATCCCGCTTGAAGGGGAATCGTACAGGCTAGTCTATCAAAGGCGGGCGGGCGGTCCATGTCAGTGAAATGAACAAATACACTTCTCAAAAACAGCCTGTTTTTAAAGAAACTCCGACTGAATCCCCAATTTCAGGGGGCTATTCTGAAACGAACCCATGGGTCGGACTCGGCATTGACCTGAACCCCGAAAGATTCAGTCACTCCAAAATGACGTGAGGTGTTCAATGAAGCGAATAGCCGTGCTGTCCGTCGATCAGACAAAGGCGCAATTCTTCATTCTCCGCGCTGCAGAGCGGCCTTCCGAACAATGGAGCCCCGTACTTGAACACAGAACAGAGATTATCAACCGGCATTGGTATGCCCAGCATTCCGAAACACTCACTGGCGGAACGCGCTTTTCATATCACGTCGGCCTGTCCGGTATGGCACAAACAATGCACGGTTACGACGATCATCTTGGCCGGCATCAACGTGAAATCGACAGAAGATTCTCCCGTGAACTCTTCACGCAGATCCACAGATTTGTCAGCCGGCACAGTGCCCAAAAACTGCTGATTGCGGCAGACAGCAAAATGCTCGGAGAGATCAGGCAACAACTGGCAACCGGAGAAAAACTAAAAATTGAAGTCACCGAAATTTGTGCCAATCTCGGCAAGCTTTCACCGGTCGAACTTCATGAGCATTTGTCGGGCTTGGGTCTTCTCCCTCGCCGTTCCCCTCCGGCAGACCCTCAAAACAAATCACACTCGCGCGCGGGGCAATGGCGCAGACGTGCTGCTCCGAACCGGACAGGGGAGAACGCCTCTGAGACGGAAGATGCCGGATAAAGACATCGGTTCACTGGAAAAAATGAACGAGCTGAGCGCTTTAGGAGAAACATCCTCATATCCAACACCCTGTTATCCGACCAGCACACATCCATAATTCAACGAAAACACCCGACTTTTGCACATTATCCTCATGTTCCTCAAAATATGACCGATATGGTTACTGCAAGAAAGAAAGCTGGTTCCGGCATCAGGAGGTTTCTAATGAAGTGTCTCAACTTGTTCGTTGCAGTCGGTCTGTGCAGCACCCTCGCGGCATGTTCGTCGATGGAATTTAAAGGTGCCGGTTTATTGAAGAAGGCAGAAAAGACCACGAGCGCAATAACAGGTGAGGGAGTGGCAGCAAAATCGGAAGATCAGGCACAACCTGTTGCCGAAGACAACTCCGGCGAAGAATTGAAAAAACTTCTCGAAGCAACCGGCGAAGGTCTGGGACGCGAAGGTGGAGACATGGGCCTGAAAGACGGCTGCGCACCGAAGCGCAAGATTGTTAAGGAAGCAGCCTCCGCACAGGCAACCGCATCGCTGTTCGGACGTCGCGGCTGGGGTGGCGGCGGCGGCGCTCCTCCTCCTCCTCCGATGATCGACACAACCTTTGTTGATGCCACTGAGTGCATCTCAGATATGCTCAAGTCCGAACCATTATCTCTTTGCAGATTCAGCACGGCATCGGGAAACCTTGCCGAGTGCGTTCGCTGGAGCCGAATCAGCCCCGAAAAGAAAGAGTCTCAAGCTGATTGCCAGCAGAAGGCCGACATTCTCAGCGGCGTGGGCACCAATCCAATTCGTCAAGGCGCACTTCCGAAGAAAGAGTTTTTCTTCGTGTGCCAGAAAACGAAGTAAGCCGAAAACGGTATCCGCAATATTGAAACGGGAGGGGTTCCGGTGTTTGCGGGCGAGGTTGCAAAAAGACTTCTTTTATTAACTCTCGCTCTCAGCTCCTGCACGGAAGCACCGCCTTCTCCCGTACCTCCCAAAAAACCTACAGGTCAGACAGGCGACAAAAACTCAGCAACCGCCAAAGGCTCGCAAGCAAATTTAGCCTTCGACAATGCAAAAAATCTTGTAAACAAATACTGCAATCAATGTCACGGCCTCAATCAGTCCAATTCCGGCGGCCTGACCAACATCACCGACCTTGCGCAGAAAATTGCAGACGGTCTGATTATTGCCGGCAAGCCGGAGACCTCAAAACTTTACGAGCGAATGACATCCAAAACTTCACCCATGCCGCCCGCGGGCTCCTCCAAACCCACAGCCGAGGAACTTGAAGCATTCAAAAAATGGATTGCCGACGGTGCAAATACAAAGACCACGGATGCATCGGCAAAGCCTGTTGTTTCGGAAGATCAGCTTCTCAAGGACGCAACTCTCGATCTCATTAAAGAAGTCCCGAACGAAGCGGACCGAAAAAATGTCCGCTATCTGTCTCTCGCAGCGATGCAAAACGGCGGCGCAGGCGCCGATGCCATGCAGATTCTTCAGCAAGCCTCAGCGAAACTTTTGAATTCAGTTTCAAAAAGCACGACTGTCTTCAAACTCAAAGTATCAGCCAAAAATCCGCTGCTCATCCAATTCCGGCTGAGCGATCTGGAATGGTCAAATGCCGACTGGGAGAACATCATCAAGCGTTATCCCTATCAAATTGTTCCGGACGAACGTAAATTGCTTGCGGTCCTTCAGGAACAGACCGGCACATCGCTCCCAGTGATTCGTGCGGACTGGCTTGTCGCAACCGCGAGCCGCCCGCCGCTTTACTACGAGCTGCTCGAATCACCGAATAAATTACAGGATTTTACAAAACTCCTCTCGATCGATCTTCCGAACACTCAAAAGTCAGGTAACATCATGCGCGCGGCATTCAACAACTCCGAAGTTGCCGACCATTCACGCGTGATTGAGCGGGTGGAATCATCGACAAATTTTATCATGTGGCACAGCTACGAATTCGGTACCGCAAAGGATGACAAAAATCCCTTTGTAAAACCTCTCGGACCGGCTCCGGTCTTTGGTGACGCAGCAAAAAATCTTGCTTTCGTTCCAGACGGCAAGGAAATTATTTACACGCTGCCCAACGGATTTTTCGGTTTTTATGTATCCGACCACAATGATGTCCGCTTGGATGAGGCTCATACCCGCGCAAGAAATGCGGGTGTCGTCGCCGGCGTTGCGATTGTCGGAGTTGCCTGCATGACCTGCCATTCGCAGGGCCTGCTCGAAAAAAGGGACCAAGTTCGCGATGCAGTCCTCAAACGCGTTGACCTGCCTTCAGATGCTTTGGATCTGATAAAGAAAATTTATACCGAGCCTGCAACTTTTACGTCTAAAATAAAAGACGACACAATGATTTATCAGAACGCTCTAAAAGAGGCGGGTGTCGATTTCAGCAAGCCGGATCCGGTGTCTCAAATTTTCAAAACATTCAACGACAGCGTATCTCTGCGCATTGCAGCAGGTGAACTTGGAACATCCGAGGAGAGAGTCAAAAAGGCAATCGAGGGCTCATTGCCGCTTACAAATTCCATGTCTGCCCTGACAACCGGAAGCAGTGTCTCGCGGGCAAATTTTTCGACCAACTTTCAGGCCCTGATGAGTGCGGTTTACAGCGTGAAATAGACGATAACGGAGGGATCATCAGGTTGAGGCAGTCGTGGAAGGATATAAGACACACACTCATCCAGTTCCTCCGAAACCCTTCGGAAATCGGTACGATTGTTCCTTCATCGCGTTTTTTGGCCGGAAAAATGATCAACTGTGTCGATTTCGAAAAGGCATCGACAATCGTCGAGCTCGGCGCAGGAACGGGGGCAATTACCGGTGAGATGCTTCGCCGCAGCAGCGCGGCCAATCGAATCCTTATTATCGACTTGAACAGCGATGCGGTATCGATCCTCAAGGAACGGCTGAAGGCGTTTTCGAACGTTGAAGTCGTCTTGGGCGATGCCCGCGCGCTGCCGGATATCCTGCAAAGCAGAAACATCAGCCTCGTTGAGGCGATTTTTTCAAGTCTGCCGTACGCAAGTCTTGGGACCGAAATCACTCGGGATATTCTCAAAAGTGCATCGGATGTTTTGGCTCCGGAAGGACATTTCGTCGCTTTTCAGTACACGCCTTTGCACAGGAATTTGTTTGAAAGGCATTTTTCAATACGTTCGGCAAAAATAGAATTCCGCAATCTGCCGCCGGCAATTGTCTACGACTGTGTGTCAAAAACAGAACCCCGCAGGTATGCCCCCGATAAAAAAACCGCGTAGAATTTGAATTATATCAATCAAGGGTGCAGGCATGAAATTTGCAAAAAAATTCAAAATTCCTGTTTTTGCCATAATTGCAGCCGGAACGGCCTCCTGCAAACCGACGCAGTTTGTGTCTGCACAAAAGCCCTCCGCACTTTCCAGTACCGGAATTCCGCTTTCGTGCGAGCAGGAAAAGTCTAAGAGCATCCAGCTGAAGTCCGGAGAAGCCATTGTTCTGAATCTTCCCAAAAATTGTCTCTCTGAAGGAAAGTCGGACAAAAAGCCTGCCGACATCGTATTCGTCGTTGATATCACTGCCAGCATGGAAGACAGCCTCAACACCGTAAAAAATGGTGTCGGGCAGTTCGCGCTCCGCCTTCGTCAGGAAAAGGGTTGGGATGCCAGATTTGCTGCGATTGGCTATCGGGACCGTGTGGTGCAGATGATTCCTTTTACCGACGAGTCGACTCTCGCCTCATCCGCAAAAGGCTGGTACGCCGACGGCGGCGACGACCTTCAGGAAGCAGGTCAATCCGCGCTTGAAACCGCAGTGAAACTCATTGTTCAGGACGCTCAGGCAAACCCTGCACGCGCCAAATCGGACAAAGTCATTCTTTATATCGCAGATGCCATTTCATTTGCTCTCAACGGCAATCACAGGGACTTCTCCACGGCCGAACTTGAGTCAGTTTTTCGTGCGGTTCCGGCGGATCTGAAGTCACAGTTGAAGTTCTACCACTCAACCGCAAAAGAGGTTGAAGCCTGCACTCTTCCAACGATGTTCGGTTGTGCCCGAAAGGCATTGTCGGAAGACTACGCAGCACGAAAGCAAATGACGGCGCTGGCCTCAAATCTCGGTCTTCGGAGCAAAGGCTTCGAATTTCCGTTCACCGAATCAATCATGCTCAGCGAATTTATTGATGAGTTCACACCTGATCGTTCCTGCAGTTTGAAGTCTGCGTTTGTCAAAAATGCAAAGGGTCAGGAAGTTGCCAAAACCGATGACAAAGGCGCGCTCAAACTGCCCCGCACCGAATCGGGCAATCCTCTAAGTCTTGAAATCGAGCGCTGTTGTTCGAGTTCACCCTCAACTGCACCGTCAAATGCCTTGGGTCCCTCAGGCTCAGGTGCAGGGGCAGGAGCAGGAGCAGGGGCAAGCTCGGCCTCCACGGACAAGCTTCCCACTCCTGCCCCAAAAGCAGCGTCTTCAGACGGCGCGACGGGAGGCTTCTGCAGCTCCTCCAAAAACACAATATCCTTGAGTTTTTAACTCAACCTCAAGGAAAACCCCGTCTTCAGAAAGCGGTCAAAACACGTTGTGAAAATCGGCTCTTTGAACTAGAGATCCGGCTCTGCAAAAGCGTTTTTCGCAACGGCTGCGCCGGACTGTCGGGCGCGTCACAGTGTGCAGGCTCCGGAGACATTTCCTCATGACTTCCAGACGAATTTTTATATCTGCATTTCTAATTTCAGTTGCTGCCGGTCTGCTGCCGGCAACCGGCCATGCCGAATCTACTTTGGTGAACAGCGCAGATTTTACTAAAATCCGTTGCAATTCTTCCGGCCGCACAACGCTGACAACATGGAAAGGGAACGTGACCACAACCGGAACTGCGTCCGACAAAAGCAGCACACTTTTCAAAATTGCAGGTTTCAACGTTGCCCGCTGCTTCAGGGATAATGCGGGCGACCTGATTGTTTCATCGCGGGAAATGACTTTTTATCTTGATCCGTCCACAGGGGAAGTCCTGCGGAACTGGCAAAATCCTTGGAACGGAGAATCACTGCCGGTTGTTCATATTGCCAATGCACTCGTGCAGCAAAAAATCCCGCAGGCAACGTCACTCACGGCAGAATCGTCGGGCGAAACAACAATTCTGAGGATTGATGTCCCGCTGAGTTATCCCAACCCTTTGGGCAAGGATCCGCGGTTTGCCGATTATTCACCCGATAGCAGTTATAAAGCACACGAGTCTTTTTCTTATGTTTTCTCCCGCAGAGATTTGATGAACATTCAGCAGCTGGATGAAGTCAAAAATGTACAGGTCAGCTGGACACGCGTCAGTCCATGGCTGCCTTGGATGAAAATGAAAGGCGTATCAGGTCAGCTGGTCTTCAATGCCATTGTGCAAAAACACGAGGATTCCGCCGAATTGCCTGAACTTTTCAAAGGCGAAATAGCCCGCTCCGGAACTGAATTGTATCTGGACGCTCCGCAGTGCATTGTCAGCAACAAACCGAACGTTTCAAGCTGGACTTATTTCAGGGACCATTTCGATGCGTTTCTGACAAAAGCAGTTTTTCCCCGTCCGGAGCCCGCATCGCTGGCACAGGAAGAATGCACAGCGCGATAATTATTCCTGTTCAAAGAAATCTTTGAGCACACTGAATGCTTTGACTCCGGCGCGCAGCCGGTAGTCGTAGCGGACTGTATTTACGGGATTGTCATCACGTCCGGAATCCGCGTCGCCGGCATTGACCAAGGCAACGTCCGGAGCAACAAATCCGCCGTTGAGTTCAAAGCCGTTGCAGGTTCTCCACAGCAGATAATCGCTTGCATAAAGGAATGCATCAACACGGTTGACCAAGACCGAGCGATCCCAAATGTGATTGTTCTGCACGGCGCAATCCTTCTTTTTGGCAAGCGCAACGTACTCTTCGATACTCAGCGGCGGAGTTCCCTTTGTGCTGGAGTTTTTTCCGAGATTTGCATGCCTCCAGCTCGGATTTGTCAAAAATGCCTTATCCGGCAGTCCGACTGTGATTTGACCGAGTGAAAACAAATAAAGACCGTCATTTTTGGCATCAATAGCCTTCTTTGCTTTTTCTTTTGCTGCGACCGGATCCGTACCGAACGGGTAAGGAGACACCATGCCCTGCAAATCTCTCACAATAAAAATATTGCGTGCATATATTGTTCCGACACCTTTGTATTTTCCCCCGATGACAACGTCGCCGTCGACAAAGACTTCCCCTGAAATTTCAATCGGGCCGCCATTATCAACGATTGTCAGATTGCCTGTGTGTTTGTCTGTAATTGTTGTGCCGCCGGCTTTGATCGTACCTTTGGTCTTGCCGTCAAGCTGCGCCTTGCCCACAACGGGAAACGAAATCTTGCCGCCGGAATCCTTTGTCGTCGGAAAAATCTTCAAATCTGAATTTTTATAATTGGAGGACACTTTGGAACTCTGCGTACCGCGAGTCAACGCCTTGGGCACTTCGTTTGTTCCAAAAAGAGTGCCTAAAACTCTTAAACCTTCTCCTGCACGCTGATGCATTTCGGCATCGACCGGAAACTGAATTCCGCCGACATCTCCCTCAATTTTCATATGACAGAAAAGACACTGAACACTTTTTGTGAGAATGGCCACGTTGAATAATTTTTCAGACACGGCCTCTGCAACCGGAGACTGGGTTTTGGCACCGCCGGCAACGTCTTCACCGAGGGGTTTGACGCCGGACTTCGGTTTTCGCACAGGGGGCGGCGTGCCTTGATAGGACCCTTCCTGAGAACAGCCCGAAAGCAATACGATGAATGCCAACAAAGCATGTCTCATAGCTGCATCCTCCGACGAGTGTATCGGAAGAATGGACTTTTTACTTTATTTCACGGAATTTCAGACGGGCTTTGCTTCAGGAATAACCTTTGCCGATTCAGGCAGTTGCCGACGAAATAAATTCACAATCGCAGCGACCGAAAGAAGGGACGCAATGAGAGCGAACGGCATTGCATATGAGCCCGATTGATCGAAGGCAAGGCCAACGACCCATGGTCCCAGCCCGCCGCCCAGAGCCTCCAGAAAGGCAATACAGCCGAGAACACGTCCGGCTCCGGCTGTGCCAAACTCAGAGATGACTGAGACTTGAATCAAGGTGTAGAGCGCTCCCCACCCCAGTCCGAATGCCACAACATAAGCTTGAACATTCGTATCTGCGAAACGGCTCAAGCCTGCGGCACCCAAAATCATAAGAAGCAGTGAAAGACTCATCACCCGACGGTCACCAAAACGGTCGGCCAGAAAACCCGAAAAAAGTTTTCCTGCAAGACCGGTCAGGAACAACAAACCGAGAGTGTTTCCTGCAAACTGAGCAGAATGGCCTGCGCCCGTCAGCCGTAAAAAAAGATGCGTCGATACACCCAATATGGCAAAAAAGGTGAGCATCGCAACTGCACCGATCATCCAAAACGATTTCTTTTTTAGAATAACACCAAGACCTGCTTCAGAGGCCAAAGGTGTAACTTCGCCCGAGCCGTGAGCCGATAAAGTCGGTGTCGCCGAGAGTCCTGCATCCTGATTTATTGAACTGCGGCGCACTGTCGCAACAACACAAATCGACATCAACGCAGGCACGACACTCAGGGCGAGAAAAGCAGAACGCCAGTCCATGACTTTGAGTAACGACAGATTTAACTGCGGAAAAACCGTGTTTCCAAAACTGGAACCGACGAGAGCCAAACCAAGCGCGAGTCCGCGACGCGACGCGGGAACGTGTTTGGAAACCAAAAACACCACACTGACTATTCCGGCCGAAGCCAGCGACAAGCCGAACAATGCATGCGCAAGATAAAGACCAGCCAAAGAATTCATCCGCGAGTATGTTATGAATCCGGCAGCCAAAAAACCGCAGCCGAGCAAAAGACAGTTTTTGATGTGCCCTTTGTCTGCAAAATATCCAAACAGCGGAGCAACCAGACCCGCCCCCGCAAAGGTAATTAAATCACGCAACTTCAATGCGCCGCGCTGCCAGCCGAATTCTGCAAGAAGCTGATTGTCAAAAACCGTGATGCCTGTAAGGGTCATACCGTTGGTCACCAGCAGAGTCAGAAATCCGCAGGCAATCATCAACCAACCGTAGCCCGAAATTTTGTGATTCATGTCGCATCTCCAGTGAGTCTTATCCTGAATTCAACGATTCAGATTTGCTTGCCCGCAAACCTGAAATCAGCATTCTCAGCGCTGCGTGATGTCGGGATTATGGAGCGCCCAGTGGCAATCGAGGCGATCCTTTGTACGGAACAGGCAAAGCGCGCCGCTTTCCGACCAAAACGGACCGTGTGCGATATGCGCAGGCCGCCAGTAGTATCCGTTGTCGCGCATCGCCGCATAACGGCGGTTGAACGGATCATCCTGCATACTCCAGTGGCCCTGAACATCGCCGCGAATCAGATAAGCTTCCTCTGCGGTCGGATGTCCGGCAAAGAAATTTCCTTCGATCCACATGGGAACAAGTCCCAAGATCCACGTCGCACGGCCCGTGCGCGGGCATTTGAAAAGACTCTTGCGTGCCGAACCGGCCGGCAGAAATGTGGTCTGTTCCCAGTTCATCGAGTTAATTTCTTTGCAGGGAATGTAATCCACCATGCGATCGTTCATCTGTGTGTTCAAATGATATGCCGAGTTTTCCGCAATCTGCTCGAGATCCGCATACGGAGCTGTCAGGTAGTTAGGCTTGCGGTCGGGCATAAAGAGCATCACCGTATCTTCGGATGCTTCCCACGGTCCGGTTGCAAGTCCGGCAGGAAGATATGTGTAAGACAAATTACGCAACTTGAAGCCGCCCTGACGGACTTCTCCGCTCAGCACAAAAATTTCGACATCGGTATCGAAATGGCCGATGGGTGCCGACCATCCTTTTTTGATAGTCACCCTTTGAGTCGACTCGCCTGTCGCAGCATCCTGCGAAAGAATTTGTGTTTCAGCGCGATCGCCGCCAATGAAGTTGGCAATCTGGAACGGCGCCTTTTCGAATTCGACGACAGAGTAAAGAGACTGCTCGCTTTCCACGTGCAGGCGTCCGACAGACGTACGCGGATTTGCGCGCAGCGGGGCGGGCTTCGGAAAGTTTGGCATGTTCATCGAATTTTTTCCTTGTGCAGGTGTCACGGCGAATCTCCTTTGGAAAAATAAACTTGAAGAGGATGAGAAGTGTTTTGGTTTTTCGAAAATGAGTCGGATTCTTCGGAAAGCGACAGCAGAAATCCCAGCGGATCCGTTCCGGTGCGCAGGCAGTGCGCATCGAAGGCATCCAATTTGAAATTAAAAATCTTCAAATTCAAAGGAAGGATTGAAAATATCAATCCCTGTCCCATGGCCAAGTCCACCGTAATTTCCAGTTTAGTTTGGGTATTCGCGACGAATATTTTGTAATCGGCTGCTGAAATTTCAACGGGTGCAATGCCGTTGGCAATTGCATTTTGTTTGAATATCGGCGCGAACGAGCGCGCAAGGACAACGCGGATACCAAAGTCACGCATCACCCACACGGCATGTTCCCGTGACGATCCGCATCCGAAATTTTCACCGGCCACCAGAACACTCTGGCCGTCTGCAAAAGGTGAGTCGGCGCGCAGGCTGCCGTCGGCAGCGAAGCGCCAGTCGGCAAAAAAGGCAGAAGACATTTCAGATCTGTCGGTCAGTGACAGGAAGCGGCCGGGGTATATTTGATCTGTGTCTATGTTGTCGCGTGCCAAAACAACGGCGCGGCCTGTCCAATGTGTCCAACCCTGTGCGTTCGTCATCACAGGACCTCCCGCGGATCTGTCAGGCATCCCTTAAGTGCAGTCGCTGCGGCTGTCAGCGGACTGGCCAAAATCGTCCGGCCTGAAGGGCCCTGCCTGTGTGCGAAATTACGGTTGCTTGTACTGACGCACGTCTCACCCGCCGGAATAAAATCGCCGTTCATGGCCACACACAAAGAGCAACTTGGTTCACGCCAGTCCGCGCCGGCATCCCTGAAAATTCGATCGAGACCTTCGGCCTCAGCTGCGCGTTTGACACTGCGGCTGCCAGCGACAACCCAAAGCTTCAGGCTGGGCGCAATTTTTTTGCCCCTTAAAACTTCGGCCGCCAAGCGCAGATCACTGAGCCGGCCGTTGGTGCAACTGCCTATGAAAACATGTTGAACCGGAATTCCGTGCATGCGCATTCCCGCATGCATCGCCATATAATCCAATCCGTTACGCCAGACGGCATCATCACATCCGGCAGGTGCAGAATCCGGAATGGATTCGTCGAGGGCGGCAGATAAAGCGGGCAAGGTGCCGTAGGTCGCACGCGGAGTCATTTTTTCAATATCAACAATCCAAGTGCGGGCATACTCGGCATTTTCATCGGACTTCAGGCCGGCCCACAGGTTCTTGAGACGCTCAAATTCTTCGCCCTGCGGACACGCTTTTCGGCCGGCAAGATCCGCAAAGGTGATCTCATCCGGCGCGATCAGCGCGGTACGCGCACCGGCTTCGACACTTTGGTTGCAGAGTGTCATGCGTTCATCCATGCCGAGCAGCCTGAGCGCCGGACCGGTGAATTCGATCACCCCTCCCTGCGCCCCTCCGACACCAATTTCAGCAAGCACAGCCAGCGAAATATCCTTTGCAGTGACTGCTTGAGGTTTAAACTCTCCGCGCAATTCAACGCGCAAGGCAACCGGTTTTTTCATCAGCAAAGTTTGGGTTGCGAGCACTGCTGCCACTTCGCTGCTGCCAATACCGAAGGCCAGCGCGCCGTATGCCCCCTGTGTGCTCGTATGACTGTCTCCGCAAACGATCACACTCGACGGCCACGTCAGTCCGAGTTCGGGAACAACCACGTGGACAATGCCCTGCCTGTCGTCGTTCAAAGAAAAACATTCGATTCCGTGAGTGCGGCAATTGTGTTCAAGCAGCTCAACGGATTTACGGGTTGAAGCATTTGCAAAAGGCCAGTTGCCTGATGCGTCGGGGGAACCGGTCGGCACGGCATGGTCGGCCAGCGCAACGGTTCGCTCGGGATGCCGCACCTTGAGCCCCCGATCTGCAAGAGATTTAAAGGCCTGACCGGACGTCACTTCATGGAGGATGTGCAGGTCGACAAATACGACTGCAGGGTGTTGTTCACTTTCGGGAACAACCACGGACTGCTCCCAGATTTTATCAAGCAGGGTGCGCGGAACTTTCGTTTCCAAAGGCGGCTGCCGCAAAGTTGCCGGCAGGGACGTCGGCGAGGTGTTCATTTTTGCGAACTCCTCCACCATTGGCTGCTGCGGCCTCCGAGCGTGCGTCCGAGCGTGCGTCCGATCTGCTTTTCAACTTGCGACAAAGTGGTCCACAACGCCGGCAGGTGAATATCCTGCAACTGTGCGGGAGAAAATTTCTGCGCCATGAGAACCAAGTCCTCAGTGGCCAGATTTCCCGCTGCGCCGGGGGCAAAAGGACAACCGCCGAGTCCGCCCAGAGAGGAATCAAAAATCCTCACACCCGCAGCCATGGCAGCTGTGACGTTGGCCAAAGCCAATCCCTGAGTGTCGTGAAAATGAGCTGCAAGCCGCGCTGCGGAAAATCGCTCCGCGAGTTTTGAAAACAGCGAATAAACCTGCAGCGGATGAGCTTGGCCAACGGTATCGGCCAGAGCAAGTTCATCAACGCTCGTTTGTTCAAGTAAAGCTGATGCAAATTCCAGAACACGGTTCTCGGCCATTGCACCCTCGAACGGGCAAACCCATGATGTTGCCACATCCACCCGCACAAACAAACCGTGACTCTTTGCTTCATCTGCCAGCGCGAGTGCGCGAAGCAATCCTTCCTGCGCGCCGACACCGGCATTCCGCAACGAAAGAGCATCCGAAGGAATCGCAACAACGCACACACCGTCAACGCCGGCCGTCCGCGCACGCTCAAGACCTTTGCTGTTGAACACAAGTCCCGTCAGTTTGGTCTGTGAACGCAAAGGGTGATCCGCCAGAAGCGGAATGAGCGAATCGGTATCGGCAAGCTGAGGTATGGCTTTGACAAAACTGCCGGCCTCAATATTCCGGATTCCCGCATTCATCAGGCCGAAAATCAGCTCTCTTTTGGCTTCGGGCGTAAGAATCTGTTTTTCACTTTGCAGTCCGTCACGCGGACCCACTTCCCACAGCACAAGCGGCCGGTTTGAAATTTCAAAATCGGCGTTAAATTTCGAAGATGAAAATGAATTCAACGATTGGTTCATCGGACAGCTCCGGATTCGGTCAGTTCCCTGAGGCTTGCATCCGAATAACCGAGAATGTCCTGCAACACATGCTGCGAGTCCTGCCCGACGAGAGGCGGCGGTGAAAAACTATCTTCGCCGGCGGACGACATTTTTATCGGGTTACCGGCCTGCTGCACACGCCGCCCGCCCGCATGCTGGACATCAACGATCATCCTGCGCGCTTTCAGATGAGGGTCATTGAGCACCGCATGAACGTCATTGACAGGAGCACACGGAACACCCGCAGGCCGCAACAATGTCAGCCATTCATCGCACGTGCGGCTGCGCAGACGCTCACTCAGGACTTGCGTTATCTGTTCCCTGTTTTTCCACCGGCCGGGCTGCTCTTCATTTTCAGGAGTATCGAGCGCGGCAATGTCTATGGTTTGGATAAATGTTTTCCAAAGCTCGTTTGTGATGATGGCGATAATAATGTGCCGGTCACGGGTCGGAAAAGAGTCATACGGCACATGAACAAAATGAGCATTGCCGCTTGCCTTGGGAGCCTCTCCCGAAAGTGATGTCATGGTCGCCATGTAGTTGAGCAGGCTGACCTGAGCATCCTGCATGGAAATATCTATGTGCTGCCCTTCACCGGTTCTTACCCGCGCCTGAAGCGCAGACAAAATACCAATGACAGCCATAAGTCCTCCGCCCAGATCTCCAATCGGAATTCCGGAACGCAACGGATTTACGCCGTCGCCGGTCAGAGTCATTCCGCCGCCGGTCGCCTGCGCAACCATGTCGAAACTCGTGCAGTCGCGGTTGGGTCCGGTTTCGCCGAATCCGGTTACGCTGCACGTGACAATGCGGGGATTAATTTCTTTCAGCTGATTAAAATGCAGACCGAGCTTCTCTCCGACACCGGCGCGAAAATTATAAACCACCACATCCGAGCAGCGCACCAGATCGTGCAGGACTTTTTTCGCAGACGGTGATTTCAAATCCAGTGCAAGACTTTTTTTATTGCGGCCGAGTGTCAGAAAATAAGCTCCCATGCCGTCGACGCTGTGCTGCTTGTCTTTTTCGAGCAAACGGCGGGTTCCCTCGCCGGTGACCGGAGGCTCAATTTTAATGACCTCGGCTCCCAAATCTGCAAGCATCATTGTCGCATACGGGCCGCTCAGCATGTGAGTGAAATCCAAAATCCGAAGACCGTTCAAAGCATTGCTCACAGCGACTCCTTCGCCGGCGAATTCATGACAAGTTCAATCGCAGCGTCAGAAAACACCACTTCCGCATATTTGCTCTGCATGTCGAGCAGATTGATTCGGTGCGCCTCTGCAGACCGGTCGCCCACACAGTTTTCAACGACAAACGGTCGAAACCCGTGCTGCAAGGCGTCAACAACGGTCGCGCGCACACAGCCGCTGGTTGTGCAGCCTGCAATCAGCACCGTGTCGCACCCGAGCGTATTCAAACGGGTTGCCAGCGCGGTCGCAAAAAATGCACTCGGATATTGTTTCACGATTCGGGAATCGGTTGCCGGATTTTCAAGCGCCGTCAAATGACGCATCGTCTGTGAATAAAAGCCCGCCGGCCTGAGCAATTTCAGCGCGGGAACTTTTTCAACAAAAAGACCGCCGTCGAGAGCTTCCGGATGCGCATATTCGACGCTTGTCCAAATCACCGGCCAGCCGCGCTCACGGACGGCTTTCAGCAACGGCGGAAGCGCAAGCGATGCTTCAACGACTGCCGGAGCATAAAACGGAGACTGCGGATCAGCGTAGGCTTCCATGAAGTCGACAACGATCAAAGCCGCCTTGCGGCCAAAGCGCAGACGACTGTCGAACACACCCTGATATCCTTCGTGAATGGCGCTCATCTCAACCCGTTTCAAAAAGCATCAATGCTGACGCATAAGAATTCCGCAGCCATCCACCTGATCGCGAATGCCCTGATTTCGCAACGCGTACCACCATGTCGCTGCGTTGATTGCAATGACAGGCTTTCCGAGCCAGCGCTCTGCTTCATCGGCCAGACGCAGCATGCTGAGGTTCGTGCCAACCTGAATGATCGCTTCGCAATCCGATGTATTGAGTTCAACAAGCGACTGACGCAGTTGTTCTTCACCCACCTGCGCTATCGACACGGCAGTCGGGCAGCGCAAACCCTTTAAGGCCACAACTTCGACTCCAATGTCGCCAAAAAATTTGCGGACATTCACGTCGCCGATCGGCTGATACGGCGTGAGCACGGCAATCTTTTTGACCTTCAAAACGTCGAGGGCCGCCATGCACGAGCGGGCGCCCGAGGCCACCTTGAGTCCGGAATAATTCTCAAGACGCTCGACAAACCGCCTGTTGCCGTCAAGGCCGTCCCAAAAGGTTTCAAGGCTCATGCCCATCACCAGCGAATTCACCTCCGCAGTCTTGACAAGATCAATAGCGCGAAGAATTTCTTCGCGGATCTGCAGCAGCAAATCCTGCATGCGCTCGTCCGAGCTGATGTCCTGATTTTTGATGTAGATGCGTGACATGTGCGAAGTCACGCCGGTGACTGCCATGCGGTGAAAATCCGGTTCAACAATCGTATTTGTGCTCGGTGCCAGAACACCGAATTTGTGACGGTATCCCAAAGCGTCCAGCGGATTCAGCAATGTCATTTGTTCACCACCTTGTTTTCTTCAATAAGAGTGCGTTTGACCAGTTTGCCGCCGACGAACCAGTGCCACGTGCGGGAACGGCGCAAACCGTCGGAACTCAGCTGAATCATCTCAACCAGCTTTGAATCGGGAATGTCTTTGCGTTTCCACGTCAGCAGGATTGTCTCGTCATCCGCTTCCCAAGCCGCACCGCTGATGCGATCACTCTCAAACCAAATTTTCCTGTTTGCATAGGACGCCGGAAAATGAATTTCTTCGGTACGGCCGTCATCCCACATATATTTATTTGTTTGTTTATAGGGATATTGAGGATCTTCCGAGAATTCACAGGTCAAAAGCGAATTGTGCCGGTCTACTATGTTACCTTCGGCGTCGACCGTTGTGTAAACTCCCGTCCATTGACCGGCATGGCGGGCAAGCAGCGGCATTTCCTTTTGAATCAGCATTCAGCAATCCTCCGGTCAGTTTCTTGAGGGGGATGAAAGCGGATACCACCACGGATCCGCCTGTTCGGCAGCAGATTTTTTCAACACGGCTTTTTTGCGCATGAAACGCAAGAGTCCGTCGGCACCCATGCGCGAAAGACCCGCGCCCGATTCTTTGCGCGGACTTTTGGCACACTGGTGAAGAAACGCGGTTAAACCGCAATCGTTAAGTGAAACTGCACTGGCCTCAAGCGCATCGGAAACTCTTTTGAGAGTCGTTGCATCCGACGAATAAACCGCAGCACTCAGACCATACCGGCTGTCATTTGCAAGGCCGACTGCCTCCGATTCGGTCTTAAACGGCATCACAGGAATAAACGGAGCAAAGCTTTCTTCGCTCATTATGCTCATGCCGTGATGTACCTGCGTTATCAGTGTCGGAGCCATAATATTCACGCCCTGCGGCGCATCTTCCCAGCAGCCGCCGGTTTCAATGCAGGCACCCTGAGCCCTCGCATCCCTCAAGTGGGACTCAATCACAGCCACCTGAGCAGGCGATATGACCGGCGCCATCCATTCAATAACGGGCGAGCGTGAAATTAAACCTTCAATTTTTTCCCGCATTGTGTGGATAAACTGTGGATAAACATCTGACTGCACATAGATGCGCTCGATTGAAAGACACGACTGCCCTGCATTTGCGGTGCATCCCCAGAGCAGCGACCGCACTGCAGACTCCACATCGGCATCGGCAAAAACAATCGCCGCGTCCTTGCCTCCAAGCTCCAAATGAGCCGGAATCAGGCGCTCGGCAGCACGCACGGCAACCTTGCGGCCGACTCCGACGCTGCCGGTAAAACACACAGCATCAACCCGATCGACAACCGCTTCGCCGGTCTGCGCTCCGCCTTCAGCAATGCGGCACACCGTGCCGACTACGGGCACGGATTCCAATAATTCCTTCATCACAAAAGCCCAACGCGGCGTCACTTCACTGGGCTTGATGATCACTCCGCAACCGGCCAGCAGCGCCGGAACAGTATCCACAAAACTCAGAAGCAAAGGAAAATTCCAAGGACTGATGACGCCGACAACCGGCACGGCATCGCGAGCACACTGCTGGGTGAAATTGGGGATTGCCGTGGGCATGACAGATTCCGCCTGCCACAGCCCTGCGTTTTCAAAGGCATAAGAAATCCAGCGCTGCAAGGTAGAAGTCAATCCGGAAATTTCGGTGAAACTCTCAGTTCTGCGACCGGTGTCGGCGGACAGTGCCTCGATCAGTTTTTCACGCCAGACTTTGTCGTTCAGCCTGTCGGCAAAAATCTGCAAACCTTTTGCACGGGCAACAACTCCCGCGCCTTCCCACTCTATTTGAGCACGGCGAATGCTTTGAATTAAAGAGCCGACGTCCTCCGGAGCTGTCCCGTCAAATGTTCCTTCAGCCTGACCGGTGCGGGGATTCCGAATCAAAAATCTCAAGGCAAAACCCCCTTTTGCTCCAGTCGGGCGATTGTCTCCGTCTGCAATTTTACAAGTGCGGAACGGTCGGCATTCTCTCCTGAATTTTGTGCGAGGGCGTTGCTTCGGACACTTTCGGCACGCGCATAAAAAGATGCGTACTGCTGAAATTTCTGTCTCGACACAAGATTCTGCATGCCGGCCTGTCTGCGGGCTTCACGCAGGGCAGTCAGACTGATTTCGGCATTGGCATTCAAACTTTCACCCGATCCTGCTGCAGCCAAAATGCGGCCGCGAAAGTCGATTATGCGTGAACCGCCGTCGGCCGATTCACCGGCGACATCAGTACCTGTGATTCCGGCCGTGTTGGCTGAAATCACGTAAGCAAGATTCTCAACAGCGCGCGCCTGTTTGCAGAGGTCTTTGCCGCTGGCCATCGGTCCATGAGTTTCAGAACTCGGATGCAGAAAAATTTCAGCACCCTTCATCAGCGCCATGCGGGCGACTTCGGGGAACAGAATTTCATCGCTGGCAATAAACGCCATTCTCCCCAGCTCGGTATCGGCAACCGGAAAAAGAGCATCCTCACCGTAGATGTCCAAATATTTGCTCCAGACATCACAAGGCGTGGGACTGAAAACGGAATTCATCCGCCGGTAATGTAAAACAATGCGTCCTTGCGGAGAGATCAGGAAACAACCCTGAAAGAAAATATCTCTGAAGTGAGCGTCACGTTCATAGGCATTCAGAGCGAGATAGACATCATTTTTTGATGCAATTCTGCACAGTGCGTCCATCTCCGGACTGACCGGTTCAAGGCAAGCCTTTTCACGCCACTCCGAAAAACTCTCCCGAAGCGGAAAACCTGTCAGTATGTATTCAGGCAGGACGATCAGTTTGCAGGACGCGCCGACAAAAGCCTTGTTTGCTGCAACCGACTTTCCCACACGGGCAATCTGAGCCGTAATATGCTCACGCGCAGCAGTAACGTCCGACAGGCTGTTAATCGCATGACAGCGAAGCTGCAACGCAAGTGCCTGATATAACGCGGGTGAAGTCATTTTTTCCCTTGCGCTTGATTCGTATCAGTCAAGTGTGATTTAAACACCCCGCCTATAGCAGAAAAAATCTCCTCTTCAACCTTGGCAATCGCATCTTTCAAACCGCGATTTCCGCGCCGAAACACTTGTGTTTTTTCGCAGCCTCAGCGCGGCGGCAGCCGGATAATTCAATCTACATCCGACTGAGAATGCTCTCTTTTAAAAAACTCAAGGCTCTAATTTTATTTAATTAAAATTTGTTTTTTAAATAAAAACAAAATCAGACCGATGAGTTCTGTGGGAATCCATTGTCCACGAACGTAGAGGAGTCATTTTGATGGTCGTTTCAAAACCTGTTCTGAGATCGATTTTTGTTTCAATCTTTGTTTCAGCACTTGCTGCTTGTTCCGGCGCGCAAAATTCAAATGAATTGGCCGTCGAAGCTCTCGGACAAGAAGACGATCTCGCACTGAGCAGCGACGAATATATTGCGAATCTTTCAGATGACGACGAAGATCTTGATTCATTGGGTCTGAAGGGCAAAAGAGCAACTCCTCCATCACCCAAAAAGAGAGAAGCACAGCAGCGGGCCGTCGTAAAAGCCAAAGAAGCAAGGCAAGCAACGCAGGCACGCCGCGTCGAAGCAAAGCAAAAGGCTCAGGAGGCAAGCAAAAAAGTAATAGCTGCCCGTAAAGACCTCAACGCTGCACGCAAGGAAGCTCAGGAAGCAAGAAAAAAGGCTCAGACAGCCAGAAAAAATGCGATCGAAGCGACAAGAAAGGCAAAGAGAGTTGCGGCTGCCGAGCGTGTCAGAGCCAACAAAGCCAAGCGCCAGTCGAACCTCAGTGCAGCCGTCGAATACAGAAAAAAAGTGAAGGCTTTGCCCGACAACGGAATTCTTCAGGCAAAAGCGAAGTGTGATGCTATTTCCGAAGCGGTGTCGTTCATCAAAAACACGAACCAGCCGCCTCGCCCCTTTGACGGAAAACGCAACCATTTCCTTGCATCACTGCGCACGGAGAGAAACAAGGTCCTTCGTAAAAACGGATTTGTGGATTGCAAGAGTGTAACTGCGGCGATTGCATCTTTGCCGAAACCCGCACCTGCAGCAGTTGAACCTGCGGATCAGGCAATTGCAACCGTTGACATTGAAGATCAAATGCCGGTTGAAGTCGCCGATGTCGTTGAGCCTGTGCAGGAGATTGAAGAAATCGAGGAAGTCGTCGAAGTTCCCGCAGTTGCCGAGCCTGCAGTCGAGGATCCTGCAGTGGCTAACCCCGAAGTTGTTCAACCTGCCGAGGGTGAAGTGGCAGCAGTCGAGGGCGCAGCGAAGCAATAACCCTCGCACGGAGACCTTCGGAAAAGCGAGTTCCAAGTATACCGCGACCTTACCGTCTCCCGACTTGATCCGTATCAGTTAAATGTGATTTACCCACGGCGCCGCTGCCGACAGCGAGCGCCGTGTTCACATTTTTCGGTTCTGAAAGGGTTACGCGCCATGCAGCATCCCGAAAAGATCACCCTCATTGAGGTGGGTCCGCGCGACGGTTTTCAGAGCGAGAACAAAATTATTCCGGCGGCCGAAAAAATCCGCCTGATCAAATCCGCAGCCGCTGCAGGCTGCAAAGACATTCAGATAACCTCTTTTGTTCACACAAAACTTGTCCCGCAAATGGCGGATGCCGAAGACGTTTGCGCAGCTCTCAAAGATTTCCGCACAAGCCGTGCTGAAGGCGAATCGTTGCGCTTCAGCGCTCTCGCTCTCAATCCCAAAGGTGTCGAACGCGCCATTCAAGCCGGAATTGAAGCCATCGACATTTCCATGTCGGCAAGCAGCACTCATTCCCAACGCAATGTGAGACGCACACAGGACGAAGCTTTTGCTGATCTCTGCGAAATGATTTCGGTTGCACGTGCTGCAGGTCTCAAAGTTCGTGCCGGTCTGCAATGTGCGTTCGGCTGCGCGTACGAAGGGAAAATTCCGGCTGCGCAGGTGCTTGGCTGGTGCGAAAAAATTCTTGCACTCAACCCCGACACATTCAGCCTTGCCGACTCCACCGGCTCCGGACATCCGCATCTGGTCAAAGAGCTGGTTGGAGAATGTCTTGCGATGGCGGGAGACAAACCCGTTGTTCTGCATCTGCACGATACTCAAGGCAGAGCGATGGCAAATCTTGTCACCGCCTTGGAGCTGGGTGTCCGTCATTTCGACACCGCGTTCGGCGGCCTCGGAGGATGTCCTTTTATTCCGGACGCTGCGGGCAATCTGGCGACCGAAGACGTGGCCTCAATTTTGCATGACATGGGCTATGTGACCGGCATTGATGTGGCGGCCGTCATTGCCATCCGTCAGGAACTTTCGGAGTTCCTCGGCAGACCGTTGAACGGAAAGGCAAGACTTTAATTATCATGGCATCCCAAACCCTTGCTGAAAAAATTCTTTCTGCAAAATCAGGCCGACCGGTACGCGCCGGTGATTTGATCACCTGTGGCGTTGATCTTTGCACAGCCAGCGACACCACCGCACCGCTGGCGATTCGTGCGCTTGAAGACATGTGCGGAGGCTCGGCTCATACACGTGTTGCCGATCCCGAAAAAATTGTTCTCGTCATTGACCACGCCTCACCCGCGCCCAACGAGCGGATTGCCAATTTGCATGCGCTGATGCGCGATTTCGCGCGCACTCATGGCTGCCGGCTGTTTGAAAGCGGCGAAGGAATTATTCACCACGTTGTGCTTGAAAAAAATCTTGCACCGGCTGGCAGTGTGGTGATGGGTGCCGATTCGCACACCACAACCTACGGGGCATGGGGATCATTCGCAGCCGGTATCGGTTCAACCGATGCCGCTGCCATCTGGAAAACGGGCCGCACGTGGCTGAAAGTTCCACCGTCAGTGCGAATTGAACTTCAGGGCACACTGCGCAAAGGTGTGTTCGCCAAAGACATCATGCTCCACCTGCTCGCACGTATGGGCATGCAGAAAGCCAATTATCTGTCGATTGAATTTGCCGGTGAGACAATCGAGACACTTCCGCTTGCGGAGCGCATCACCTTGGCAAATATGACTGCCGAGCTTGGCGGAAAAGTCGGAATAGTCGAATCCCGTGCAACTTTGCGGGCAGACAACAACGCAGCTTATTCGGACGTCATAAGAGTGGATGTTGAAGCACTGGATCCGCAAATCGCACTGCCGGGGAGTCCGTCGAACGGACGTTCGCTCAAAACCGTTGAAGGAAAGCCCGTCAGCCTTGCATTTCTGGGAACGTGCACCAATTCAAGGATTGAAGATCTGCGCATTGCTGCGGCCATCCTCAAAGGAAAAACAATCGCCCGCGGAGTGCGCCTCTACGTTTCGCCCGCATCACGGCAAACGCTTTTACAGGCAATGAGCGACGGCACCATGTCAACCCTCATTGAATCGGGCGCCACACTTCTTGCTACAGGATGCGGTCCTTGCGTGGGAACTCACATGGGTGTGCCCGCCGACGGCGAAGTGGTGATCTCGTCGGGCAACCGCAATTTCGCAGGCCGCATGGGCAACCGCAACGCCGATGTCTATCTGGCCTCGCCCGCGGCCGTGGCCTGTGCAGCACTCAACGGTTGCATCACCGATCCCGCAACTCATTTCACGGAGGCCGGCCTGTGAATCCTCGTGCACACGTCTACGGCGATGCCATCGACACCGATCGAATCATTGCCGGCAAGTACACAAAAACTGTGGACCTGAGCGAACTCGCATCGCACGTCATGGAAGATCTCGATCCGCAATTCATGACGCGCTTCAGGCAGGGTGATGTTGTTGTTGCGGGCGAACATTTCGGATGCGGATCTTCGCGTGAACAGGCACCGCTGGCACTGCGCGCTGCCGGTGTACGCGCTGTAATTGCCAAATCATTTGCGCGGATTTTTTATCGCAATGCGATCAACGTCGGTCTCGCCGTGCTTGAAGTGCCTGAGCATTCAATTCAACAAAACGACGAACTCGAAATCGACCTCGGCAGCGGCACGGTTAAAAACATCACTCAAAACCAAACCTGCTCATGCACTCCGATGCCGCCCGTTATGCTGGCGATCCTCAATGCCGGCGGACTCGTGCCCTTTCTGCGTAACGGAGGCTCCTTTGAAGGACAGCACTAATCCGAACCAATGCACAAAGCCGCTGGCAGGCATTAAGGTTCTCGACCTGACGCATGCTGTCATGGGTCCCTGTGCAAGTCTGGTCCTCGCCGATATGGGCGCCGATGTTGTTCACATCGAACCTCCGGAAGGTGATCCCACCCGCACGCTCAAGGGCTTCGGCATGGGTTATTTTCCGTTCTATAATCGCAACAAGCGTTCTCTTGCAGTTGATCTTAAATCCGAACAGGGACTGGCAATTGTCCGCAAATTGGCCGCGTCCTGCGACGTGCTGATTGAAAACTTCGGTCCGAACACGGCCGACAGACTGGGACTTTCGTACGCTGTTCTCAAGGAAATCAATCCGCGGCTGATTTATTGCTCTCTGAAAGGTTTTCTTTCAGGCCCGTACGAAAACCGCCACGCGATGGATGAAGTCGTGCAAATGATGGGCGGACTTGCCTACATGACAGGACCGCGCAATCAGCCGCTGCGTGCAGGAACTTCGGTGGTCGATATTACCGGCGGCATGTTCGGTGCGATGGGGGTCCTTGCTGCGCTCTTTGAGCGCGAGCGCACCGGTGAGGGAAAATTAATCCGCTCGTCTCTGTTTGAAACCACAGCTTTCCTCATGGGCCAACACATGGCGTACTCAGCTCAGACGGACGGACCGATTCCGCCGATGCCCGAACGGCAAAGTGCGTGGTCGATTTATCAAATTTTTAACTCAAAAGATGATCTGCCGATCTTCATCGGGATTATCAGTGATCGCCATTGGCAACGATTTTGCGAAGCCTTCGGACAATCGCAATGGGCCTGCGACGGGCGCTTGGCCACCAACAACGGCCGGATTGCCGAGAAGGCATGGTTCCTGCCCGCAGTGGCGGACCTGCTCTCTCAACTCAATCGTGCCGAAATCGCTGCCGCCTGCGAAAAGTTTAATATTCCTTTCGCGGCAGTTTCACAGCCTGAAGACCTCTTCACTGACCCGCAACTCAATCAGGGCGGACGACTGCTGCCTGTCAACGTGCAGAACCAAAGCGTCGGACTGCCCGCTCTGCCTGTCGAGTGGAACGGCGACATGCTCGGACTTGAACGTCAGCCGCCTCGGATAGGTGAACATTCGTCGGAAATCCTCAGCTCGCTCGGCTATTCCGATGCCGAAATCGGCGCTCTTAAAGCTCAGAAAATTATTGCCGGCTCAATTTCAGATTCTTGCACCACAGGAAGACACACCAAATGACGGTTATTTATGATCAGCTCATCAAAGGCGCGACAGTTGTCCGACCGCATCAGGCATCTCCCGAGCAGCTCGACATCGCCGTCAAAGACGGCCGTTTTGTTGCGTTCGAAGGCAACATTGATGCATCGCTGGCAAAAAATGTGACCGACGCTCGCGGTATGCTGGCATTCCCCGGCCTTGTCGATGCGCACATGCACACAGGAATTTATGCTCCTCTCGACAAAGATGCGCGCAATGAAAGCCGCGCTGCAGCCATGGGCGGAGTCACCGCCAGCCTCAACTATATCCGCACCGGACAATATTATCTCAACAAGGGCGGCCCATACGCCGATTTTATGCCGGAAGTTCTTTCGCTCTCGGAAGGCAACTACCACGTTGACTACGCCTATCACGTCGCACCCATGTCAGCTTCGCACATCGACGAAATGCCGCTGTTGCTTGAACGATTCGGTGTGTCGTCGTTCAAGATCTTCATGTTCTACGGCAGTCACGGTCTGCACGGCTGTTCACACAAACAGCATGAATTTTTGATGATCGGCCAAGACGAACGCTACGACATTGCCCACTTCGAAGCGGTAATGCGCGGACTTAAAAATCTCTCCGATGCGCGTCCGGAAAAACGCAATGCGCTGTCGCTGAGTCTGCATTGTGAAACGGCTGAAATTATGACCGCCTACACAAAAATGGTGATGCGTGACGGAACTCTCACCGGTCTGCCGGCATACAGCGCCTCGCGCCCGCCGCACTCCGAAGGTCTGGCAATTTTCATTGCCTCTTATCTTGCCAACGAAACAGATTGCGTGAACATCAACCTGCTGCACCTCACCTCCCGTAAGGCGGTAGATGCAGCACTCAAGATGTCGGCGGTGTTTCCCAACATCAATTTCCGTCGCGAAGTCACAATCGGCCATCTGCTGCTCGACACCGAATCACCCAACGGCATTTATGCCAAAGTGAATCCGCCGATCCGGCCGCGCGAAGATGTCGAATATTTGTGGAATGCCGTGAAAAACGGTCACATCGACTGGATCTGTTCCGATCACGCCTGCTGCTCGGAAGAACTCAAAACCGACAAACAAAACCCGAATGATGTGTTCATGGCAAAAAGCGGTTTTGGAGGCACGGAATATCTGCTGTGCGGATTGCTGACCGAAGGGCACAAACGCGGGCTGAGCCTCAACCGCATGGCACAGCTGGTGTGCAGTGCACCTGCCGAGCGCTACGGACTTGAAACCAAGGGTCACATGAAAGAAGGGTTCGATGCTGACATCGTGCTGGTTGACCCGAACAAAACGTGGGTGATTGATCCCAAAGATTCTCCTTCGGCTCAGGGCTACTCGCCGTTCACCGGCATGGAACTCACCGCGCAGGTTAGGCAAACCTTTTTGCGCGGCGAGCTTATCTTCAAAGACGGCAACGTCATCGGCTCACCCAAGGGCGCTTATCTCAAGCGCTGATCGGTGGGGCCGTTCGAACTCCGCAAAGTGACATTAGCGTCTGAATTTCCCGAACTCAAATCAACTCATCCGGCACAGATCAATGAAGCCATCATCCCGACCATGTTGCGGTGTTTCTGCAATAGAAATTCGAACACCGACTTTGATTTGCAATCGACGGAAATGAAGAATGCAGATAGCATCTTGGACTGCAGATAAATTATTTGAAGACGTCGTGAGGAATGATATTGTGCGACGCAGACTCAACTTGAGGCCTTGCCGGAGGACAGAGGAAAGACCATGTCACCCCAGCGGACGCAAAAATACAAAACTGAATATGCATATGCATTGTTGAGAATCGCGCAAGGAGATCTTGAATCCGCGCAGGCTCTCTATGCCGCCAAAACGGGACGTAAAGAAAACGTCGGATATCTTGCACAGCAATGCGTGGAAAAATGCCTCAAGGCGGTTCTTTGTTACAAGGGTGTTCCTGTTCCCCACACAAATGAGCTTGCAGCACTTTTGCCTCTGATGGATTCCTCTTGGTTGTGCCCTTATGGACTCGAAATTTCAGACTTGTCGTATTTTGCGACTGTGCGGCGGTACATGGAAGGAAGCTACGAAATCGAGAATGAAGAACTTGAAGCGACGATTGAAGTTGCGACCAAAATACTTGAGTGGACTCAAGAGATTGTTGCATGAAAATCGACAAAATCCGAAAGAACTTTCTATCAGTTGAAGAAACCGGCCTGCGTGTCGGGCAGGTTCTGAAATTGATTTTGGAAAACAGCAGCCCTGTTTCGATCGTTCTTTTCGGTTCAGCTGCAAGGAATGAACTTACTTCAAGCTCCGATATTGACGTTGTCGTCATTGTCGGTACGGTCGGGCAAATTAAGCCGACGTTGAAAATTCTGACTTCAAAAAGTGGCCATCTCGGTTTCCCGGTCGATTTTCTGGTCACAAGCCAATCGGATTACGATAAAAAATCTGAGATCGGCGGCGTGTTTTTTGATGCCAAGCGGGAAGGGGTCATTCTTTTTCCTGAATCTGCTGCTGTCCCTGACCATAAATAATTTACCTTCCGCAGCCCGTCGCTGTGCAAAAATTTCCGCCTGAACAGCACCGGTAATGCAATATAATTCACATGCCGGTCTGAAGGTGTTGCATCTGTTGAAGGCGGAGCCCGAAATGAAAAAATTTACTGCAGTTAAACTTCTTCCGTTGATCGTTTTCACTCACTCTTTATCAGCCTGCCAAAAAAGAGCTTACAACAGTCCAAAATTCTCATCACAGCCAAATGCGAACAATGCAGGCTTTGAATCGGAGTACACTGCCGAGCAATTTGCCAAGCTTGACGAGCAGAGCCAATTGCATGCTTATGCACGTGCCTGTGAAAAAAAGCTTGGTAAAATTCCCAAACCGGATTGCAACAAAGGCTACGAAGTACCCGTGGGAATGACAACCTCACAAGGATTCCAGCCGCACGGAAAACCCAATGCCCAATACAATGGAAGCTGGAACGAAGACCGTACGTGTGATCGTCCTTCATTCCTGTTATCGGCAATATCGAGCAACGGATCATGTGCACCCTATTCCAAAGTAGGTCGTTTGCCCGCGCAGGACGGATTCAAAACTGAATGGGTGTTCGTCTGTCGCCGCTATTTCGATCGTCCGGAAGAATCGACGCGCTTTGATGACGTGAATCTAATTGGTTATGATCGTTCCTCCGGTGCAACCTGTTTCTTCAACTCAAAAGTCAACGAGGAACCTCCGGTCTCCGAGAATCTGGACAAGGCTGTTGATGTAAAAGATGTCCCTGAAGTCACTGCTGCTGAAAGTCTAAAATTCTATCAGACGCTGAAACTCAACGCCTCCGAAGCGCGATGCGTATCCTGCCATTCGGCTCAGCCTTGGCTGAGGACACCCTATCTTCAACAGGTGAAATGGGGTGACGAATCGGTTGTGCCTGCAATGACAGCCACCGACCCTTATCATCTGGTTGCGTATAATTATATGGAAGCTGTTCACACGGAAAAATGGACTCCCAAAACGCTGGTGTCAGCCGAAGCCAAGGCCTGCACGGGATGTCATCGAATTGGAGGCGATGTCTACGCTTCTTATATCGCTCCCGCTGCGGTCGGCTTTTCGCAAGGGCTAAAAGGACAGGAAGACAAACATTTCGCGCCCAAGTATTCCGAGCGGGGTAAAGCGTTTCCATCGAATATTCATTTCGATTTCGAGCGAAAACTGATGCCGCTGCCGAAGTCGCCGGAAGATTGGGAAAAATCAAAATTCAAGTCGGCTGCAGAATTCATTTTAAAGTGCGGCAAGGAAAACGATCCGACCTGCATTTGGCACACAGGCGCGTCAGAAAAAAAATAGTTCAACGCAACGTTGATTAGAGGCTGATTCGACAACCGGACTGTGAAGGGAATTTCCAATGCTGCGATTTACAGGATTGGTTTTCGGACTGCTGGCGGCAACCTGCGCATGTGTGCCACGGTCCTTCAATGCCGGCGAAAAAAGCCGCATCAACGAATCACCGCAGGACTTTTCAAAGTGGTTTTCACAATTGCCCGCGGGGCCTGTGGCCAATTACGAGCTGATGTCGAAGGTGGTATTCCATAAAGTCGGCAGCGAAATTCTTCCGGATTTCACCAGCAAGGCAGTTCCCAATTCAAAACTGGAAAAGCGAATTGAACTGACAAACATCGGCGGCAACAAAGGCAGTGCCGACGGTGGAGTCAGCATGGTCTGGATGCGTGATTATTTTCCGTTCGTCATCAAAAGCTCAGCCCCCGATGCGGCCGGTAAAGCGCGTTTCATTCCTTATCTTTCAATCAATCCGGCCCGGAATAAATTCTCATCAAGCCTCGGCGTTGATTCCACGGAAGGAATGCTCAACCCGAATTTTGTCGCTATCGACAATGAGGTGATTGGCTCCCAGCGCGAAACAGTGTCAATGCTGACAATGCCACTCCTGATTGAAGGCGGAAATCTGATTTCTACTGGAGATCATCTAATTCTCACGGATTACGTCTTCACCCAAAATTCTCCTGCATACGTCGATTTTCTGAGTCGTTCTGGAAAGAATTTTAATAAAGAGTCACTTGAAAAAATTTTTAAGGAAAACGATTTTTACAGAGAAAATAATCGCGGAGAAAAGTTCGAATACCGATCACCCGATCAGGTGAAATCTGTGTTGTCCCGTTACCTCGAAGTCGACACTTCGAAATTGATTTTCCTTCCCGCCCTTCCGGGAGAAGGCACCCATCACGTCGACCTTTTCGTGCTCGCCCTCGGACGCAAACACCTGATGATTCCTGAAATCACCGAAGAGGGAATAGCGACGTTAGCCTTTGAACAGGAAAAGACACTCGCACGGACGGCAATGGCATTTCTCAATGCACAGGCACTCCTGCTGAGCTCACAATACGACTACAAAGTCGACAGACTGCCGATGATTCCTCCCATTTGGCAGACGGAAACCGGCAGCGAAAAGCAGGCTGTTTTTTTCAGTCCGGCAAATTCACTGTTGGCAAACCTTGGGCCTGATCGGAAGAAAGTTTTACTTCCGCATTTTGAGGTGCCTGCTGATTGGGGTGAACCCTTCCGGCTTTACTCCGCGCGCGTTGAACAGAGATGGAAAGAATATTTTGAAGCCAACGGTTGGCAACCCACATTCGTGCCGGCCAACAAGGCTGCACGGGCTTATGGTCTCGTTCGCTGCCTGACCGCTGTTGTGCCTTTTGTCTCCGAGAGACATATGCTCAGGTTTGCGAAGTTGGGTTATTGAAGAACCGCTGAAGGTGCATTTCGCCGGAAGTCCCTCATTTAAATGAATCAGAGCACCTGTTCATCAATCCAATTCAGGTACGCAGGCAGCCCCGACTCAAACGGCACCGAGACAATCTCGGGCACTTCGTACGAATGAATCTGCTTGATGCGCTCAATAATTTTATCACTCAAGGCAAGGTCTGATTTTATCATCAGCTGCACTTCGTCGTCTTTTTGAATTTCGCCTTGCCAGCGGTAAACCGACTTGACCGGAGTGAGAGTGACACAAGCAGCAAGTCGCTCGTTCACAAGAACCTCAGCAATCTTTTGCGCCTCTTCGTTGTTCGGCGCCGTCACCAAAAAAAGTCCGGCTTTGAAGCTGTTTTTCATGCACTCACCCGATACTGAGGCTCCGTTTATCCGCTTGCACGACCCTGCTCAATCTCGGGCCATTCGGTCAGAGATCTTCGGTCAGACTTTAAAAATTGTCCAACGAATGCCGTCATTATTAACATTTTCTTTAGTTTATCTGTTGTTCCCAAGCGATTATGTCAGGTCAACTCCCAAGGGATTATGTCAGGGGGTCAGGCAACCCCACGCGCCCGAATCCTTTGCTGGTTTCGAACGCGTTCCCATTTCAACTCCGTACCTGCAAACCAGATCCTCATTTGCCCCTTGAGGTCGAATCTCAGCTCGACGGTCTGGCCAGCGAGCGAGATTTTCTCGGGGTGAACGACTCGGAATGTGTGAGCATCCAGCGAGATTGTTTCACCCGGATTCACCTTGCGGTGCTTGAGGATTGAGTACACCTTGTTGAGATTTAAGCTCTCAGGAACAGGTCGCCAATCTTCAAGTGCAGAGGCTGGTTCTACCGTAAACTGTCCCCATTGCTTCGGAATGAATTCGTTACTGAGAAACAGGTTCGCGTTGCCCATGTCGGTAATTTTACGCAAGCGGAGTTCAGGTATAAGTCTGTCTTGAGAGGTGCGGAAACTTCGCTCAATGCGACCTTTTCCTTGCGGTGAATTGGCGTAAATGATCTTTATGCCAAGCTCTTTACAGACGCGCTCAAATTCGGAGAAATTCTGGCGCTTTTGCCCGCCATAGAGGCCAGCACGATCAACGTAGATGAAACGAGGAATGCCAAGGCGCTCAATGACGACGCGCAGACCGCTGAGGCAAGCATTGGTCGTCTCTCCATGATGAAACTGGCAGTAATGAAGTTCGCTAGTGGCATCGTCAATAATCGAGATGAGAACCCATTCATGTCCCGGGATCCATTCGTGATGCGAGCCATCCATTTGTAGAAGAAAGCCACGTTTGCAGTGTCTTTCTCGCGTTGAGCGGGGTTTTCTGCGCAGACGCCTCTTGTTCTTGGCAACACCGATTTCCTTGCACCAGGAACGCAGGGTTTCGCGCTTGATATCAAGCTGAAGATCTTCGCGAAGACGTTCTTGCATATGCAAACAATTGAAGTCGAAGTAGGTTGTGCGGACGATGTCCTGAACCCGCTTTTTCAAAAAGTCTGAGATCTTGTTCTTTGGTGCACGGCCCTGATTGCCATGGAAAACGCCCTTGAGGCCGTGTTGCCTTACTTTGGCTATCAATCGGTAAGTCTGTCTTTCAGTGCGATTCAGGACGGAGGCCAGTT
>RFOM01000071.1 GCA_009926615.1 Pseudomonadota bacterium
AAAAGAGACTTTTCCTTGCGGATGAAAGCGTTCTTTGGCTCTGGTTGCAAGCCAGCCCAGAAGATTAAGGTCGCCTGAATCAAGCAAAATCTGACCTTGTTCGCCGTTCAGGCGTTGTCCGGCCAGAGCGGTTGCATAGGCTGATTTGAGCAGCGGGTCTTGCGTGTTTTCGATCTGCGCCATCATCAGCGCATCGTGAACTTTGGCGGTGCCCGATGTCGCCGAAATAACTTTTTGCCGTTCGAAATCGCGGCTGTTGATTTCGTCGAGCGCGGGCGCTTCCTGAAAACCGGCACCTGCAGGAAGAGTTTTTTGCGCAAGGCCTTTTTCGAATTCGCGCCAGACAGGTTTGACGGCGCAGTTTAAGCTGTATGGGTTCATACCAGTGCGTCCTCTGCCGGATTGTCGTAACGGCGAATGGGTTCATAAACTGTAGATCGTTCGACCGGAATGCGATCGGCATCGCGGATGACCCGCAGCAGGTTGCTTTTGGCCATTTGCATTCCGCTTTTGCTTCCTGCCATGTTGGCGATTTTTTCCTCGACAACCGTGCCGTCGAGGTCGTTGGCTCCGTAATGAAGAGCGGTTTGTGCAACGCGCTGGCCTGTCATAATCCAGTAGCTCTTTATGTGGCGGAAATTGTCCATCATCAGCCGCGCGACTGCCACAGTTTTGAGGTCGTCGACTCCGAATGTGTGGCGGTTAATTCCGAGCTCATTGTTTTCCGGCTGATACGCCAGAGGGATGAAGACATTGAACCCGCCGGTTTCATCCTGCAAGCCGCGCAAGCGCATCATGTGATCAACACGCGCGCCGACGTCTTCGATGTGGCCGTAGAGCATCGTGCAGTTGGAACGGAGGCCCATTTTGTGGGCGGTTCTGTGGATGTCCAGCCAGCCTTCGCCGGTGAGTTTGGTGTCACAGATGAGTTCACGCACATAGGGTGTGAAAATTTCTGCACCGCCGCCGGGGAAGCTCCCGAGTCCGGCGGCGCGCAACGCGGCAATCACCTCTGCGACAGGTTTGCGCTCTTTGCGTGCAAGCCAATCGAGCTCAACCGCAGTAAACGCTTTTACGTGAACGTGCGGTGCAGCTGCTTTTACCGTGCTGATGATGTTCGTGTAGTTGGAAAGTTTCCATCGCGGATGCAGTCCGCCGACCATGTGAATTTCAGTTGCACCGGAATCGGCGGCAACTTTTGCACGGTGGGCTATTTCATCATCCGAGTAAGCATAAGAACCTTCCTCGCCGGGTTTGCGCGAGAACGCACAAAATTTGCACGACAGCGCGCAGATGTTTGTCGGATTGATGTGGCGGTTGACGTTGAAGTAAACGTCCTTGCCGTTTTTGCGAAGGTTCAGTTCGTTGGCAACCGCTCCGAGTTCAAGAAGATCCGGTGAATGATACAAATTCACTCCGTCTTCAAAACTCAGCCTCTCGCCGCGCAATGCTTTGGAAAGCGCGGATTGGACGACGGTATAGCTCACCTTAACCTGAGGAAGCGCGGATGCTCCCTGCAGGGGACGCGGTGCGAGGTGCGACGAGGCGCAAGTCAGCGATTCCATGGGAACCCTTTCTATGATTTTGGGCATAAGACTGATAGCATCCTTTTAACGGGCCTCAAATGGTCTTGACGAGCGTCAATGTTATTCGGGCATTGACCTCACTTGGGGCCGGCAATAAGCCGATGAGCGGACGTCTGGGTTTGAAATGTGTCCGATTATGGGAGGGCAGTCATGCCGAATATTGGTTTTCCTGAGTTATTATTGATCCTTGGAATTGCGCTGTTGCTCTTCGGAAACCGGCTCCCTGTTGTCGGAAAATCCTTGGGCGAGGGGATTCGCAATTTTAAAAAGGGCTTGAATGCCGAAAGTTCGGGTGACGAGAACCCGGCTCAGGCAGCTCCGCAGGCCCCCGCAGCTCAACCACCCCAGCAGCAAATGGCTGCACAAAACGTTCAACACGGCAGTCTGCAAAGTCCTCAGGGTACCGCACAGACCAAAGTCGATTACGTCGACGTTGAACATCGCGATTCGAACAAATGACATCTTTGACCAATCTCACTCAGCGTATTCCGCAGAGATTGGTGTTTTTTCTGGGCAAGGGCGGTGTGGGTCGCACGACTCTGGCAACGTCCTTTGCTCAGGCGTGTGCGCTTAACGGTGAAAAAACACTTATCGTCCAATGGGTCCTGCAGGACGCGGTGTCTTCCCTGTTCGCCAAACCCGCAGCCGGTCATGACTCCGAGCCGGTCGCCCCCAACCTGTGGGCAATGAATTTCAATCCCGACGAAGCCATCCGCGAGTATTTTATCGACCACCTGAAAATGCGGCTGGTATACAATCTTGTCATCGAAAACCGGCACGTCCAGCGGCTGATTCATGCTGCTCCGGGGGTACAGGAACTGTTTTTTCTGGGGCGCTTGTTTTGGCTTGTCTGTTTGTCGGAAGAAATTCGCGGCACACGCTTTGACAGGGTCATTGTCGATGCGCAGGCCACAGGCCATGGTGTTTCTTTATTCACTGTCGCGCCCACAATTGCTCAATTTGGAATGACCGGCCCGCTGGCAACCGAATGTGATCGGGTTGCAAAAATGATTGCCAATCCCGAGCTGGTCGGAACTGCACTTGTGACTTTGCCGGAAGAACTTCCCGTTGAAGAGACTCTCGAGTTTCTGCCAAAATTGTCGCGCGATTTGGGCCGGCCTCCGAATGCATTGTTCGTCAATCGTTCACTTTCTCCTTTTGCAGAATCCGATCGGGCGGCTCTGGACGAACACCACGTTCTTGAAATTTGGAAAAAAAGACTCTCTGCTGAAAAAGCGCTGCGGGCCCTGAGTCTGCTGCACAGAGATCTGCGCAAAAGGGTTCATTTTGAAAGCGTTCTGCGCACCTCGGTGAACCAATCAGCTCCCGATCTGCCGGTGATTTCCGTGCCCGACATAGGGTTGTCCAATCCGGAAGCAGCGGCTCCGGCAGTGTTGCAGGGTGTAACCGACTGGCTTTTAAGAAACGTGAATCATTCATCCTCTGTTTTATCTTCGAATGTACGTTTCGCGGACCTCAGTGATGAGGAGCGGCAGTGAAAAAACAACCGGCAAAATCATTTTCGGCAGACACCAAAGCTCCGCGGCTGCATCTTTTCTTGGGTGCAGGAGGGGTCGGCAAAACAACGCTGTCTGCCGGTTTTGCAATTGCGCTGGCGCAACAGGGTCGCACAGTCGGGCTGATGTCGATTGATCCGGCGAAACGCTTGCAAGGGGCGCTTGGATTGACTGAACTTCCCGAAACGGGAGCCTCCATTGAACTTGCCAATTGTTCAGGTTCGCTGCGCGCGAGCGTCCTTCACATCGGCGAGAGCCTGAAACGCTGGGTGGGAGAGGCTGGGTTATCGCCTGCTGCACAAAAGCAGCTCTTCGAAAATCAACTTTTTCGGGCACTGTCGGAACGGCTTGCAACCGCCACCGATACCTTTGCAGCTGTGCGCATGGCGGAATGGCCGGAGCGTGAAACCGGTTTGACCGATTTGGTGGTGGATACAGCCCCCGGAATTCATGCAATAGATTTTCTTTCTAAACCTGAAAAACTCAGCGCATTTCTTGACGGAAAACTGATTGACTGGCTGAAGTGGTTTGCACAGGAGAATCAGGAATCCGCAGGTTTGATTCAGCGCTTTGTCAAAGGCGGCGCGCGCAAGATTCTTGAGGGTTTGTCCGAGCTCGGCGGTCAGCGCTTCATGCTTCATTTTGCAGAATTTCTGATTTTGCTGGATGAGGTCTTCGCCCGCATGATGACCCGACTTGAATTTGCGGGACATTGGCTGCGCTCGGCCGAAACACACTGCTACATTGTCACATCTGTGCGTTATGATGCCGTTCAGGTGGCTTCGGAATTGAGCCGGACCCTCAGGTCTTTAAAAATGAAGCCGGGGCAGGTGATCATCAACAGGGCTTTTCCGGAAGAATTGCGTGAAGACGCCGGTTTTATCGAGACCCTGTCCGACTTGCGTCAACAAGATGCCTCGTTTTTTGCAAATTATCTGGAGAATTTTATTATCGTACAGAGGCGTGTTCAGGAGCAGCTCGGACGCACCGCAGAGTCGGTGCTCACCTTGCCTGTGGCCGAGCATCTGGACGCACATTCGTCGTTGCGTCTTGAGGATTTGGCGTCTTTGGGCCAGAAGATTGCGGTGCACTCGGGAGAAATTTGAACATGATCGATATCGCCCTGCGCAGCATCGAAACTTTAGGTGGTGTTGTCAGGGGCAGGGTCATCGGTCTTGGCCGTTTTACTTTGTTGCTGCGCGAGATCTTTTTTTGGGTCATCAGACCTCCCTTCCGTGTTCAGCTTATTTTTCGCCAGTTTGAGTTTGTCGGTAATAAATCGCTGTCGATTGTTACGTTGTCTTCCCTGTTCACAGGCGCCGTGCTTGGATTGCAGATTGGAAAGATTTTCGGGATTTTTCGCGCCGAGGGCCTGATGGGCGCAGCAACAGGCAAGGCCATGGCACTTGAGCTTGCACCGGTGATGTGCGGTTTTATTGTGACGGGCCGCGCCGGTGCCGCAATGGCAGCTGAAATTGCAACAATGCGGGTCAACGAACAGCTCGATGCCATGGAAGCCATGGGTGTTTCGCCGGTCAGTTACCTTATTGTTCCGAGGGTTATTGCCAGCACACTTATGATGCCTTTGCTCACGGCCATATTCCTGTCTTTGGGTCTGGTCGGCTGCTACATTCTCGGACTCATTATGTTCCGCATTGATACGTCGGTCTTTATTGCCAACCTCAAATGGCTGGTTTGGGTGTCCGATGTCCAGAAGGGCATGATTAAGTCTCTGGTCTTTGGATTTATTATCGCCACCATTGCCTGCTACAAGGGCTTTTATGCACGCGGCGGTGCCAAGGGTGTCGGCGAAGCAACAACTCAGGCGGTTGTTTCCAGTCTTCTCACTATTCTGATTGTCGATTTCTTTATCTCTCTCGTTCAGATGAGAGGCTAAATCATGAAAGGTCGCGCGGAAAAAATTCCGCAGCCGAAGCTGTCCGATTCAGCTGCCGCTGGTGCTGAATCTCCCATTGTGCAATTCAGCAATGTCCGAAAGTCATTCGGCAACCAACACGTTCTGCGCGGATTGAGTTTTGAACTCCGGCGGGGAGAAATAAGTTTTATCATCGGTCGTTCGGGTGAAGGAAAGTCGGTGACAATCAAACACGTTATCGGTGTTCTGCATCCGGACGAAGGCAGTATTATTGTAGACGGACATGATTTGTCGCATGCGCGCGAAGAAGACTGGATTGAGGCGCGCAAGAAAATCGGTTTGCTTTTTCAGGACGGCGCGTTGTTCGACAGTATGACTGTCGGTGAGAATGTCGCATTCCCCATTCGTGAATTTCAAAAGCTCTCACCGAAGCAATTGACTGATCGTGTGAATGAACTTTTGGAACTGGTCGGCCTTCCGGACTACGGAATGGCGCAGGTTCCTGATTTGAGTATCGGTGAAAGAAAGCGCGTCGGTCTTGCCCGTGCGTTGGCACTTAACCCGTCGTTGTTGCTTTACGATGAGCCTACCACCGGTATGGATCCGCTGGTTTCCGAACTTATTGATACGCTGATTGTTGATATGCAGAAAAAGATAAAGGGTCTTTCGAGCGTGGTGATCAGTCACGATATTCAGTCGGTGCTGCGGATTGCCGACAGAATTTTCTTTTTGCACGAAGGCAAAATGTACCTCTCAGGCACACCGGATGATTTTCGCCGCAGCAGCGATCCGGTGATCCAGCAATTCCTCGCGGGCTCTCTGACCGGCCCGCTGGGTCAGCCGATTGCGTGATTGATCACAGACGGCCGGGGAGTCTTCCGGGCACCGAAGGGCTCTGAGTTGGTCTTGTCGTTGGTCTTGCCGTTGGTTTCGGTGGCGGCGGCGGTGCGGGCAACTTGCACTTGAGAGCGATTCCGGGAAACGTACCGAGTGTGAATTTGGTCAGAAGCTCACCGTCTGCCGAGTCAACCCTGCCGTTTCCGTCAACGTCGGCCGAGGGATTCAGCATGACAGGAATTTTTTGTTTGCCGCTGACGTGCGCCTGCAAAATGCCGGAATCTGCCTGATTGACTCTGCCGTCGCTGTTAAGGTCACCGCAGACAAGTCCCGCATACGACGTTCCGCTTATCAAAGCGATCGCTGCAAATGTAATTCCCCTCAACGATTTGAGAAGTAAAAGCTTCATAGAACTATCCTCCATTTTATCCCGACTTTTTCGGAATGGGACCGTTCTCGGTAATTTCAAAACAATCTTTGACGCCTCGAGGTGGGGTTTCTTTGACTGGTTAAATTTCAGAGACTCAGTCAATTTCTGAGCCTCAAGCGGACGAACAAGATTTTTCTGGAACCCGTAATCTTCAGGTTTAATTGCGAATTATGATGAAATTTAAGTTTGTCTTTGAAATTCCGATAAAAGAGGTCTGCGTTTACAGGAGTTTCAATGAGAAATGTTTTTTCAGTATCGTTGTTTTTGGGTGTACTGGCTGCAGCCTGCGGGACCACAGGCGAGAGTGGAACTCAGGGCTGGGGACTCCAGTCCGTGGCGCATAAGAGCACAACGATAAATGTCTGCTGGGAAAATAGGAGCGAGTCGGACGTGCTTCTCAAAAAATTCCGTTTTGAATTTGAGAATCATGCCCGCAGTCAGTTCGGGCGGACTAAGTTGTCGCTCGTCGGTTGGCAGGATTGCAGCAGACCCAGCGGAAAAGATGAGATTCGCATTACATGGTGGGATCAGGGTGAGACTGATCTGAATCAGTTTGGACGAAGTAAAGTCGGTGCGCTCAATGTTATTTATACAAACGAGTTGCACAAACTTCCGCAAATTATCAATTCAAGTTTCAAAGCAGCTCCCACGCTTGCACTCAACGGTCATGCTTTTTCCGTTATTTCCCAAAAAGCGGGCCTGACGGAAGCCAAAGGTGTGTTCAAAAATACTTTTCTGCACGAGCTCGGTCATGCTATCGGCATGCTTCATGAACATGCTCATCCTGCGAACAATAATTTTTGCACACCGACCAGTGAAAACTTCAAATCACATTTGGCAATCTGGGGTCAATTCGACTCACAATCGATTGCAAAGTCTGCGGTCGGTACTTCGGTTTTCGATTCGCGTTCAATTATGAATTACTGTCACTTGGAAGCTGTTATGGGAAATGTGGTCGGTCTGAGTGACGGTGACATTGCGACTGTCAATGCGCTTTATTCCCCCTCGTTTTCCAAGCCGTCCGTCGCTCAAGTGATGACTAAGCCCGCACCGCAGCCGTCGGTCGCGCAGCCTATGCCCAAGCCTTCAATCGCGCAGCCGTCGATCGCACAGCCGTCGGTCGCACTGCCATCAATCGCACAGCCGTCGGTCGCATTACCGTCGATCGCACAGCCGTCGGTCGCGCAGCCTATGCCCAAGCCGTCATCTCCCTCTTCGTCGCCCAAGTTTGTCAGCAGCGTGCCAATGGGAGCATGTCAGTCCGTGTTCAAGGTCGATGACTTTTTGCCGCAACTGGTAACTCTTGATGGCAATCCGGCATTTGTTTGTGAAGATATTATGAACCTTGGCTACGCTCCGGTCCTTATCTGTACGAACTCTTTTAATGTTGGATCCTGTGTTCCTACGAAGTTTGAGTTTGTCCGCGGCAATTTTGTTACCAACCGTTTCCTGTAAACCTTTTTGCGGACCTGATTGTTTTTGTAAAAAATCATACCTCCCGCAAAAGTGCCCGCATTGTGATGCGGGTACTTCTTGTTTCTTTCAAAAGAACATCAAACTTCAAGAAACTTTTGCCCTGCAGACTTTGCCCTGAAATTCCTGCCCACCCAAAGTAAAGATGAAATTTATCTTTCCGATGATAAGATGAATTAAACCATTTGATTGCCGTCGGGCAACGAAAGTGACTCATGTTCGAAAGAACAGTGACTACCGAGTTGAAGGTTGGACTTTTCACTCTGTGCGCGCTTGCTGCACTGGGCGGTATAGTCGTCACACTTGAAGGAAATCCGTTCGCAACCCGTGCGCAGAAATTTCACACACTACTGCAAAACGTCGGCGGAGTCGGTGCGCGCACACAGGTGCGGACCAGCGGTGTTCAGGTCGGTGAGGTTGAATCCATCGACATTCTTGAAAAAGGCGCCAAGGTCAATTTCAGAGTGAACGGCTCGGTGCGTATTCCCAAGGGCTCCTACATCGAATTGCGGTCCCGCGGCATTCTCGGAGACGTCTACCTCGAAATCGTTCGTAACGAGGACAGCAAGGACAACGCAGAAAACGGTTCGCAGATTCCGCAAATGAAGGAATTCAACGACATGGGAACTCTGATGAGTTCTCTTGGAAGTATTGCGCAGGATTTGCAGACAGTCAGCCGGACACTCGCCAAGGTTTTCGGCGGCGGCGACGGACAGTCGACACTTCAGAGCATCGTCACCAACGTAGAAAAAATCACGGAAGAAGCTCGCGGAATAATCGCAGGGCAAAAAGAAAACATTGCTGCAACGCTGAATGCGCTGCGTGAATCCGTGAATCGGGTAAATTCACTTATGGGCCGTCACGACGGCCGCATAGACGACATTATGCTTGCCGTGGCCGATGCCAGCAAAGACATGAAGTTGTTCAGTGCAGAACTGCGCAAGATTATGACCGGCGAGAACAAGGACCGGATCGAAAATATCGTGGCCGCTCTGGATGATTCAATGAAAAATGTCCGGCAGGCAACCAGCAAGGTTCAGCTCATTGTCGACAAGGTTGAAAAGGGTGAAGGAACCCTTGGTCAGCTTGTGGCAAAAGACGATGCTGCAGTCGAGCTCAGAAACACCCTCAAAAGCGTGCAGGAGATTCTCAAGCCGGCTGCAAAGCTCAAGGTTGAAGTCGACTACAAAGGCGAGCTGAGAAACGGCAATACTCGCTACGTTGATACCGCAGGAAATCATTTCAACCTTCGTCTGGCGACCCGTCCGGATCGTTACTACCTGCTGGGAGTTTCCGACTCACCGCAGAGCCGCCGGATTACGGAAGAACGAACGACCGTCACAAAAGATGCCAGCGGTGCCGACATCACCCGTCAGGAAGTCACATCTTCGGAAGACCGGCCGCGCATCAAATACAACGTTCAGTTTGCAAAACGCTTCGATAATTTGGGAGTCAGATTTGGACTCTTTGAAAGTTATGCCGGAGTGGCCGGCGATTTGTACCTTTTTTCAGACAGGTTGAGTACGTCTGTTGAAGTGTTCCAGATTGGCGAAGATCAAACGCAGGCTGACTACAAATCCAAAGGACTCGCGAGGGTCAAAGGATACGCAAACGTTTTCGTTACTCCGAATGTTTACATTACCGGCGGTGCGGACAACATCGGTCGCACTCCCAAGCCGATTGCCTTTTTCGGGGCCGGTCTGCGTTTTACGGATGATGATTTGAAAGCCGTTATCGGTGCGGCAGCATTGGCAAAATAAACAGCCCGATAAAATTTTCCGACGTCAATATTAAGTCTGTCAAATATCTGTCGATACACACCACAGGTCAACTTAGAGGAACAGACCATGTGGAAGACAGCTTTGACGCTCGCATGTGCGGGCGCGGGAGCGGTGTGTCACGCCGCCCCGAAAACGCAGATTCGTAACGTTGCAATGGTATCGCCGCCGGTCGCAGACAGCGGTCCGGTTGTTCTCCAAAACAGATTTTTCACAAAACAAATGCGCGTGGAAGCGGGATTGAGTGCAGGTTCCGTCGTCAATGAAAGCTATTCGCAGACACAGGCTGCGGGAGCGCGGCTGGGGCTGTTTGTCAGCGAAAAAATCGGCGTGGAATACAACTTTGCAAAGTTCAGCTCAAAGGATTCTGCTGACCTGCTGGCACTCAGAAGTCAGGAGGTGTGTGCGGGTACGGAGTGCAGGTCCATAACTCCCCACTTTATCAGACTGGAAAATCTCAATCAGCTGCAGCTGGTGACCGCACCGGTGTACGGAAAGATTAATCTGTTCGACTGGGCCATTTTGTATTCCGACTTGACCTTCTCTGCAGGGGCGGCGTTTTTGCGCACGTCACAGGGTTCAAAGCTGGCCTTTACACCGTCATTCGGCCAGAGGTTTTATTTTTCAAAGTCTTTCAGCCTCAGGTTGGACGCAACCGACATTTTTCTTCGCGATACCGTAACAAAAGGAATCGTCACTGCAGAAAACTGGCGGCACAACTGGTTTGCGCAAATCGGAATCAGCACATTTCTCAATTCAGGGGAATGAAAAATGAAATTATTTATTCATCTCAGGTCCCTGTTTTGTGTTCTTGTGCTCGGCGGAATCTGCTCTCAGACGCATAGGGCATCTGCAAGTCAAAAGCCTGCAGGGCAGAGCCGGCACTCGGATCCCCCGGGTCAAACAATCAGCTCTCATTCGGCAAAGAAGCCCAAGCCCGCAGCAGTGCTTGATCGCGCATGGTTTACGAGAAAGGCAACAATTTCAGGAAAACTTTCGTTCGTCGCCCAGCTTCAAAAGGAGCTTGAAACTCAGCCTCATACTCCCGAAAACCAAGCCCGACTTCAGCTTGCTCAGGCTATTGTTCTTCTCAGCGAACAAAAGTCGGCAATCGCTGCCGTTGAGCTCATCGCGGGCACAACGGTATTTTCCAAATTGAATCTGAGCCGGCAGGCTGTTGCCTATATCTGGAACGATGTTTTTCGAAAAATCCCTCCGCGCGGCGCACGGGAAATCGCTGCACTGACAGCGGTCGCCGGTGCGCTGATGTCAGGGAATGCCGCTACACCCGAGGAGTCGCTTGCCTACTTTGCCGCTCTGTTCGCAAAGGAAAACGGTGACGGCAATAGGGCAATTGCTCTGTTCTCGCAAATTCATCCGGATTCCGTCTTTTACCGCGCGGCTAAACTGAATGAAGGTCTGCTGTTTGCATCAACGGGAGAATTGAACAAGGCGAAAAACGCTCTTGAGACTGTTCTCTCGCTGGAACGCAGTGCTGCTGAAAAAGAACAGGACATCAGTGACGAAAAAATTACCGGACTCAAGGAGTATGCAGCTCTCAATCTTGCCCGCCTGTTTTTTGAAGCCAAACTCTACAAAGAAGCAGTGGCTCTTTATCGAACCATAGACAGCGGCAGTGAACTTTTTTACGAAAGCCTGAGTGAGCAGGGCTGGGCATTTTTTCTGGCGGGTCATCCCAACAGGGCATTGGGCGCTGAATACGGTGCATCCAGTCCATTTTTCGATCTTCAATTCCAACCCGATCTCTATTTTTTGCGCGCATCGGTCAACTATTGGCTGTGCGATTTCAAAACGGCGCTCAAAGACATTCAGTCATTCGTTGTTCATACGAAGGAAGATGCAGTATTTCTGAGGAAATGGTCGATAGAAAATATAAGCTCCGGCAACGAATACCGTGAACTTATAAAAAAGGCGTACAGAATTTCCGAAGGATTGGCTCAAGGTGTTTCTGCAAAGAACAGTCTTCTGGGTCCACGGGCATTGCACTCCGTAGAAAAAAACAAAAGCCTGATGGAATTCGTCAAGTCGGCATCCGCACTCCGGCAAATGCGCAAAGATATTCAGAAGGAAAAGTGGCCGCCGGCAGTCACCCGTCTTGTTGTTGATTCCATTCTCAAATGGGAGCAGCGCGAGCAGGACATCATCGGACGCCGCACACTTTTCCGGATCACCGGTATGCGCGCGGACTATGAAAGAACTCTTCTTCAAATGCGCATGATTCATATGGAAATAATGACGGCCGAGAAAGACGAAATGATGAGCCGCGGCCGGTCGGCGGAAGGCCAGCAGTTTTTGGGATCGGAAAAGGAATTTTTGGACTCTGCGGAGCGGTCCTCCCATGTTTGGACAAACGAAAAGAAAGAGTTCTGGAAAGACGAGCTGGACAGTTTTGTTTTCAGGAAAAAATCGCAGTGCAACAACAACATTCAGGAGGAGACGGGCAGTCATGCACAAAAGTAGAAAAATTCATACGGCTACGGGTTTACTGGTTATTTTGAGCGCAACTTTAGAGGTCAATGCGCAGGCGGGACAAAGAAAAGGGAAGACTGAAGATGTAATTGATGCTGTCAGGCCGACGCATGCAGGCACCGATCCCCTGCGCGCCATAAATGGCTGGTCGACGCAAACTCCCGCGCAAAACCTGAAGTCCAAGACGCTTGATGTTCAGTCAGGCGGAGCCTCGTCGCTCGAACAGCTCAGGCTCCGCACCAGCAAAGCGGTCCTTTCGCTTCGCAATTCAGCGGGTGTCGGCGAGGGAAAATTTGATCCCCCCGGCCTGTTCGAATTTTCCGCTTACATGGGGCGCAAGGAAGCAAACCGCGGGTCGGCTGAGTCGCGTGACCAAAATATCGACGACGTGCGCGTTGCAACCATACGAAGTATTGAAAAATTGCTTGGCCAGCCTTCAAATCAAGAACAAAAGATTGAATTAAACCTGCGTTTGGCAGAGTTGCACGCGGAACGACATTCATATTTTCTTGTCCGCGGGATGAACCGTTACGAACGCGATTATGAACGCTGGGAGAAAAATCACCGCAGCGGTCCGGAGCCGCGGATGTCGCTGACCGAGTCGCAGCGTTCACTGACCCTTGCCACCGAAATTTTGAGAAAGATCGTCAATCAGTATCCGAATCATGCACGCACTCCGGAAGCACTCCGGCAGCTGGGATTTCTTTTGACCGAAATGAAGAGTGACAGCGCTGTGCTTTACTTTCAGCGGCTGCTTGAAAGGTTTCCAAAATCCGAATTTGTACCCGACGCACTTCTGGCTATGGGGGAATTCTATTTCAGCCGCAACAGATTCGCGGATGCACTGGTTTACTACCAAAAGATTCTGAACGACAGAAATCATCATGTGTATCCGTATGCTGTTTACAAGCTTGGATGGACCTTTTTCAATATCCGCGGAACCGAGGCCGAGACAAAAGCCAATCTGGAAAAGTCACTTTCGGCCTTCAAACTTTTGGTTGCCTTTTCATCTGAGAAACGAGGCAAGAACAAGCTTTCTTTGCTGAGAAAAGACGCCCTTCGGGACATGGTTCTCGTGTTCGCCGAATTGGGTGCGGTCGACGAGGCACAGCTCTACTTCAAAACTGCCGGAGAATATGCACTTTACACAACGCTCCTTGAACGCCTTGCGTGGCTTCATGCAGATTCCGGTCGAAATCGCGAGGCTGTTGAGGTGTATTCGAGGCTGGTTTCCGAATTTCCGGATTCCGCAAAGAATCCTGTTTATTATACCCGTCTTGCCGCACTGTTCGACAAGGAACAGAAGCGTCCGCAGCTGGTGACTTCCTTTCAGCAGTTTTCCGAAGATGTCACCGTAGGGTCCCGATGGTGGAAAGCCCAGTCTAAAACCGAGGACAGAACGGATGCCGTGAAACTGATTGTTTCCGAGAGTCATCTTTGGGGAGTCAGGCTTCATGCCGAGTTTCAAAAGACAAGGAACAAAGCGACGGCACAGAGCGCTGTTCAGCTTTATCAAACGGCTCTCAGACACCAGCCCGACTCCGGATCGTCCTATCAGTCACTGTTTAATATGGCGCAGCTGCACAGTGCATTGGAGGAGCACGAAAAGGCGGTTGAAGTGTATTACCGTGTCGCTCAGCTGGACAGGAAGTTTTCTCTCAAGCGTCCGGAAAGTAAAATTGCAATCGAAAACGCAATTGCAGAAGCGGACATTCTGTTCGGCCGGAAAAGGCAATCTGCCTCGGGCAAGTCTTCACACTTGGAAGTTCTTGAACTCAGGCTCGTGTCTTTGATTGACCTCCACAGTCAATTATTTCCCAAGGCACCCGAACGTCCGGAATTTCAGCATCGGGCAGCGTTATTGCATTTCAATGCAGGATTAGCGGAAGAAGCCGCCCGACGCTGGACGTCAATGGCGCGCGAATACCCTCAAAATGCATTCGTCAGCGAAGGTTTGAGGCTTGTCATCAAGCGTTCCTTTGATTCAGGGGATTGGCTCAAAGCGGCGGCGGACGCACGTGCCTTTCTGGCTCTGCCGTCAATTTCTTCTGCGCCCGTATCCGGTCAACTGCGCAAACTTCTTTCCGTTGCGGTTTTTCAGCAGGGCATGCATTTGGACAAGAATCGCAGGCACGCGGAAGCGGCCAAACAATTTCTTGCGTATCACAGAGAATTTCAGGCTGATGCCGACGCTCCGAAGGCACTGATCAACGCAGCCAACAATCAATTCCGCGACAATCGTCCGGAGGATGCACTTTCAACTCTGAAACTTTTCACCGGTTCTTATCCTGCTTCCGAATACTCCGTTAAGGCCCTTGAAATGACGGCCGTGACCTCTCAGTCTTTGGGCTTGTTTTCCGACGCGGCGAATGCTTTTGAGATGATTGCCAAGCGAAAATCAGCCGGAGAAGCAGCTGCGCCGGCTCACTTCAAAGCAGCGGAAATGCATCTTGCCGCCGGTCAGCATCATGCTGCAATCGTTAATTCATCACTCGCAGCGACACATCTCAAAGACGCCGATGAAGCCTGCGAAGCTTATAAAATTCTCGTGGATGCGAGAGTCGCGGCTAAAACCGGCGGTCTTCAGACTACTGCGCTCGCGGCGCTCGACCGATGCCGAAATTCGTCACCTGAATGGGGACTTTATTTTGGAGGTCTGGCAGCCAAACTGAGTCTTGCTGCAGGGCAGTCCGGCGATGCAGTCAGACTGGCGTCCCAAACACTTTTGCGCGGCAAACGATCGGGCGGTAAGCTGCAAAATACTTTCGCATTCGAGGGCCTGCGTCTTGCAGGACTTGTTCAACTCGGCGTTCTCGAACTGCAGTCCAAACAGCTGCTTGCGCGGCGCGTTCGAAATACATCGGTGCTTCACAGCGAATTTCCGGTAATCCGCTCCGAGGCCGAGAAGCTCATACAAAAATATGTAGAGATCGTTCAATCCGGTCAGCCTGAGGCACTGGTGACGGCAATTTTCCGTGTGGGCGAAATTCAGGAAGGACTTGCCTCGATTCTTGTCCAAACTCCGCTTGCCGACGGGATTTCACCGTCAGAAGCCGAAGCGGTCCGTTCGAAAATAGAGAAGATTGCTCTTCCGCTGCAGGAGGAAGCCGGCAAACTTTTTTCACAGGCTCTCGAAAAATCCGAAGAGCTTGAAGTTGCGGACGCCTTCGCCCGAACGATCAGGGAAAGACTGTCTGCATCCCGTCCGGCAGAATTTTCGGCACCGGTCGGAACAATGCCGCTGCCCTCATATTTCATGCACGAACTGCCTGTCCGCGATGAAGTAAAGGAGGTTGTCGATGAATCCAATTAGCAATTGATTTTCATCCATATGAACATAACTCCGGCATAAAATTAGAGGTGATTGCCATGAGTAAGATGATTTTTTCAAAGTATCTGGTTTTATTTTCTGCTGTCGCGAACCTTTGCACCGGCACAGGCTGCCAGACCACACGACTGCCCAAGGCTGTTCGCAGTGCGGACAATAAGTCTTTGGTTGTGCAGGTCAGCAGCGATTCTTCGAGTCTTTTGTGGAACGGAGGCAACCGTTCCGATGCAAAGACGGCTGCGCGCATCAACCGGAGTCTCTCGTCGTCCGGAGATATGGCTTTTCTTCAAATGAATGCTGAACTTTTGCTTGTCGGCGGGATGACCAAGCCTGCCGCCGAAAAAGCACGGGCTGTTTTACGCAGGGATATGCGCAATACGGCTGCATTGAAGACTCTTATCAAGAGTGCATTCATTGAGCGCAAACCTCACGAAGTTATTTATCTGTGCCGTATGGCACAAGAGTATTCGTCTCAGGACGCGGAACTTTTTTCACTGGAAGGTCTTGCACAATTTCAGCTTGAAAATGCAGTTTCGGCAAAAATTCTTTGGACACGTGCATTGGCTCTTGATCCCGTTCACATTCCGACGCTCATGAATATGGGTGTTTTTATGCTCAACAACGGCCATTTCAAAAGGGCAGGCGCACACTTTGACAAAGTTCTTGCTCTGCAGCCGTCGCATGCAGACGCACTGACCGGCCGTGCCTTGGTTTGGGCCGCCGAGGGACGCTTTGCAGAAGCAACGGCTGCTCTCGAAGATGTTCTTTCCAAAAACGGAGACAGTGCATTCGTGCTTCTGCTGCAAAGCAAAATCGCAAAAGACCGGATGAAAGATTATAAACTCGCCTCGCGGTCCATTGAACGCCTGCTCGCTCTGCGGAGCAACGACCGGCGGACGTTTGAACAGGCTGTTGTTATGAGGCAGGAGCTCAAACAGCTCAAAGACACCGGCGGCGAAAAGTACAGCGATGAAAAATTACTGCAAATGGCGGAACACTCACCCGCCGACCGATCTGAGCCTGCACGTGAACTGACGGCCGCGCGGCCCGAAAAGCGCGATGACGAGCTTCATCAACTTGAGGAGTCTTTAAAATGAAATTTTCAATTCAACCTGTTCGCTTGGTTATTCAACCGAATCTGTTTTCTGCTTCCGCAGTCAGGTTGCTGTTCGTGGTTTTGCTTGTATCCGTCTCGTTAAAGTCGGGGACGGGCAGGGGAGAGACTTCCGATGCGGCCGCTTCACCGCAGACTGCCGGCCAACCCTCCGGCGGGCTTGAACCTTCCTCTGAAATGAAGGTCGTCAGGGATGCCCGCGGCCGCAAGGTTCAGGTCGTGGATTTCGCCGATGCGCATATTGAGGGACAGGTGCGGACCCCCGACGGCATCCTCTTTCAGGGCCGTAAATCGGGACGCTTCAAGTCGCTGATTGAGCTCCGCCGGCATTTTCGGGACAATATTAAAGATCATGCGATGGAATTGAATACCATCCCCGTGACGGGCAACTGAACTTGCCGGCCGAACGGCGGACGCTAAAAAAAAACAGGCTTCGGGAAGCATGAATCTTGTGCAAACCAAAGGAAGGTTTACAATAAGAGGAAAGTAGTGCATATACACGTGCCAAAGCATCTAATTTTATAGTGATTACTCAGAATGCAGCAGGAGGTTGCTGATATGGCGGCAAAGGTCTCGAAGGAAGCTCAGGAACTCACTCAGGATGAAGTTCTAAAGCTGAAAGAGGTCTTACTTAAAACTCGGGAGAGCCTTTACGAGAAGTCTCGTGAGCGTAAGGCCGAGGGAATGTATGAAATCAGCCGTGATGACCTCGCAGACGAAGCCGATCTGGCATCTGTCGAGACCGCTCAGGACGTCGGCATGAAGCTGGCCGAACATGACAGACACAAACTCAATCTTGTCGAAAAGGCACTCAAGAAAATCGAAGCCAGTGACGGCTCATTTGGTCTTTGTGAAGGAACAGGCGAGCCCATCGGGTTTCGGCGTCTGGAAGTTCAGCCTTGGGTTCTTTACTCGCTCAGGTATCAGGAAGAACTCGAG
>RFOM01000072.1 GCA_009926615.1 Pseudomonadota bacterium
CACACCAAGGACTCCGCGCGCCACATACCACGTCGCCTGCGGATTCCAGCCGTGGGCGATCTTGATGACCACACCAAGCCCCTCGGGAAAGTCGGGATGAACAACCGAAAGACCAAGCAGACCGTCGGCACCTTCTTTGGCAACAACCTTTCCTTCGCAGGCTTTCAGTATTGTCGAATCGAGCCGATTGAAGCCGCCCACAAGATCGGGATTGCGGATCATGGCCTCCCAAATCCAGTCATCGTCCTTGTACTTTGCAAGATCAGCATAAAGCAGAGCCAGTTCCCCGACCGTGTTTGAAACTGTAGGCAAGCCGCATCCGTCGCGAGCCAGCCGAAGGGGCTGCCATGTGCGGCCGAGTGTTTTGCGCAGCTGCTGAATGTAGGCACTGAAAAACGGGTGGTGAGGCAAGGTGTAGCCCACCCTCTCCCAACCCATGAGCTTAAAGCCTTTCAAAATTGCGGCGTGTTCGCCCGAGCACGGATGATACCACCTGCGGGGCCTGCGCACCTGCCTGCCAAACTGCACAAGCGGAACATCGAGCGGCGTTTGCATCAGTCCCCAGTCGGAGGGATCGAGCAGGCTCATGGCGGCTGCAACGTGTTCCGTGCTGCCGTTGTGACTCGAAACCGCGATGGCCTTTTGTTCCCATGAGGTCGCGCCGGCCAGCGTCGCGGCAAGCGGCTTAACCATAAACGGCTTCATCATGCTGCGGCCGTAACAAAGCACATTGCCGCCGAAACTGTGAATAAGTTGACCGCCGCTGGCCCATGCGACTGCACCGTGGATGGTGGTCTCGCTCACTCCGTTGCGGCGGTAGTCGACCAGCGGCTGCCAGTCGACATCGCGGCCCGTCGGAATGCCTTCAATCCGCTCGCCGAGCGGATCTTTCGGATACAAATGCGCACCGCGAAATTTGTTTGCCTCTTGATTTGACGGATTCATGCCAAAATCCCTGTGCCGGTAGCCGCTTTGTGACTGTAAATTCGGGATTTTCATACCTGTAAAACAGACGAGGGGCAAATTTCGTCGGGAATGTTCTGCCGGACGCTGAAGTAATGGAGCATCAGCATTTGGGTGTTTACGCGCGACGGAATCAGTCTCCGCGGCGGATCTGAATCGGGACGTATTTGGCGACAGTTGATCCGGACTGAACAATAGCTACTTGCAAGATAGTCAGATAGCTCGAATAGTTATTCAAATTCGTCAGCGCGGCAGAGTTAATTTGGAAGCAAATTGCATTGCCTGCGTTAAATTCTGAATAGTTGTTTAATCCCGCGGCATTGCTTACACCGTTCGTAATACTCAGCAAACTCGAGCAATTGGAGGAGTTGTCGCGGTACATGGCAGAGACGTTCGTAAACAATCCGGAAGTGATCGTTCCGTTGTAGAGCCAAGTACCGCCGCCGACAACTCTCAGCGTTGAAGCATTCCAATTCGGATCATCGAGATCGTAAGCATCGATGTAAAGCCGAAGTTCTTCGTACGTCAAACGATAATACTGGCCCGTTACAAGAAGACCAGTCGAGCCTCCCACGGGTGCATAGAGTGGAATCGGTGCGGAGAAGTTCACCGTAGGAACTTGGGCTGCGGCTGCTCTGGGGACTACTTTGATTCTCTTTTCTGTGGCAACAATATTTGACCCGTCGTAAAGTTTAAATCCAAACACATCCTGTACAGTACCGGCAGTCAGAGTGCTGCCTTTCGTGCTACCCAAGGTATAAGTGACGTATTCCCCGGGTCCAATCAAGTCTGACGTTATTGGAGCCGTAGGCAATGTACCCGTATATACGGTCAATGTTCCGGAGCCGTTTTTCACCAAGGTTGATGTTGCATCCAACATTCCGGAATTGATGTACGTCACAACAAATTGAATAGGCGCAGAGTCAATATCCTTGGAACCTGAAAGAGCCTTTAAGCGCTCATAAGTAAGAGTCAAAGACGTACCTGATCCCGAACCGGACTTATTAATGTCAAAGGTTGAATAGTAGGTTGCGTCTGCCATAAATGCACCAGTGGACGCACAGGCTGAACTGTTTGCAGTCGTGCCGCCGTAGCAACCCGATTGGAAGCTGGGCGCAGTGTCCGATCCGGTTATGTTAACTGAAACAAGTGCAGTTTGACCGCTCAGCGCACCACTCGGGTCTGCAACTTGAACCCTGAATGCCTGCACCGTACCCGTCGTGGATGCCGGTGGTGTCCAGCAGAGGAATTCGCCACTTGTGATAGAAACTGTGGAAGGCCATGTAGCACCAGTGATGGACGCGCAAGTTGGGTTGGCACTGGAAGTAACCGACAACTTTTGGCCGCCCAGCAAATTCGTAACCGTAATTGTGTAGTTGCCGGCGCCAATATCAGGGTCGGATGGGTTAAGATACGAAGCACCAATTAATGTTGAGTATGCAATCGGGAAGGGATTTGCTGTTGTCGTATATCGCGTCGCTCCCGTAATCGTGAATGAAGTGTTTCCAAGAGTTGGAGCCGAGTTAATTGCCGACACTATAACATTTGCCTGAATCTCAGCACTATCGTTAACAGTGTCGGTCAATTTAACTCTAAATGCCGCCAGTGTTCCATTTGCATCTGCTGAGGGCTTCCACACAAACGCTTCACCTACGCCAATTGAGGGCTCGGCACCAATAGCTGCGTTTTGAGTTGAGTATGTTGTTCCATTTACCGTGACACTACCTGAGTTCAAATAAGACACTTTGAATTTCACCAGATCGCCATCAGCATCAGCAGCGCCCGTGTAGCCAAGCAGATCACTGTATTTTACGAGAAGAGCACCATTTTCATTGATACCCGGGCTAAATGTTATCGGGCTTGTCGTATATGTAGGAGTATTGTTTCCGGCAGTTACAGTCACGTAAATACTCGCGACAGAGTCTGACCAGTCCTGTCCGTCGAAAAGTCTCACCTTCATGACCAAGAACGTGCCCGTATAATTGTTTGGCGGTGTCCAAGTTGTCGTGTACCAAGAACTGCTGAGGTCCTGTGAACCGGACTTAACAAGATACTTCATTGACGATGTATTACCGGGTGTTGGTGCAATTGTCGTTCCTCCGGAACCAACCAATGTTCCGGAATTAACACTCTCAATTCGGAAAGTGATACCGTGCGCATCAGCAAGCGCGGGTTTGGCTGCAGTGTTGAAGTCATAATCACGCAAGTCTACAGCGCCAAAAATGTCATCATACGTGATAACCTTGGAAGCATTCTTCGCAATACTTCCCGTCAGGGTTATCGGGGTTGTCGGGTTAACAATTACAGGTGCATCATTCACGGCTGCCACAGTTCCCAGCACGTTAATTTCGCTGGACAGCTGGCCCTCGTTGTCGACGAGTTTCATCTTGAAAATGTGATGCGTCGGATAAGCAGTGACGTTCTGATACTGCGGCGGCGTCCAGATGACCTGATCTCCCGGATACATTGTGTACGGAGCAGTCACGGTCGTGAGAACACCGCTTACATAGCGCTGCAGGGTGCCGGTTGTGCTGGCCACATTGCTGATTTGGTAGCCCAAGATTCCTGTGGAATCGTCGGAGCTCGGGAAGGTTGTGAAGAGTTTATCGTAGGTGATTACATAGGGTGAGCTTTCGGTCACACCGGTGATGAGGTTTGTTGAGTTGGTAAAGGTCGGGTCCTTGTTGATGTAGACGTAGACTTGGATCGGCGTGCCTGCCGAGTTGCTGCCTTCGTTTGTGTTGTCGTAAGCGACAATTGTGAATGCAGCTGTTCGCCCTTCCGAAGAAGCCGAAGGAGTCCACGTGAAGGATTGGCTCGGGTCCAAAGTATCACCTACATTAAGCGTCGTACTTGGGGTCCGCACGAGAGTCGTTCCTGCAGTGATTCCTTTCACGCGGAACTTCAGTGACTTGCTGGCAATGTTTTCTTCCGCGTCGTAAGCATCGGTGCGTTGAGTTCCTGCCGACATCAAAGCCGGATCGCCGCGCAGGCTGTCGTAGGTAAATGCAAAGGTTCCGCCCTTCACTGCACCCGTGAAATCTTTCACGTAGGTCAGCACAGGGATTTGGTTGGTGGTTGCGACAAACTGCGCCTGCAGAGTCACTTCGTTGGTGGAGTAAGTCAAACCGTCCCAACCGCGGACGGTTGCAAGTGTCACGGCTGACCCAGTCGTTGTGCTTGTCGGGAAGAAGACAAGGGTTTCACCGGGGGCAAGCTGAGCGTCGGAGGTTGGAATAACCGGATTCGCCTGCGACGCACCGGTCATGGCGACCATGGTCGTACTGCCCTTCTTGATCGTGCCGTTCGAGATAGACGTAATCACAAGGGTGACATACGAACTGTCGGTGTCACTTGGATTCATGCCGCCGGCAGACAACGTTGAATAGCTGATGGAGAAGGGCTTACCGACCGGATAGTTCGTTCCCATGCTCTGATTTGTGCCTGAAATTGTCGGAGCTGTGTTGGTTCCCGATACTGTCATGCGGACCAAGCCCTGCGATGCGGTAAACACATTACTTGGGTCATATGCGGACAACTTAACCGCATCGGTCGTGCCGGTATAATTAGTCGCAGACAGCCAGTATAAGCTCTTTCCGGAAACCAGTGTGTTGTTTGTTCCGGAATATGCAGTTGCGCCGGCATGTCCTCCGCTTGTACCAATCTTGAGAGATTGTCCGGCGAAAATCGATTCCACTTTAAGAGTTAACGTGTCACCGTCATCGTCTGACACTCCAAGGTCGGTGATGAGGTTGCTGTATGTAACTTCGGTCCAAGTGTTCATGGTCGTCGTGTAAGTCTTTGGCCCGACGATGACCGGCGCGGAATTTACGGCATTGACTGTCACCCTTACGGCCACGGTGGTGCCGTTCTCCGCCGTTCCGTCGGTTGCCGCAATGACAAACGCATTTTGCACTGCCGTAGCCAGATTGGCAGGCGGAGCCCAGAGCAAAGTTTCGCCTGCACTGAGCACAGCATTTGCAGGCATGGTGGACGTGTATGAAGATGTCACACCGCCGACCTTCATTGTCAGGGTACCGCTGGTGACCGAAGCAATGCGATATTTAACAACCTGACCGTCGGCATCCGACGCTGGTGCTGCAGTGTTCAGCGCACTGTATGTAATTGGCAGAACTCCGTTTTCGTTGACTGATGTTCCCACAGTCACAATGTGAGATGCGTTGCTCACGACCGTAGCCCACGTCGGAGCAGCGTTGCTCGAACCGATGGTAACCGTAATGTCCCATGCGGTGTTCGAATAATCGGTTCCGTCATAAGGACGCAGTGTCATGATTGTGAATGTACCTTCTGCGTTGGTCGGTGGAACCCAATAGACGCTTGTCACAGGGTTGGTTTGGCTGCCGACTGAACTGACCAGCGTGTACATGTTGGCCGATGTCGTCGGATTGATTTGCGCGCCGGCCGAGCTGGATCCGCTGTACAGCGTGCCGGACGACACACGCTCGATGCGGTAAGCGATTGTGTTCGCCTCGGCATCGGTGATCTTTCCGGTGAACAGGTTGTTTATCGTTGTGTAGCTGAGAGTTTGAGCTGTATCCTTTACAATCGAAGCAAGAGCTGTCGGTGCAGAGCTGACCACAGGAATGTCATTGACCGCCGCGACAATCACCTGCACCTGAGTCGGGCTGCCTGCCTCGGCACCCATGTCATCAACCGGAGTCACCGTAAAGGCGCTCAGTGTGCCGTTTGCATTCAATGCCGGTGTCCATTCAAGACGGTCGGTGATGGTCATTTGGGTTGTACCGGCCACCACCGGCGAACCGTTCATCTTGAGTGAGCCGGTCGAGACGGCCGAAATCTTATACTTGATTGGACCCGACTGGTCGTCACTGTAGGGATAGTTCGCTCTCAGGGTATCCCAGCTGATGGCAAACGGCACATCTTCCACGGCACCCGCAAGCGGAGTTGTACCTGTGATGGAGGGTGTCGTGTTTGTGGCCTTCAGCCACACATACACAGGAATTGTTGTTGCACTGTCGCTGGTGCCGTCGTTCACGACAATGTCAAAGGCATTGATTCGGCCGGTTGCATCCGTGGGCGGTACCCACTTGTAGCTTGTGTTGCTGACAAGGAATTCGTCGGCAATAATTCTGTCGGCTGCGGCTGTAGTGCCGTTGCAAGTCGCGACGTTGGTGCACAGGAACGCGCTTGCGTTCACCGACTTAATCTTAAAGGTCAAAGTCTTGTTCGCAACAATCTCTTCGGCATCGTAGGCATCTGTGCGCTGTGTGCCGTTGGTGATTGCAGGATCGCCGCGCAGATCATCGTAGCTGAACACGAATGCTGCGTTCTTGGTTCCGGTTGTGAAGTCGCGGACGTAGGTCAGAACAGGAACCTGATTTGTTGCAGCAATAAACGTCGCCTGCAGTGTGACTTCAGTGGTCGAGTAAGTAGTTCCGTCCCAACCGCGGACCGTAGCCAGATTAACGGGTGTTCCTGTGGTTGTGCTGGTCGGGAAGAAGACCGCGCTTTCACCGACAACCAGTTGAGCGTCTGCAGAAGGCACAATCGGGTTGGCCTGTGAAGCACCGGTCGCGGCGACCATTGTGGTGGCGCCCTTCTTGATGCTGCCATTGGTGATGGATGTAACGACAAAGGTCACATAAGCGCCGTCCGAATCTTGTGGATTAAGTGCAGTTGCAAGAGTTGCATAGCTGACACTAAAGGCCTTGCCGATTGGATAGCTTGCACCCAAGCTGTAGTTCGTTCCGGTGATTGTCGGCGCTGCATTGGTGCCGGTCACTGCCATGCGCAACAGACCTTGAGTGACGGATGTCAGGCTGCCGTCGCTCACCGAGAACTTCACGGCATCGGTGGTTCCTGTGTAATTGGTTGCAGCCTTCCAATAAATACTCTTGCCTGCAATCACAGTATTATTGGTACCCGAATAAACCTGCGATCCGGCTTCATCCGAGCTGTTGCCAATCTTCAGTGATTGTCCGAACATCAGCGACTCAACCTTCAGGATCAAGCTGGCATTCGCGGTTTCGTTGATTGTATCCGTTGCACCCAAGTAGCCTCTCAAGGTTTCGAACGGAATTTCCTTCCACTGGTTCATGAGGGCACTTTCCGTGTAGGGGCCGGCAATCGTCGGTGCAGAGTTCACGGCATTGACGTTGACCGTCACGGTCACATTGTTCGCCGTGTTTTCAAGTGTGCCGTCGGTCGCACGAATCACGAAGGCCGTTTGGTTTGCCGTCGGCACATTGGCCGGAGGACTCCACGTGAGTGTTTCTCCCGGTGAGAGCAGAGCATTTGCAGGAATTGAACTTCCCGATGTGTAGGTGTACTCCACACCGCTTATTTTCATTGTGAGCGAACCGGAGCTGACGGAGTAAATGCGGTATTTCACAATCTGGCCGTCGGCATCCGACGCCGGAGCAGCCGTGCTCAGTGCACTGTAGGTGACCGGCAGCGCTCCGTTTTCACTGACGCTGCTTGCCAAAGTCACGATGTGCGACGCAAGGCTCACTGAAGACGACCACACGGGAGCCACATTGCTTGAACCGATTGTGACCGAAATGTCCCACGCAGTATTTGCATAATCTGTGCCGTCGAACGGACGCACGGTCATGATTGTGAAGGTGCCTTCAGCGTTTGTCGGCGGTACCCAGTACACACTTGTAATCGGGTTGGTCTGGCCGCCAACTGTGTTGACGAGAGTGTACATTGTTGCAGATGTTGTCGGATTGATTTGCGCACCCGACGAGCTGCTGCCGGCATAGAGCGTACCTGAAGACACGCGCTCGATGCGGTACGAAATTGCTCCAGCCGTGGGTGTGCCGCCTGTGAAGTCCAAATCGGTAATCTTGGTGCTGAACAGCGTATCAATGTTTGTGTGAGTGTAGGTTTGTGCGACGTTCTTGGTAATGTTTGCAAGCGTTGTCGGGGCTGAAGTGACAACCGGAATGTCGTTTACGGCCGCAATAATCACCTGCACCTGAGTTGCCGTCGATGCTTTTGCTCCGACGTCGTCAACAGGCTTAACCGTAAATGCGTTTTGAGTTCCGACGTCGTTGGCTGCCGGCGTCCACTCAAGCCGGTCGGCAATGGTCATTTGGGTCGATCCGGCAACCACTGCGGTGCCGTTCATCTTCAGCGATCCGGTCGAGACCGCTGTAATTTCGTACTTGATTGGTCCGGCCTGATCGTCGCTGTAAGGATAGTTTGCTCTGAGTGTATCCCAGCTGATGGCAAACGGCACATCTTCAACCGCACCGGCGAGAGGTGTGGTGCCGGTGATGGAAGGTGTGGTGTTTGTTGCCTTCAGCCAAACGTACACAGGAATGGTCGCTGTGCTTTCCGAAGTGCTGTCGTAAGCAACAACATCGAATGCATTCACGCGGCCGGTCAGCCCTGAGGGTGGCAGCCACTTGAGGCTCGTACCGAAGGCAAGATCATAACCTGCTGCCAGATAGTGTCCTGCAACGTTGCAGGCATCGGTGCTGAGGCACAGTTTGGAACCTGCATTAATGGCCTTGATGCGGAAGCGGAGCGTCTTGTTGGCAACAATTTCTTCGGAGTCGTAGGCATCGGAGCGTTGCGAACCGTCCGTGATTGCCGGATTGCCGCGCAGGTCATCGTAGCTGAACACAAACGGAGCATCCTTTGTGCCTGTGGTGAAGTCTCTGACGTAGGTCAGAACCGGAATTTGGTTGGCCGCAGCAACAAACGTGGCCTGCAGCGTGACTTCGTTGCTTGAGTAAGCCAAGCCGTCCCAGCCGCGCACGGTTGCAAGTGTGACGGCGGAGCCTGTGGTTGTGCTGGTTGGCAGGAAGACCATGCTCTCGCCGGTTACAAGCTGAGCATCGGCAGAAGGAATCAGCACATTCGAAGGTGATGCGCCGGTCATGGCCGTCATCAGCGTGCTGCCCTTCTTGATGGTGCCGTTGGAGATTGAGGTCAGAACCAAGGTGACGTAGGCACCGTCGGTATCGTTGGCCGACAGAGCAGCAGCCAGCGATGCATAGCTGATGCTGAATGCCTTGCCGACAGGATAGTTGGTTCCCATGCTGTAGTTGGTGCCGGTGATTGTGGGTGCTGCGTTGGTCCCTGTGACCGTCATGCGCAGCAGAGCTTGCGTCGGTGAATACAATCCGCCCGCATCAACTGCGGCAAAGCGGACAGCATCGGTCGTTCCGGTGTAATTGGTGGCCGGTTTCCAGTAAATACTCTTGCCGCTGACAAGCGTATTATTGGATGCGGAATAATCATCCACGGTCGGAGGAACGCTGACGTTGCCGCTGTTACCGACCTTGAGAGACTGGCCGCTAACAAGTGACTTGACCTCGAGGCTCAGGCTGCCAGCCTCAATATCTGTTGCGCCAAGGTAAGTGATCAGGTTTGAGTATGTCACTTCCTTCCAAGTGTTCATGACGGCACTGTCGGTGTACGGACCGGCAATGACAGGTGCAGAGTTCACCGCATTGACGGTTACCTTCACGGTCACATTCTGCGCATTGCTGTCTGTGCCGTCGCTGGCTGTCATGATGAACGCGGTTTGCAGAGCGGTGTCAATGTTTGCAGGAGGACTCCACTGCAGTGTTTCGCCGGCTCCAAGCAGGGCCGCGGCAGAAATACTGCTGCCTGTTGTGTAGGTCGTCGGCACTCCGCTCACAGTCATTGTCAGACTGCCCGACGAAACCGATATGATGCGGTATTTAATCAGGTTGCCGTCGGCATCGGTTGCCGGCGCAGCTGTGCTCAGGGCACTGTAGGTAATTGGCAGTGTGCCGTTTTCGCTGACGCTTTGTGACATCGTGACGTTGTAGGACGGAGCAAGCGAAGCAGACCACGCCGGAGCGGTGTTGCTTGAAGTAATAGTGACTGAAATGTCATATGCCGTGTTTGCATAGTCTGTGCCGTCGAACGGACGGACGGTCATGATTGTGAACGTACCTTCCGCATTTGCCGGCGGCACCCAATACACACTCGTCACAGGATCGGGCTGGCTGCCGACCGTGTCAACAAGCGTGGGCATGGTTGCCGATGTCGTCGGGTCGATCTGCGCACCGGCTGTGCTGCTGCCCTTATACAAAGTACCCGAACCCTTGCGCTCGATGCGATACGAAATCGCGCCGGCCGTCGGTGTTCCGCCGGTGAAATCCAAGTCGGAAAGCTTGCCGCTGAACAGCGTGTTGATTGTTGAGTAAGAGAGTGACTGAGCGGCATTCTTGGCGATGTTTGCAAGCGCCGTCGGTGCCGAGGTCACAACGGGAATATCATTGACGGAAGTAATCAGCACCTGAACCTGAGTTGGAGTTCCGGCGGGAGTTGCCGTCGTCGGTTTGGCTCCCACGTCGTCCACAGGCTGCACGGTGAATGCATTCTTCAGGCCATTTTCGTTGGCAGCCGGAGTCCACTCAAGACGGTCCGTGATTGTCATTTGTGTCACGCCTGCGGTCACCAACACGCCGTTCATTCTCAGCGCGCCGCTTTGAACGCCGGTGATTTCGTACCTCACGGGACCTGACTGATCGTCACTGTATGGATAATTTGCTCTCAGCGTGTCCCAGCTGATGGCAAACGGAACATCTTCGGTGGCTCCGGTCAACGGAGTTGCACCGGTGATTGTCGGTGTTGTGTTTGTCGCTCTCAGCCACACATACACAGGAATTGTGGTCGCGCTCTCGGACGTACCGTCGTGAACAACAACGTCAAACGCATTGACGCGTCCGGTGGCTCCGGTTGGAGGTGCCCACTTGTAGGTCACGCCGGTGCTGATATTTGAACCTGCGCTCAGAAGATTGGGAGCAGTTGTTGCTGCATCGCAAGTCGCTGAAGTATTCAAACACAGGTATGAGCTCGCATTGACCGATTTGATGCGGAAGTTGAGTGTTCTGCTGGCCACAACTTCTTCAGCATCATAAGCGTCGGTTCGCTGGGTTCCGTCGGTGATCGTCGGATTGCCGCGCAGGTCGTCGTACGTGAACACGAACGTCGTGTTCTTTGTGCCCGTTGTGAAGTCACGCACATAAGTCAGCGTCGGCAATGCATTCGCAGCAGTGAATGTCGCTTTGACCGTAACTTGCGATGCCGCAAGTGAATACACCTGACCGTCCCACGCACGGAACTTGAAGAGGTCTGTCAGAGTGTTGAGAGTTGCTGTTGCCGAAGGATAAACCGTGATTGTTTCGTTCGGCGAAACAATGTTTGTGGTCAGCGGCACAGGCGAAGTATCGCTGCTCACAGTCACGGCACTGATTGAGCTGACACCCTTGGTGATTGTTGTGCTGTTGTCGAGCGAGGTCACAACAAAGGACATCACATCGTTGTCGGAATCAGCGGCATTCGATGCCAGCTTCAACTGGTCGTAAGTGACCTGAATGGGCAGGCCCCTGCCGCGGCTGCCAAGGTTGTAGGTATTGCCGGCTGCGTTCAACACAGTTTTGCTGTTGCTTCCGGTGTCGATATTCATGCTGACTGTGGCAATTTGTGAAGAGTTCACATTGCCCGTATCCACAACAACCAGCTTGAACGCTGTAAACACGCCTGTCTGGTTGACGGGCGGAGTCCAGTACAGGCTCTTGCCGCCAATCAGCTCTGCGTTTGACGCAGCATTGAAAGGAATGGCCGAGCCGGCATTCAGGCTGTTGCCAATCTTGAGAGTACCGACAACATCGCTGATAACAAGTTTCAGTGTAGTTGTATCGGTATCTTCAACATCACTGATGCCGAGTGCGGAAATCAGTGTCGCGTGCGAAACTTCCTTCTCGACGTTGCGGGTGATGCTGTTGATTGTTGTTGTCATCGACGCCATCGTCGGTGCGCTGTTGACAGGCGACACATTCACCCTCACGGCAACAGCATCGGAGACTGCACCCGAGGGGTCGACTGCTTTTACAGTAAATGCAGATTTGCCGGTTCCCTGATCATTTGCTGCAGGATACCAGACAACGTTCTGGCCGGCTGCGAAAACAGGTTCAGAGCCAAGCGTTATACTTGCAACGGCAGCTGCGCCGTTGACTGACAGCGTACCGGTCTGAATGGACATAATCTTGTAGCTCACTACATCTGCATCAGCGTCGGTCGCATTAATCTGTGAATGCAGACTTGTGAAGCTGATGGGCAGTGCGCCATTTTCTGCAACATTGCTTGTGTGGGTGATCGTCGTCAGGCCGCCCACCGAGGGAGCTGCGTTGGACGACGGTATCGTGACATAAATGTCGGCTGTCGTAGCGGCATAATCGGTTCCGTCGAAGACACGGACACTCATCAGTTTAAATGTGCCGGATGAGTTGGGCGCCTGCCAGTACACAGCCGAGATGTTGCTTGCTGCGCCCGAAGGTGTCTGCATCAAAGTGAACATGCTGGCGGCTGTTCCGTTCGGATTGATGCTTGCACCGCCGGCCGTTGAACCTGCAGTCAGTGTGCCTGCACCGCCGAAGGATTCAATGCGGTAACTGATTGTGTCTGTTCCTTCGGGGTTATTGATAATTCCGGTAAACAGCCCGTTGATTTCCGAGTAGCTGAATGATTTTGTTCCTCTCTTGGCAGGTGCCGTCGGACTGACGATTGTCGGAACGACGCCTGTGACAACCGGAGCATCATTCACCGCTGTAACAAGAATCGTCACGGTCGCTTCGGATGTTTCTGCTCCGCTGGAATCAACTCCCTTCACTCTGAAGGCGGCAACACTGTTGTTCACGTTGGCTGCCGGAGTCCATGTGAGAGTTTCGTTGATGCTCAGGGTCGTAGTGCCGGCAACCACAGCCGTGCTGTAATTCTTGACGAGCGTTCCCGCATCCACACCGGTAATCTTGTAGTCGACAGGAGCAACCTGATCATCACTGACCGGCACTCTGCTCTTAAGCAAATCGTAGCTGATATTGAACGGCACATCTTCGTAAGCGCCTGTGAAGGTTGTGACCGTACCCAGCACCGGAGGCGTATTGGTGCCGGCCACTTGGAAGTACACATCAACCGGAGTGCTGCTTTCAACTGTGCCGTCGTATGCAACGACGCTGAATGCCTTGATACGGCCGACGGTATCCGTTGGCGGTTTCCATTTGAAGGTTGACGCTGTGGTGATGGTCTGGGGAGCGTTCAGCGGCGATGCGCAGCTCGTGTCTGTGCTTATGCACAGCGAACCGCTGTAGATTGACTTGACGATGAACTGCAGTGATTTAACCGGCAGTGCTTCTTCCGGATCCAATGCATTGGTGCGCTGTGAGCCGTCGACGATGCTCGGATCACCGCGCAGCTGATCGTAGGTGAATGTTGAAATTGTGTTCTTCACTGCGCCCGTAAAGTCACGCACGTAGGTCAGAACGGGAGTCTGGTTGTTTGCCAGCAGGTCGACAATCACTGAAACCGGAGTTGCCATTGCAGAATAAGCTACTCCGTCCCACGCGAGTACTTTGAAGAGAATGCGGTCGTTTCCGGCAGCCGCAGTCGGCGTGACGACAATCGACTCGCTGGGTGAAATAATACTTGTTGTCGCAGGCACCGGCGAGGTTTGTGACGCGACCGTTGTGGTCGTCATTGTCACACTGCCCTTCTTGATTGTAGAATTGGTGAGTTCGGTAATCACAAAGCTGATGTAAGCGCTGTCGTCGTCCGATGCCGCCGCGCCGAGTTTAAGGTCGTCATAGGTAATGGCGATTGGCATGCCCACACCGCGTGAGCCGAGGTCATACGTATTGGAGACTGCAGCAAGCACAGGTTGAGCGTTTGAGCCTGTGTCGACAGTCATGCGGATCAATGCGACCTGCGGTGAAGACAGGTTGCTTGGGTCAACCACCGTGACTCTGAAGGCATCAAACGTGCCCGTCTGATTTCTTGGCGGCATCCACCAGAAGCTTCCGGTGCTTCCTACTCTGTTTGATCCGGACGGATAAGTTGAAGCGGTTCCCGACGTATCGCCAAACCGCAATGACTGACCGGTCACCAAAGATTCAATCTGGAAGACAAGCAGGCTTGTCGCATTGTCTGCATCAGAAATACTCAGGGCGGACGACAGGTCTGCAACTGTAACGACCTTCTCGACGTTGCGTGTCACGCCGGTGATTGTATGAATCAGCGTGCCGATTGCAGGTGCACTGTTGGTCGTTGTGACGTTGGCCTTCACAATAACGTCTGTTGCTGTGTTGAGTGTTCCGTCCGTACCTGTGACGGTGAACGCCGAGAGATTGCCATTTGCGTTTGCTGCCGGACGCCAGACGAGGCTCTCACCCGCAGCAAGCGTCGGGAATGGGCTGCTGACACTTGCAACTGCGGGCGCATTGTTTACTGAAACCGTTCCGGAGTTGACTGCGGAAATCTTGAAGACCGGCACCTGTCCGTCGGAATCGGCAAGGCCAGTGAGTGACTTCAGAGCGTCATAGCTGACGTAAATTGCGCCGCCTTCAATAGTGCCGGTGCCCAAAGTCACATTGCCCGCGCTGGCGACAGCTGCCGACCAAGTGGGTGCGCTGTTCACATCAGTGATTGTAACCTTAATGTCCCACGTGGTTGCCGAATATTCGCTGCCGTCGCCGACGCGGACTGTCATGACGGTGAACTCGCCCGAGCCGTTGGCAGGCGGCATCCAGTAGAAGTCGCTGATGGCATTGGGTGTGCCGGCCGTGCTGTTCTTCAGAATCGGCATGTCGGCAACGGCCATGTTTGCAGTAATCGGCGTGCCGCCTGCAGTTGTTCCCTGATACAAACTGCCCGCGCCTGAGCGTTCGATGCGGAACGAATAGGTTCCCGCAGCGGGCGTCGTTGCAAAGTCAGGATCGATAACTGTGAGTGCGCTGTTGATGTTGGCATACGACCAAGTTTTTCCTGCATTCTCTACCGGCGGAACAAGTGCAGCCTGAGCTGTCACGGAGGGCAGGTCGTTCACCGCTGTGACGTTGATTGTAATAATCTCTTCGCCGCTTTGAGCACCCTGATCATCAACTGCTTTAACCTTGAACGCGGCAATTGCGCTGTTCTTGTTGGCTGCAGGTGTCCATGTGAGCGATTCAGTGACCTGCAGAAGCGTGCTGTTGGCCACAACCGCCGCGCCGGCTTTGCTCAGCGAGCCGTCCGCAGTAAATACGTGGCTGATGAGATATTTAACTGGTCCGGCCTGATCATCACTGGTGACCGTTGCCTGACGGACCATGTCGTAGGTGATATTGAACGGTACATCTTCATAGGCACCGTTGATTGCAGGACCTGCTGCCAAGGTCGGTGCTGCATTTGGAGCGGTCACTTGGAAGTACACGTCAATCGGCGTGCTGCTTTCGTCTGTGCCGTCCCATGCAACGACGCTTCGGGCTTCCAGTTGAAGGATGAGTTCGTGTCAGAGTCAATCAGCTGACCCGCAACCAGAGCAGTAGCCGTGCACGTTCCGTCGGTTCCGGCGCAGAGCTTGCCGTTGGTGCTGTAAACTGTCTTCACCTTGAACTTGAGCGAAGGAACGCTGATGTTCTCTTCAGCATCAAATGCATCCGAGCGTGCAGGAGTTCCGCCGCTGCGCAGTGCTGCATAGGTGAACGGATACACTGTGTCTTTCACGGCACCCGTGAAGTCGCGCACGTAGCTCAGAACGGGCACAAGGTTGTTGTTTGGTGCGGTGAACGCAGCCTGAATATTTCCGATGCCGGAGGACAGAGTGTCTCCATCCCACGCCTTGACCGTGAAGAGTGTGGTTGCGCCTCCGACAGCGGCGGAAGGAATCACAAGAATTGTTTCGTCCGGAGAAATGATGTTGGCAGCAACCGGAGTACCGGCCGCAGCAGTCATTGTTGTCGTGCCCTTCTTCAGGGTTGCGTTGGTGATTGAAGACACCACAAAGCTGACCACTGCGCTGTCGGTATCCGCCGGAGCAAACTGACCAATCAGTTGCGCGTAGCTCACGGCAAACGGAGCACCCTGTGCATAGGTACCGCGGTCGAGGTTGCCGGCAGTCAGAGTCGGTGCTGCATTGCTGCCCGTCACAGTGACATTCACCGTTGCGATATTGCCGGAGGCAACGTTCGCTGCATCGAGCACACTGACTGTAAATGCAGAGATCGTGTTGGCAACGTTCGCCGGCGGCAGCCACCAGATACTCTTGCCGTTCGTAATTGTGCTGTTGCTCGCAGCGCTCCATGCCGTCGCAGTGGTTGAGCTTCCGACAGGCGATGCGTCCGAACTATTGCCCAGCTTGAGTTCCTGACCTGCAAGCCGCTGTTCAACCTTGATGGTCAAAGCCGAGTTGGATGTTTCGGCATCGTTCATATTCAGCGCAGAACGCAGTGTTTCGAACTTGATTTCAAACCACTGGTTGCGGTTTGCGCCTGTCAGCGTTGCCGACGTAGTCATGGTCGGCGCATCGTTCACACCGGTTACATTGCCCTTCACTGTGACAGCCGCTCCGGCTGAATCCAATGTGCCGTCGGTGGCCATGATTGAGAATGCTGTCAGGTTGGTTCCCGGATTTACTCCCGGACGCCACGTCAGAGTTTCACCAGGGCCAATTGACGGAGGTGTCGCAGGCGATCCCGAATACGATGTGCCGTTCACCACGACTGTACCGGTGGTGATTCCGGTGACCTTGAAGCGCACCGTGTCGCCGTCAGCGTCAGACGGGCTTGTCAGCGATGCGAGTGTCTCATAAGTCACCGGCAACGAACCGCTCTCGCTGGCCGAACTTGGCAGTGTCACAGTCACAGCTGACCATGTCGGAGCAACATTGCTCGCATCTATTGTCACAAAGATGTCTGTTGTCGAAACACTGTAGTCGGTGCCGTCGAACAACCGCACTGTCATCAGTTTGAATGTGCCGGCGGCATTGGGTGCCTGCCAGTAGACGGCAGAAATATTCGATGCAGCTCCCGAAGGTGTCTGCATTAGCGTGAACATGCTTGCGACCGTGCCGTTAGGATTAATGACCGTGCCGCCTGCATTTGAACCTGCACTCAAAGTGCCTGCTCCGCCGAACGATTCAATGCGGTAGCTCATGCCTGTCGTGCCTTCAGGGTCAGCAAGTTTGCCGGCAAAGAG
>RFOM01000073.1 GCA_009926615.1 Pseudomonadota bacterium
GTCGAGGGCTGGCTTTCGGTAGGGGATACCCGCAAAGCGCTTTCGCTGCTGCAGGTCTTCACCAATGTATCCACGGACGAGAGCAAGAAAAACGAGGCATTTGCCCTGACCGCCCAGCTGAACCACAAACTGCAGGCGCGCGACAAGGCAGATGCCGTGCTTAAAAAGATTTTTGCGAGTGATGTGAGAAAAAATACGGGCCTCGGTGAACGTGCAACTGCTGCACTCAAAGAGTCGGCCCGCGCACCGTATTCTTCGAAAACAGCGCAGTACATTTTGATCGATGAAATGAAGTTCGGACGCTACGTCGAACGTGAGGTTTCCATGCTCGTAACTCTCGCCAATGCTGCGAGAGGCAGGGAGGATGCCGACAAGGTCTTCGACGTTCTGATGACGACTTCGCCGCGCAACGACGATGAAGCCAAGCGTATTGAAGCTTCTCTCATGGGGTACGCGGATGACCTGAGAAACAACGGACGTCTGGCAAAGTCCGGAGATGTCTACATGACTGTCTCCAATCTTGCACAGACGACAAAAAAGGCAGAGGCCGCCTACAAGGCAGGGCTTGTTTATGCACGCGCAGGAATGGTCGAGAAGGCCAAGTCTGCATGGCAAATCTCTGCAGCCGACATCACGGATAAAAAGTTTTCGTCTCTGGCAAGTGAGAGGCTGGAAAGAATTCGCTAACGCCAACAAATTTTGGGGGAGGACATCAGATGAGCGAGGCCAGACCATTGGGGTTATTTGATATAGAGAATCAGAATTTCAACGGGGCACAGGGACTGGACAACGGCCGTGCGGTCGGCGGTCTCAGCTCTGTGTTTGCCAATGTTGAAGGACGCATCACCGAGGAAGAAATGCTTCGTCATTTCCCGACGCGTGATGAAAAGATGTACAAGATTCTGGAAGTCGCCCGTACCGTTGCTCCGACAAAGGTTCCGGTTCTCATTACCGGCGAGAGCGGCACAGGCAAAGAAACTCTTGCCAAGGCAATTCACATTGCCGGCGGCCGTGATCGCGGTCGTTTTGTGGTGGCAAGCTGTTCAAACGTTCCTCAGAATTTCTTTGAAATGGAGATTTTCGGCGGTCACCGCAGCGGAAATGAGTACGGCTTGCCGCGTGCTCCCGAATCCGGAACGCTGATGCTCGACGAAATTACGGAACTTGATCCGCAGCTCCAGCTCAAGCTGCTCCGTATCCTCAAAGAGCAGGATGTCAACAAGGGAGCAGTCCGGCGCGGCACTGCATCCGACGCACGCGTGATTGCCTGCACGCACAAGAACATCAATGACGAAGTCAATGCACAGCGGTTCCGCAACGACCTTTATTTCAAGTTGCATGTGATTCAGCTTGAAATTGAACCGCTCCGTACGCGCACGGTTGATGTTGATTTCTACTCCGAGATCTTCCTGAGAGAATACAACATGCAGTTCTCCAAGAACGTCCAGCTTTCGCCGACCGCGAAGCAGGCTCTGAGAACCTACACATGGCCCGGCAATGTGCGTGAGCTGCGCAACGTCGTCCAGCGTTCGGTTCTGCTCGCAACCCGCGACTATATCGGCGTGGAAGAGCTGCACCTGATGAAGGCCAACAGCCGCACTGAAGTGGCTATGAGCGACGCTCTTCCGCAGATCACGCTGCGTGAACTTGAGCAACGCCTCATACTGCAAACTTTGCGCCGCATGAACGGAAACCGGACGCACACGGCAAAAGCGTTGGGCATTTCATTGCGCGCTTTGCGCTATAAGCTCAACGAACTCGTCGAATGCGGATACGAGGTTGAAGGTAAGAATATATGAAAGTTACCGGTAACCATGTTTTCGCAAAAGCTGATGCCGTGCTTGAAGAGAGCTTGAACCAGCGTCTCATCAAGCAGAACGTCATCACGAGTAACATCTCGAATGCGCAAACACCCGGTTACCGTTCGCTTGGATATGAATTCGAAGAACAACTGCGTGCGGCAGTCGGTAACGACGGGAAAATGGGAATTCAGGCCACAGACGCCCGTCACTTTAAACATCAGGGATTAACCGTGAACGGTGACCTTCGGGGTGATCTTCACGTCAAGCCGACCGAGAGCATCGGTAACGACGGAAACACCGTCGACCTTGATTCGGAAATGGCTGATTTGGCCTGGAACCAGACACTTTACAGGGCGACGGTTGAGCTTCTCAACCGTCGTCTCGCTATGCTCAAATACGGAATCAACGGCGGGAGGTAATATTTATGAGCTTCCTTAACGGTCTGAAGATCAGTTCCTCGGCTCTCGCTGCAGAGCGCGTTCGCATGAACGTGATTTCCTCCAATCTGGCAAATGCAAACACAACGCGGACAGAGGACGGAAGCGGTCCGTACAAAAGAAAAGACGTTGTTTTTACGGCGCGCGATTCGGGCGTTACGTTCGACAACCTCATGCGTCAGGCGTTCGATCCGAATCTCAAAGAAGTCAAAGTCGACGGAATCGTCGAGGACAGGAAGCCTCCGAAAATGGTCTACAACCCCGGCCATCCGGACGCAGACCAGAATGGAATGGTTGCCATGCCGAACATCAGCGTGATGGAAGAAATGGTCAACATGATTACTTCGAACCGTGCGTTCGAAGCCAATACCACGGCACTCAATGCGACCAAGTCGATGGCCAATACAGCCATCAACATCGGCCGCGGGTAAGGGGTAGAAAATGATTCGCAGTGCAACCTCAAAACCAATGGATCTGTCTTCCATTGAAAGTGATATCAGGTCACTTTCCGGCGGAGCGGGAGCATCCTCCAAGAGTAAAGTCGGCGGTTCTGAGTCGAACGGCGAATTTTTGAACCTTCTGAAGGAAGGCATTTCGGACGTCAACAAGGGAATGCGCGAAAGCGAAAAGGCGTCAATGGACCTTGCGACCGGCAAGTCGAGCAACATTCATGAAACCATGCTCTCCGTATCGAAGGCCGAGCTTGGGTTCAACATGCTCGTCCAACTGCGTAACAAGGCAATAGAAGCGTATCAGGATGTCATGCGCATGCAGGTTTGAGGTTGACCCTGTTTTTTGGCGGTCAACCGGATCGGCGCATAATTTTGAGTGAGTGTGCAGACGATGTTTGAAAGACTGAGAACATTTTTTGATCAATTTCGTTCGCAGTCGTCCGTATTTTTCAAAGGGCTGACGACCGGACGCAAAATTGCTTTGATTGTCGGTCTTGTCACGGTCGCGGCTATTTTTCTGGCAGTTACGTTTTACAGGCCCGCGTCGTCTTTCGAGGTTGCCTACACCAATCTTTCCCATGAAGACCGGACATCGATCCTTGCCCTTTTCAAAAAGCAAAATGTTCAGGATTTTAAAATTGAAGGGGAGTCGTTGTATTTGCCGACGAGCAAGGTCAACGAATACAAAATGATTCTTGCGCAGGAAGGTTTGCCGAGTAACGGCGTTTCCGTCGGATGGGAAAAGTTCGACGATCGTTCGTTCGGGATGACTGATTTTGATCAGCGCATCAGCAAGCTTCGGGCTGTTCAGGGTGAACTGTCGCGCAGTATCAACAAACTCGATCCGGTGGAGTCGAGCCGTGTTCATATTGTCATGCCCGATGCAGCAGTTTTTGCTCAGGACAAGAAGCCCGCGACCGCCAGCATTATGCTGAGGATGAAAGCCGGAAAGCAACTCAGTCAAAAGCAGGTTCAGGGTATTTTGCATCTTGTCGCCCGCGCGGTGGAGGGGCTTGATCCGCAGAACATCGCAATTGTCGATGAGCTGGGAAATATGCTGACCAAACCGGAAGAAGAAGACGGCGGATTGGACCGCATCACAAGCGCACAGCGTGAATATCAGCGGCGGATCGAGCGTGAAATGGAGACAAGCATCAGAGAAATTCTCGGGCGCGTTGTCGGCCATAATAAGGTCGTAGCGAAAGTTCAGGCTGATGTGGAATACAAGAAGATTGAGACAACGGTTCAGGACGTGGACCCCGAGAGAACTGTGGTTTTGGGTTCGCAGAAAAATGAGCAGTCTTCGCAGGGACAAGGTTTGAATCCGACCGGTGTCCCCGGTGCAAAGAGCAATCTACCCGGTGAAAAAGAGGACAGCGCCGCAGGCGGAAGTTCCAGCAGCAACAAACAAGTCATGGAAACTCTCAATTTTGACGTGAAAAGAACGGTCAGCAAAATTATTGAGCCGGTCGGCACAATTAAAAAGATCTCTACCGCCGTGCTTGTTGACGGTAAACTGGTTGACGGAAAATACGTTGCACGGACTCCCGAGGAGATCGGGATGATTACCAAGCTGGTAAAAAATGCCATTGGTTTTCAGGACAGCAGGGACACCATCACTGTCGAAAATGCACCTTTCGAACTCGACGAACTGGCGGTTGCGGAGCAGGCTTCGCTGACGGCACGCAAAACCTCGCTTATTCAGACCGGTATAATTGCAACGGTCTCGGTGCTTGCAATGATTTTCCTGTACTTCGCACTCCTGCGTCCGTATTTCCGCTGGTTGACTTTCGATCCGGACAAACGTTCCGACGAAGTTCTCAACATTGCGGATTACGAATTGGAGCGGTCAGGTTCTGCAGCCAAGAGAGTTCAGGTACAGGAAGAAGTGCCGTTCGAAAAACTCTCGCACAAGGAACAGATTATGTACCTTGCGCGGCACGATCCCAAAAAGACGACAGAGGCTCTGCGTCAATTGCTTTCTCCCCAGCAGCATTAATTATTTATATTGACGCTCATTGCAGATGGCACTACCCCCTTCTGGCTACATAAAGCCGAGGGGGTTTGTCATGCGCCGTATCGCGGGCAAGGTTCTGTTTTTATTCGCTTTTATTATTGCAATTCCGGTCGCCTGCGAGAGCCGGCCGAGGGTGACGCGCGACAAGGTTCAGGAAGCTTGGGATACCTACAATTCGCCTGCGCAATTGGATGCCGGCGCGGTCGTCGCATTCAGCGAACTTCCTTTGGCAGGGCAGGCTGCGCGGGTGCCTTGGTCCGATATTTACTGGCCGAGTTATTACGGCGGTATTGCGTTGCGCTGGGTTGATGAACCGGTTTCTCCTTTCGATACGCCCCGACTTACGGAAGCGGATGTCCGCAGGATGTCGGGTGAACAGCTCGCGCGCCTTTCTCCTGCAGAGAAGTACGACATCTTTATGGGCCGGTTTGACTTTCCTACCGTTCAGGCAGAGCTCATGAGGACACACCCTTCGATGCCGCTGTGGTACGGCCTTTGTCACGGATGGTCATCGGCATCGATCAACTTTGATGAGCCGGGAGCTGTGTCAGTGAAAGGCACCTCCGGAATTGAGGTTCCGTTCGGAAGTGCGGATGTTAAAGCTCTGCTTGCCTATGCGCAGGGAATTGTTTTTTATCCCGCGGCAAAAGTGCTTGGACAGCGCTGTGAAGTTGATTTTTCTGTCCGCCCTGAATTGCGTCACACGGCTTCCTGCAGGGACACCAATGCAGGCGCGTTTCACCTGATTTTGACCAATCTTGTAGGCCGGTCCGGACAGACCGTTATTGCTGACCTGAGCCGCGGTTCAGAGGTTTGGAATTTTCCGATTTATGCCTATTCGACGCGTGAGCTTTCAAGACAGCCTGCGACTGCGGGAGCAGCTCCGCAGGCTGTGAGCGAAATCATCGTTGAGACTGAGGTGTTTTACATCACCGAGATTGAGCGACCGACGTGGGCGGCGCTTGGAGACAGCCGCACTCAGGCATCCGAAAAAGTTGTTTATCAATACGCTATCGAAACTGATTCACTCGGACGCATTGTCGGCGGCCGTTGGTTGAGCGATCAGCATCCCGATTTTGTCTGGGTTCAGGAAAAAGCCGATTTCAGAGGATACTATCGCGACATCGAGTCTATTTACGAGCAGTCAATCCTCGGAAGACCTGCGCCGTTGCCTGATTTGGCGCCTGCTCCCGTGCCTCCGGCAGAGCCGACTCCTGCTGTGACGCCGACGGTTCTTCCGGATTCGTCGGCGACACCTCAGCCCGCAGCAACTCCTGCTGTTCCGGCACCCGCGGCCACGCCTGCGTTGCCTCCGCTCCCGAACGCCGAGCCGGCATCTCCGGCTCCGACTCCTGCCGGAGCTGATGCGCCGATCGCACCGGTGCTCACTCAGCCGGTGACAGGAACTGCGCCGGCAGTTCCGCAGCCCGTTGTCAGCACTCCGCCGACGTTGAATTGTCCGGCGGGAACGTATTCGATGTTCGCACCCTTTGAGTTTTGTACTGACGGCCGCAATGCGTTTGCGCCTTACACCCGTGAAATGCTTTCAGCCTGTCTGCAAAGATCGGGAGTTGCCTGCTACAATTCCGTCTGGCCCAACGAACTTTATATTTCTCTCCGCGGTCAGGGTATTTGTCCGGCCGGCTCGGGCTGGAATCCGGAATACAATGCATGTGTTGAAGACACGCTTGTCCTTGGACCGTTCAGCCGTGAATTTGTATCGCGATGTCTGTCTTCGGGTTTCGGAAGTGTATGCCACGGTTTGAAGATTGAACTTGCTTATGTCGCGGTGATGAATATCGGCCGCTGAAAACAGGAACAAATCGATAAGGTAACAAGTCTGCGGAAGCCGGCTTGTTACTTTTTTTCTTCCGGAACTTGAGCATTGGTTTTTGTAGTCTTAAGCTTGTCATCGGGCCGGTTACGTAACGTAAACCTTTTGAACGGGGTCAGGCCATGGACATGCGAAGCGATATTGTTGCAGCGCGCGGACAAATCCAAGGCGGGATTCAGGCAGGATCGCAAATTCCCGCTCTGAAAGTGACCACTGCCGTTTTCTCATTCGACGGAGCGAAGCTCAGAATGCTCGCCGTGCGCAAAGGCGCCGATGAGCCGGAGCGCTATAGTCTTCCCAGTCTGCCTTTCGATTTTTCGGAAGATCTGACGACAACCGCGCGGCAGGTTGTGCGTTCGCGGCTTCCGCTTGAACTGTCGCCCGTTTTTCAGGTCGGCGCATTTGAATCGCAGTCGGGAGCTCTGCCCGAAACAAACAGGCAAATTGAAATTTGTTACTTTACGGTGGCGACCCCGTCTGATCTGGAGTTTGTTGCCACCGGATCCTTGGACCAATATCGGTTCCTTGAAGTTCATGAACAATCCGATCTGCTCGACGGGCACAGCAGAGAGCTGGCATTGGCTGCACTGGCAGAACTGCGCCGCCGGTCGCGGTTTGAGACGGTTGCGTTTGCGTTCCTTCAGAACGAATTTTCACTGAGTGAGCTTCAGCGGGTTTTTGAGGCCATTCTGAACCGCCCGATGGATGTCCGGAATTTTCGCAAAAAGATTGAACTTTTGGACATTCTTAAGGAGTCACCGCACAGGCCTCGCGGAATGGCTTACCGCCCGCCAAGAATGTTTTCTTTTGAGGCAGAACGCTTCCGGCATCGTCAGACGATAGAAGGCGAAGTCAGGTTCTATTGAGTTTCGGCGATTGGCCGCTTGATGTTCATCAGATGATAGTTTTTTCGGCTCCAACCCTTTAAGCTCCCTGCGAGTCTCGGGAGGGAGCCATGAGTTTATCCGCTGATCAGCATCTTTTGGAAGCCCAAGGAGCGTCGGAAAGGTTTTCGCAATTTAGTTCAGCTCATGCCGTTCGGAATCTGTCCGAAGTCTTGTCTCTGCCTGTTGCCGAGGCCGACCCTGTTTTGCAAATTGCCTCACCTTTTTTGGGCGGAAAACTGAGCCGACGTGAGCTCAACCTTCTCGTCTTCGTCCGCAATCTCAACCGCGCAATGTTTGAGGCTCTTGATCCGCAGGCCGAGCTGGTGATTAAGCCTTGGAGCAAACCGCTGCTCGACGGTGTTCCGCAGGGCGGCGGCGTGATGAGTATCTTCCGCGGAAACGTTTTGGAAAAGGCGGCAGTCAACATGAGTGTTGTCTGCGGTCCGTCGTATCCGTCAATCGAAAAGGAATATTCCGGTTTGCCGTTTCTGGCGGCGGGTGTTTCGCTCATCTGTCATCCTTACAATCCCAATGCTCCGATTGCTCACATGAACATTCGTATACTGAAGGTGGGTACGGAAGATAAAACCGTTTTTTGGATGGGAGGCGGCGGCGATCTGACCCCGATGCAGCGATTTGAAGAGGACACCGGAGCATTTCATGCCGGCTTCAGGCAGGCCTGCGACTCGCATCCCCTCGGAAATTACCAAAGATACAAGGAATGGTGCGACGAATATTTCTTCATTCCCCACCGCGGCGAGACACGCGGTGTCGGCGGAATTTTCTTTGACTATCTGAATGTGGCCAAGGAAGATGATCTTGGTCTTTTGCTGAATACGGCACAAACTTTTGCTCATCAGTACGGGGACATTCTGAGGCGCAGAGTCACCATGCCGTTTTCTGATGATTTGAAAGAGAAGCAACTCTATTGGCGCGGCCGATATGCCGAGTTCAATCTTGTTTACGACAGAGGAACGCGTTTTGGTTTGATGTCAGGCGGCAATACGGAAGCGATTTTTGCATCATTGCCTCCCGTTGTGCGCTGGTAAGGAAGAGATTTATGGTTGAGCTTGGTTATTTTTCTCTGGTTCTGGCTCTGTGCCTTTCGGTTTATGGCACGGGAATGGGTCTGCTCTCGCTTGCCAGACCGCAGCGGGGAGTTGTCTTCAGCGGCCGAAATGCGCTTGTCGGTGTCAACGTGTGCGTGCTTTTTGCCGCCGCAGTGTTGTGGATTTCTCTCATCACACATGACTTTTCCGTCAGCTATGTTTTCAGAAACTCTGCCGCGGACATGCCTCCGGTTTATTTGCTGACTGCATTCTGGAGTTCACTCGAAGGCAGTCACCTGCTCTGGACATCCATTATGTCGGTGGTTGTCACAATTTCTTTGCTGACTGTCCGCCGGCAGAATGAAACTCTTCTCCCCGGTCTGCTTGCCGCATACGGATTTTGCCTTACCTTTATGACGTTGCTCCTTGTCTGGGCATCAGCCCCTCTGACCCGACTCTTTCCTCTTCAGGAAGGCGGACAAGGTATGAATGCCCTCCTTCAGAACCCCTACATGGCTGCGCATCCGCCGAGTCTTTTCACAGGCTATTGTTCGCTGATTGTTCCCTTCGGATACTCGGTTGCCGCTTTGCTCAGGGGAGCATTTACTCCCGACTGGCTCGTCAGTGTGCGGCGGTGGACTCTTGCGGGTTGGGCGGTCTTGTCCGTCGGAATCTTTCTTGGCGGCAAATGGGCTTACGTTGAATTGGGCTGGGCAGGTTACTGGGCATGGGATCCTGTTGAGAACAGCTCATTTATGCCTTGGCTTGCATCAACGGCGCTGCTTCACACTCTGCTGATTCTCGACAAGACAAACAGGCTTCCCCGACTCGCAGTTTCGCTTGCCGCCATCGGCTTCATTTTGACTTTTTTGGGAACATTTATCACCCGTTCAGGTGTGATCAGTTCGGTGCATTCCTTTGCAGAGAGCAATATCGGACCCGCGTACCTCATTTACATCGTTTTGTGGACGCTGATCATGATACTGCTCGTGGCTCTGCGAGGACATCTTTTGCAGGGCGCCGCGCAGGCGCAGACGTGGACCGTTTCCAAAGAAAGCACACTGTTGTTCACGAACTTCTTTTTGTTATTCCTGCTTGCTTTGGTCTGCATCGGTACTCTGCTTCCCCTCATCGTTGAAGCCGTTCGGGGAGTTAAAATTTCAATTCAGCAGCCGTTCTTCAACGCTTTCGCACCGTGGATTGGGTTCGGGCTCGTCGCAATTCTCGGTATCGGCAACCTGATGCGCTGGAGAAACGGAAAAATAGAAGATCCTGTGGCCGGACTGCTTTTTCCTGCCGTGTGGGCTTTGGTGCTGACGGCTGTGCTCGCTTCCCGCAAACAGCTGGACATTCGTTCGACGATAGGATTTGCCGTTGTTTTGTGGACGGCTTTCGTCATGGTCATGGATCTTTATTTCAAGCTGAAAGGCATGCGCTGGAACGCCCGCGCGCTCTTGAAGTTCAACCGGCCGTACCTCGGCTCGTGGATCGCTCACCTCGGCTTTTTGGTTGCGATAGCCGGATTTTTGGGCGGCTATCGCGGAATTCAGGCCGAAGCGCAGCTTTCTCAGGGACAGTCGACACAGTTTTACGGATACAATCTTACGTTCAAGAAAATGGAGTACGAGCAGGAATATAATGCGACCTACGCAAAAGCCGTGATCGAGGCCACGGACAGCCGCGGCAACGTCAATGAGGTTTTGCCGACGCGCAGCAAATACACCAATAAGGAAGAATGGCTGAATGAGATCGGCATTCATTCGACGTTTTGGCACGATCTGTATCTGGTGCTTGCGTTCTTTGATCCGAAGTCCAATCAAATTTCTTTAAAGATGCATATTAATCCGACTGTGAAGTTCGTCTGGACGAGTCTGGTCATTATGGTCCTCGGTGCGCTCGTCGGGCTGAGTCACCGCATCAAGCGCCGAAGCTTGGATGTGAGCCCGAACGGACTGCTGCTTGAGTCTGCGACCGAGGATATGGACATTCTCGCCGAAGCTCTTGCTCCGGTAAAAAGATCAAACAAAATTCAGTCGGCTCTTGTGATTGGAGGAGCAGTACTGCTTGTCCTGTTCGGGTTTTCCGGAACCGCCATGGCTGACGCTTCCAAAGCGCGGATGCAATTTTCAGATGAGCTCAAAGTCATCGGGGAGGAGTTGAGATGTCCGACCTGTCAGGGCGTGAGTATTCTTGAGAGCGACACGCCGCAGAGCACGTCCATGAGAAAAGAGATCGAACGACAGATCAGCGAAGGAAAGAAAAAAGATGAGATCATCCGTTATTTCCGCGATCGTTACGGTGAGTGGATTTTGAGGAAGCCCGATTCCGACAATGCTCTTGGAAAAATAATCTGGATTATTCCCTCAATCGGGCTTGCTGCCGGTCCGGTGATTTTGGTTTGGGCAATCAGATCTTCCCGCCGTCGGGAGTTGACTGAGCGCGAAGCGATTGAAAAAGATCTCCGTGATTTCATATCAACCCGCAGGGTGAGTGGAGAAAAAGCATGATTATCACTCTCGCTGCGGCGTCGGTCTTTTCAATTTTTATTGTCTGGTTTGTGCTCGCACCTTTGTTTTCGGCTCAGAACATGGATGTCTTTGCATCTTCTTACAAAGGGTTTGCGGACGAAGCAGAATTAAACCAAGTCCTCATTTTGCGCGACCGGCTTATTGAAAGGCTGATCGGAGGCACGACCGCCGATCAGCGGATTTCTGAACTGAGTGAAGGTGAGAGTCTGGATGCACTTGTCTCGCTGTGCCTCCGACTGCAGCGCGCTGAACTTCCCTATTTGCCGAACACGTCCGCGGGCAGATCCGTTGCTGTGCCGTCAACGGAAAAGGGAAGCGTGAGCGCCGGATTTCTTCTCCTTTCATCGTTGATTGCCCTCCTCTCACTGGCGTTTTTGCCGGTCGCATACGGCCAGCCGCTAGCCCCGCAGAATTCAAATTCGGGCACAGCGCCGGCACAGGCCGAGCCAATTGAGTCGCTTCATATTCTCGAACCGGGTGCGCTGATTCCGACCTCAAACAGGTACGTCATTTCACCCGCTCAGGCTCAGATCGCAGTGCATCATGTTTCGGGCTTTTCAGTGCCGCGGGACTATTCGCCCGCGACGAAAATCGTGATGGCAGTCCCTGAAGCGGTTTACGATTGGCAAATTGTTGAAATGAAACCGGAGGCATTGGCGAAGCAAATCACTATAACCCAGTGGAACGGCATGCCGGCGGTGCAGTTGCCCGCAGGCACGGGCGGTTTGGTTGTCAGTCTCACGAGCCAGTACATTCTTCGCGGTTCATCGGGAAGTGTTGTCTGGAAAAATGAAAAACTCCCCTCGATTCCCGGTGAACAAATTGCGGTCCTGTTCGAAATTGAAGGTGTTTTCCGCGAAATTTTCGGTTCTGCAGCAGAAGGCTGGAATGTCTGGCCACCCCGCTTGGTTCGGCCTGCTCAGGGTGCTGAACTCAGCGAACGCGAAATCAAAATGCGCGCAGACAAGCCTGCAAGGAAGGTTCAGCTTGTGTCGCGGCAGTCGAACCTCGGCGGTCCGTTTTTCAGTTTTGAAATTGTCGGTTTGGTCCCGTCCCGTACGCCGCTGATTTTGCTTGGCGCACTGGTTGGTGCTTTGCTCTTTGGAGTTGCATTGACCGTTTTTACCCGCCGCTCTCGTTGGAGAATTGACGCTCCGCAATCCTTGCTCCGGTGAATCGCTGAGCCGTACACTCAGCAAACAGCCATTGACAGCATGTGAAATTCAGATTTTGGGGGCCACGCCATGATTCTCAACAGCTCGACCGTTCAACTGATCAGAACCAATGCCGCCCGTTTGGCAAACTCGATCCGCAGCAAGGAAGATCTTAATGATCTCGCGACCGCTGGAAACTTTGAGCAGGTCTTTGCGGCTATCGAAGCTCTGCTGACCAACACGGACATGTACTTTGATGATGATCTTCTGATGTGCCTCGATGACTCCAACTGGCGCAACTTCAAGGCCACCCTTCTGGTTTACACGCTCAACATCGTCAACCGTTACGTGGCGACAGCGCGTGAGGGTTCTCATGTGGCCCGTGATACGCATGACTACGTTCCCGCAGCTGCCCACATGTGATTTTTGCTCTCACCCGTTTGCAAACGGATGTGAAAGAAACCCGCACTTACAGGCGGGTTTTATTTTTTGATAATTTCACCGTTGAAAATCTTTTGAACAGCCTGATGAAAGCTGCTGACAGTGACGGCTTCGCGAAACAATATGGCGGGCTGACCGGAGAACCGGCAGGATAAATTCCGACCGCCGGCAACCCCGACAAGTCCCATTTTTTGGTCAGCTCTTCCGACTGCGGATTGGATTCTGTAAAGTCAATTTTGAGTGCAATAAAGTGCTGATTGATCAGCGCTTCGACGCCTGATTCATTCCAGACCTCTGCATCCATCTTGAGACACGCGGCGCACCACTGAGCCCACGCATCGACAATCAGCCCTTTTTTCTGAAGGACTGCCGCCTGCTCTGCCTCTTTCCAGTTTTTCATCCATTGAACGGATTCGCCGGCTTTGTTTGACTGCGGCGGAATGTCGATTGGATCATTGATTCGGACTAGAGAAGGCAAACTGGTTTTTTCCGGAAGAACAAATCCCTTGATTGCAGATAACGCAACCCACAGAGCAAGAATCGTCAGTCCGATTTGCAATCCGATTTTGTTGATGGGGCTGTCCGGCCGCCTGAAAAGCAAAACAGCAAATATGAGAGTGAGACCGGCAATGGTCAAAACTCCTGTCAGCGGCGGCTGAACGTAGACGAGCGAGAGATAACCTGCACTCTGAATCAGAGGTTTTAAATAATAGAGGGCAAGCGAAAACATCAGCGCGGAGAAAATATGTTTGACCGCGTTCATCGCGTTTCCTGCTTTCGGCAAACGCCTGATTTGCTGGGAGAGAAGTCCGAGAACCAAATAGGGTGCGCCGAATCCGGCGGCAAAAATGCTCATCAGGACAAATCCGTAGAGAGGATCTTTTGTCTGCCCGACGAGCAGCAGAAGCATACTGAGGACAGGTCCGGTGCAGGGCGCAGCGACAAGTCCGGAAACGGCTCCCATTGTCAGAACTGCGAGGTGCGGTGATTTGCGTGAGAGCGGAATTCGGTTGGCCGCGGCCTGAATGCTGCTGAGGTTAAAAACATCGAGCATGGAAAGACCGAGCAGAAACATAAGTCCGGCAAGCCCTGCATTGACAAGTTTGCTTTGCAGCAAACTGCCGAACAGGGAACCGGTCATTCCGGCAACGACCCCCATGGCTGCGTAGGAAAGGATAATTCCCAAAACGTACATGAGGACGGGAGCTACGTGGTGTTTGTGGGCGAACCCGTTTGAATTTGCGGTTGACTCGCTTTGCCGGCCCGAGCGGCTGAGTACATTCAGGGTGATGGGAATCATGGGATAGACACAGGGAGTCAGATTCATGAGAAGCCCTGCGAGAAACAGAGCAGGAAAAAGAAGCCAGCTGCGTGTGGTCAAAAAGCGCTGTACGTTGCCTGTAAGAGAGTCCGTCAGAGAAACATCGGCAGCTGCCTGAGGCCGCATGGGGGCAACCGGAGCCGGAGAAGCAACAGCCGGCGCAGAGGAATTAAATGCGGGCGCCGGAGAAAGAGCCGGTGCGGGCGAAAAAGCCGGCTTGTTCAGGACGGAATCGGTTTTCAAGGCTTGGCCGCTGCCGAGGCCGGAAACACCGGCAGACGAACTTTGGCCCGAGCCCGAAACGGATGCACCGATTCCCTGTCCGGAACCTGAACTCAATAAAACATTTTCTTTGGGTTCAGGTCTTGATGTCCGACCGGCAGCGGCCTGAATCAAAAAATGCGTCGGCAGCAGACAGGTGTTGACCGAACACGCTTCAAACCTGACGCGCACAAATCCTGTTTCATCCATCGGAAGGTCGCTTGTCAGGGTAAAGCGTACGCCCTTGTCGTGCACGGCGCGGGGTTCGTTGTAAAAAGGGTCCTGAACGACTTTCGCCTCAGGCTGCGCTTTTGCCTGCAACGCTACAGGAGCGTTCAGTGTCGCACTGCTGCGGTATTCGAACTTCAGTCCTTTGTCGTAAACTTTGAAGCCGCCACGAGTGTCGACATCAAGTTCTGCTACGGAAGAATTTCCGTTGGTTGTTATTTTGACAACCTTAAATTGAATGACGTTGGCCGGTTCAATTTTATTGAGTGATTTGAGGGGGGCGCTGAAGGGATCTTCCTGAGCTTGCGCCGCGCTTGGCGAAAGCGCATGCCCCGCGAGCAGAAGCGTGCAAAAAAGAGTCACAAACTTCCCAGAAAGATTGCGCATCGCCGATGGCAATGCCAAAGTGTCTCCGTTTTGAAGCATTTTCGTCCCGCTAAAGAGAAAGTTAACTTATGTCAGCCAGTCAATTGCCGAGTCTGCGAGCTTCCCTGAAAAACACACGGAGCGATCACAAAGTTCTGGTGGTCGTACTCGACGGTGTCGGTTGGAAAGACACGCAAGATAATCTCACACTGCAGCTTGAACGTCACGCAGGAGTCTTGCCGTCTGCCGCATTTTTTTCCGGAAATGCCGTCGCTGCCGCCTATACGCCGCACCTCACCAAATTGATGCAAAGCCCGCTGAGCCGCACGTTGCTGGCGCATGGTCCGAGTGTGGGTCTGCCCTCGGATGATGACATGGGCAACAGTGAAGTCGGCCACAACGCTTTGGGAGCGGGCAGGGTTTTCGCACAGGGTGCGAAACTCGTGAATCAGGCAATCGAGTCCGGACGACTTTTTGAAGGTCGCGGCTGGCAGGCCGCAGTCAATCGCGCTGAATTAAGAGACGGCAGAAACACCCTTCATTTTTGCGGGCTGCTGTCCGACGGAAATGTGCACAGTCATATCGACCATCTTTTCGCACTGATTCGTGCAGCAAAAAAAGCAGGTGTGCAGCGTGTCAGACTGCACGTCCTTCTCGACGGGCGTGATGTCGGACCCGATACCGCCGAAATTTATTGTGCGAAACTGAACGACTTTATGAGCAGTGTGACTGACCCAACTTTTGACTGCAAAGTGGCCAGCGGCGGCGGGCGGATGTTCGTCACGATGGATCGCTACAACAGCGACTGGTCAATTGTTGAACGCGGGTATAACGCGCACATTCTCGGAGAGGGCAGATCTTTTGGATCTCTGGATGAGGCCCTGAAATGTTTTCGCAGCGAAGGCCTTAAGGCAGATCAGAATCTCCCGCCGTTTGTGATTCACGACAAAGGACAGCCTGCAGGTCCGGTTAAAGATTCGGACAGTTTTATCTTTTTTAATTTTCGCGGTGACCGTGCAATTCAGATAAGCCGTGCACTGACCGAGAAGAATTTTACGGAGTTCAGGCGCAGTCGCCGTCCGGAAATTATTTACGCCGGAATGATGCAGTATGACGGTGATCTCAAACTTCCCGAAATTTATCTTGTCGAGCCGCCGCAGATTGCCGGAACAGCCGGTGAGCTGATGAGTGCTGCCGGCGTAAAACAGTTTGCCTGCAGCGAAACTCAAAAATACGGACACGTGACTTATTTCTGGAATGGAAACAGAAGCGGAAAATTCAATGAAAAATTGGAGAACTACGTTGAAATTCCCTCTGATACGGGGTCATTTGCCGATCGTCCGTGGATGAAATCGGCCGAGATCGCCGATCGGACCATCGAAGAAATGAAAAAGGGTTCATTCAGAGTCGGGCGAATTAATTTTGCCAACGGCGATATGGTCGGACACACGGGAGACTTTGCCTCGACTCTGCTGTCGGTCGCAGCTGCCGATTTGGCTTTGGGCAGGATTCTTGCGGCAGCAATTGAAACCGATACGGTAGTGGTTGTTACGGCAGACCACGGCAATGCGGACGAAATGTTTGAAATCGACAAAAAATCCGGACGTGTTCAGACGGATTCATCCGGTAAGGCGCGGGCCAAAACCAGCCACACTCTTGCTCCCGTGCCGTTTGCAATTTTCAACACCGAAGTGCTGCCGTGCCCTTTGAAGCTCAGAAATGATTTGCCCCGTGCCGGCCTCGCCAATGTTGCATCCACGGTTTTTGAACTTGCCGGATTCGA
>RFOM01000074.1 GCA_009926615.1 Pseudomonadota bacterium
CTGATGGTGTTTTCATCAAACGGACACACGAATGTTTTGACGGCCAGCCTTGCCTTCGGAGGAGTGGTCAGCAGGCTGAGTTCGCGCAAACCAATCATGGCCATCTGCAACGTTCTCGGAATCGGTGTGGCACTCATCGTGAGAACATCTATGCCGTATGAGAGTGTCTTGATTTTCTCTTTCTGAAGAACACCGAAGCGCTGTTCTTCATCGACGATCAGCAGCCCGAGGTCGCGGTATTTGACGTCGGGAGATAGCAGTCTGTGGGTTCCGACAAGAATATCGATACCGCCCTCAGCCAATTTCTTGAGGGTTTTTGACGATCCTCCGGCACCGGACGAACGATCGAGGATGTCAATGTTTATCCCGAATGCGGAGAAGCGCTCCTGCAGACTGCGGTAATGCTGATGCGCAAGAACGGTTGTGGGAACCAGCCAGCTGACCTGCTTCCCGTCAAGAACGGCCCTGTACGCAGCCCGCATGGCAACTTCCGTTTTCCCGAATCCGACATCCCCGCACAGCAGACGGTCCATAGCCTTCGGACGGCTCATGTCAGCCTGAATTTCGCGGGTTGCTTTCAGCTGATCCGGAGTTTCGTCATAAGGAAATGCGGCTTCAAACAAAAGATAGTTGTCCTCGATCCTGCGCGCCTGATGCTCAAGCAGTTCACGTGCAACTTTGGCTGCCTCTTCTTTGGCGCGCGCTTTGCGTTTTTCCCACTCTTTACCTTTGAGTGAATCCAGCTGCGCGTCACTCGACTTCGCAGCTCCGATATAGCGCTGTACAAGATTGAGCTTGTGAACAGGAACGTAAACCTTGTCGTTGCCGGCATATTCGAGCACCAGAAAATCACCGGAAATATCCATAACGCTGATGGTCATCAGGCCGCGGAACCGCGCAATACCATGCTGCACATGAACGACCAGATCACCTTCGGCAAAATCACCGAATTGACCGGTGAGAAGAGTTTCGGTTGCTTCCCTCGATGCCTGTCGTGATTCGTCTTCGCTGAAGACTTCCAGACTGTGGTCTTTGCTGACCCCGCGCAGCCATTCTTCGGGAAGAACAAGCATTGCCGCTTCCGGAATGAAAAACGGGTGAGCGAACTTGCCGATGCGGGCGATCCATTGATTTTCGCCTGCCGGTTGCGATTTGGACTGCAGCTCCGAGAGGGAAAAAGGCAGAATCTGCCCGTCTCCGCCGGAAATAATCTGATTTTGTTTGAAGTGTGCGCGCAGCAGTGAAAAGAATTCCAGACACGTGTCCTGAGATGAACTCGTGAAGACGCAGCCCATACCGTCATTTTCACTGAGAACTTCGGAAACAGTCTGCAGACGCTCTGAAAACTTTTTGCGGGCAGCGGCAGTTAATTTTTCATCTGCGGTCTTGGGTACGGCAAAGTGACAGCCGCTCTCTGCATCGGCCGGCTGTGCCGAGACCCATTCGGAAAACGAGGCGGCGAGCGGAAAAATCTTTTCAGTACGGACTGTCATAAACGACTTGCCGTAGCCGGACTGCCACGCACTCTCGTAAATATCCGTGATTTCTTTCAACCCTTTGACCAGCCGGTCATGGTCCGCGAGAAGATGAACTTCAAGCCCCTCATGATTTTTTGGAAGTTCGGCCTGAATGTAGTCAAACACCGAAATAAATTCAGTGTCTGAAAACAGCGGAGTCAGGTCATCTGCACCCGGAAACGGAATTGAACAGCGAATATTTTCCAGCAAATCATTACGTATTGTTCCTTGCAGTCCCTGTGCAAGTATTGCCTTGTTGAACCGTTCAATCCAAGGATTTACCTGAGCCTCCGCAGGCCAGACAAATTCACGCGACGGCAGGATACTGACCTTGTCCAGCGTTTCGAATGAACGCTGATCGGCTGCCCGAAAGAGACGAATTTTTTCGAGCGTGTCACCAAAAAATTCACATCTCACGGGATTTTTTTCAGACGGGGTCCAGACGTCCAGAATTCCGCCGCGCACGGCACATTCTCCGACTTCTTCCACCCTCTGAACCGTCTGGTAGCCAAGGGTCAGCAGTCTGTCGAGCAGAGAATCCTGATCGACCTCTGCTCCGGTTTCAAGTTCAATCGTATGAGCCGCAAGCCAGCCGGCTGCAGGGACAACGCGGGCGAGAGCCGGTGCGGAAACAACCAGACATCGAACCGGATACGTCCGCAGCAGGTGAAGCGCGCACAGGCGTCTTGCAAGAAGCCTGCGGGCGGATTCAAAGCGATAGACACCCGACTGGACAAAGGCAGGCAAACCGACCACGTCATGAAAGGAAAATTCACTTCCGGCCAGCTGTCTCAAACATTCTTCGGCAAGAAGCGCGTCGTTGTCCGTCGGTGTAATCACCAAATGCAGTTTTGACTTGCCGGCGAGTGCCCTGCGGACCACCTCTGCAGAGAGAACTTCGAGATTATTTTTCATTCAGGAATCCATTCAAATTCGCCTTTTTGCTGACGGTTCAGCAGGTGTGCGACTGCGTCCCGCACGGGACGGTTTTCATACAGAACTTCGTAGGCCATCTTCAGAATCGGTGTATCAAGTTTGAGTCTTTCACTGAGTAAATAAGCACTGCGTGCAGTCGAATATCCTTCAACCGTCTGGCCGATGTCAGCCAGAATCTGCGATGCAGGCCGCTCATGGTGCTGAGCGATCGTCAGACCAAATCGCCGGTTTCGGGATAAATCGCCCGTGCACGTGAGTATCAAATCTCCCAAACCGGACAGCCCCAAAAATGTCATAGGATCCGCACCGAGCGCGACTCCCATTTGGGCCATTTCACCCAGTCCGCGGGTAACAACTGCTGCACGCGCGTTGTTTCCAAGACCCAAGCCGTCAACAACTCCGGCCACAACGGCAATCACATTTTTTACCGCTCCTCCGATCTCAACGCCGACAACGTCGTGTGTCCCGTAGACTCTGAAATGCGGACGGTGGAGCAAAACTTCGGCAGCGCGACGAACGTCCCCGTCGGCCGACGCGACAACAATGGCCGTCGGCAGGCCGGCCTGCAGTTCCTGTGCAAAACTCGGACCGCTCAGAATTCCCTTGCCCGCATCAGGCGGCAGCAGCTCGTCCAAAATTTCGTGGGGAAGTTTGAGTGTGTTCAGTTCTATTCCCTTAGCGGCACAAAGCACAGGAACCGATTTTTCGGGCCGGATCAAAGGCCAAAGTACAGTGCGGCACCAATCAGCCGCAGAGCGCAGCGCCTGACAGGGAACGGCCAAAATAATCAAATCAACTGAAGATTCATGCAGCACGCTCAACGCCTGAGGCTCCATGCTCAGCATCGAAAATCCGTCGAGACCTGCAAATGCGGAACGCGCTTCCTGAAGAGTCGATTCGTCAAGTCCGAGGAGTGTGACTTTTGAGCCGGCCTGATATGCGCAATTGGCCAGAGCACGTCCGAAAACTCCCGGACCAATCACCAGAACATGAGCTGCACGGTTGATTTGCGGTTGTCCAGACGTCTGCCAACAAACCGGCCGGATAAAAATCATGCTCATTTCCTTTGTGCATCGTGTGATTGCAAAAATTACGGGCGACCTGTGTTTTAAGTAACTGCGCCGTCGGGGTCAATCTTGACGGCCCAAAGACAATCCCCGACACTTCTCTGCACACAATCTCAGAGGTGAACCATGGACTTGAATCAGCTTAGGGACAATACGAACGAACTCCGCAGACTGCTGGGAACAAAGGTCCTTGGCCAACCCCAAGTCATCGATTTGGTTGTCACGACCGTCCTTTGCGGTGGGCATGCACTCCTGACCGGTGCACCGGGGGTCGCAAAAACAACCCTCGTCCGTTCACTGGCGCAAGTTCTCGGCTGCGGCTACAAACGCATACAGTTCACCCCCGACCTCACGCCGTTCGATATTTTGGGCGGGGACACAATTCAGTTTGACGACAAAAATCCGGACCTTAAAAAAATCGCATTCGTCCCCGGACCGGTCTTTTCGCCGTTCGTGCTCGCCGACGAAATCAACCGTGCGTCGCCCCGAACACAATCTGCACTTCTCGAAGCCATGCAGGAGCGGCAAGTGAGTCTCAACGGCGTAAGCCGGCCGTTACCGCGACCCTTTTTCGTCTTTGCAACTCAAAACCCCATCGAAAATGAGGGCACATTTCCGCTGCCTGAAGCTCAGTTGGATCGTTTTCTCGTCAACATCGACGTCGACTACCCGAGCTTTGAAACCGAACTGCAGGTTGCAGTTCTGCCTGCTGCAGAAAAGGAACTTCCGGCTCTTCAGGCCGCCGTTCAAATCATCAATGCCCGTCAGGCAATCGAGCAAATACTGATTCCCCAACCCATTCTTGAAGCCTGTGTCCGGCTGGTACGAAACACCCGCCCTGCAGAAACCAAGCTGCCTCATGTAAAGAAATACGTTGAATACGGAGCATCTCCGCGCGCAGCGCAGTCACTGGTACTGGCAGCCAAGGCAACCGCATTTTTGACAAACTCCAGCCAAGTCGGATGGGAGCATGTTGAACGTGTGGCAACAGCCGTCCTGCAGCATCGACTTGTCCTCAACTTCAAAGCGGCAACCGACGGAATTAACAGTAAATCCGTGTGCAAAACACTTATTGCCGAAAGTATCCTCTGAGGCCTTCGGACCGGACTGAATAAGCATTGACAGAGGCCCATGATTGTGGTGACTTGCGGTCTGAACACGCGTTCAAGCTTCCCTTCAGGGAAACTTGCAGCGTTCGACTGCGCAGGAGTCACTTCCATGTCAAAGATCCTCTCAGGCTCAGGCATACCCGCACAACAGCGAACTCCGGACACTGCGCGACCGGCCGAACAGACTCCTCGGCCGGAGGGAAGTACAAATGTTCAAACTGCGCGTCTTATCGGACAACCCGAAGGCCCCTACGGAACAGCTGCCGTCGCGCGCCAGACGGTCCTCATCAGAAGTCTCGGTGCAGCTCGTTTTTCCAAATTTGAAACCCTCGAAGTCGCAAAACACGGGATGTACGTTGTTTGCAACAACACAAGGGAACACCCCTTTCAGACAAAATCGACCCTTCTCGATGTTCAGCTCTTTTTGGGCGACGCTGCCACGACCGGTACGCCGATCATCAAGTGCATCGCGCAGGTCGAGGACGTGCGTCCTGCCGTAGACCTTCCGCTTCCGGCGCCCTCGGGTTACGTTTTGCGCATTCTTCAGATTTCAGCCGACGACTCCTCCAAATTGGAGACGTTTGTTTATTCCCAGATGATCGAATCTGCGATCTAGTTTTTGCAGATGACCATTCCTCTTCTTGTTGACCTCCGAAGTGACACTCTCAGCAAACCTTCGCATGCCATGCGGACGGTCATGGCTGAGGCACCTGTGGGCGATTCATTCTACGACGAAGATCCGTCGGTCAACATTCTTGAATCTTCAGTTGCAAAACTATTCGGACATGAGGCAGCACTCTTCGTTCCAAGCGGTACGATGAGCAATCAGATTGCAATTCAACTGCACTGCGACCGCGGTGATTCACTTATGTGCGCGGCAGATCTTCATATTCTGCGGGCAGAAAGCGGCGGTGTTGCAGCGCTTGCGGGTGTTCAGCCGTGTGTGCTTCCGGTTCACAATGAATTTATTCCGGACCTCGAAAAACTGGATGAACTTTATGTTCCGAAGGGATCGCCGGTCAGCGCTCCGACCGGTCTTGTTGTTGCCGAAAATACTCATCTGTTCTCGGGCGGCCGCATTCATCCGCTCAGTCACCTTCAAAACTTGTCCGCGTGGTGCGCAGAAAAAAGCATCCCGTTACATATCGACGGAGCCCGTATCTGGCACGCTCACGTTGAAACGGGCGTACCTCTGAACGTTTACGGAAGGCTTTGCACTTCGCTCTCCGTTTGCTTTTCAAAAGGTCTCGGTGCACCCGCCGGCAGCTGTCTGACGGGCTCACACAGCTTTATCAACAGGGCAAAAATTCTGCGCAAAAGACTGGGCGGAACAATGCGCCAGTGCGGCATTCTTGCGGCAGCCGCAACCTATGCAATGAATCACCATCTCGCGGGTCTCAAAGACGATCACCGCAATGCGTCAAAACTTGCAGAATGGCTCGGACGAAAGTTTCCGGACGCAGAAATTCCCAAACCCGAGACCAACATCGTCATTATGAAGTTTAAACAAAACTCGCTCGGTATTCTCAAAGAACTCGAGCACAGCCATAATCTGCGACTGTCTGCCCTGAACCCTAAAACACTTCGCGCCGTGTGCTATCGCGACGTTACGGCGGCCATGATAGACGAAGCCGTAAATTATTCCTCAACTCCGTAGGGTCTGCCGGTACACCAGTTAATACGCTGTTTGGTTCCGCCAAAGTACGGATAAGCCAATCCCCTGTCGAGCAGATTGCGGGACACGCTGCCCGAATCAACTTTGATGTCAGCAAGAATTCTGAAATATTTGTCACGCCGCACGTTTTCCAAATCAATCCGTGAAGACTGCATCATCAGTTCGCGGACGAGCTTTTGCGCCCTCACGGCGGCTTCACGCTCGCAAACGTCTGTGGAGTGCATCTCAGGAGTGTCTATTCCGTACAGCCGGACAGAAATCTTTTGTCCAAGCAGCGGATGAACATCAGGAACCGTGACTGTGACAGTATCGCCGTCATAATTTCCGTGAAACTTAACGCAGCGCAATGCAGAATCGCTGTGGGTGCAGTCGGCAGACTGAGCGCGGGGATTCTGATCCGCGGGATGCGGCACAGAAATCGGTATGGTCAGGACAGTTGCCCATGCAGGTGTCGAAACCGTAACAAAACTGAAGGAAACGAAAGTCACCAAACGAGATTTCATACCACCTCTCCCTGCTGTTTTACGGAATCGGGTCCGGTCATTCTTCGATGCGCGCTGTTCTTACAACGGGGTGGTAACAGAGTTTTGGCCGACCAGTCAATCAATTTTAATCTGATGGCTCGGGATATCCGAAAGCGAAGCAAAATCATGCGAAAAATAAGGTAAAGCACGGGCTTCAAAATAGGCTGAGCAGTGCTGCGCCAAGGCTTGGGTTGTTCCTTTGTAGCCAAGCTCCCTGCAGCTCGTCAGGAATTCGCGGTGGCTTCGGCCATTGCGATAGTCAGGCTCACGGCTCGGATGCCGCAGGACTTTTGAGATGAGTTCAAAATCAGGATCAACCAGTAAACTCCCCTGATAGACAACCAGATGTTTGCGCCTGAACAAACTCGTGCCGGCAATTTTCAAATCACCGGATGCCAAATCCGAATGCCCGCGCGTGGCCAGACCATTGATACCCGCATCCGCAAGGGCATCGGCCCAAAGTCCGTTTATCATCTGAAAATACTTCTGATTCGAAAACACATCTTTGGCAAAAAAAGCAAAAGTCAGAACCAGACACCCCGGACCGAGCAGCACAGTTCCGCCGCCGCCGCGGCGCTGCAGCACCGGAATGTCAGAATCCCTGCAGACATCGGCAAACGCCTCGCGCTCCGCGGAATTCGAACTGGAAAGCACAACGGCATGCCGCATCGTTTCAAAAAATCTGAACAGCACTCTGTGAGCGTCCGGTGCCGACGGATGCGCAGGCCAGCAGCAAAACGGCCTGTTCAGAACCCAATTATCCATCCACATAGCTTTGCACCCGAACGACAATACAAATTATTTTGACGACCCGTTCAGACGGAAAACGTCCAGAATTTGTGCGTGAGTCAGTGAATCGAGATGAGGTTCGGCGCTTTCGAGACCCTCATTATACCGCGTCCGTACCCAAACAGACTGGCAGCCTGCAGCAGAAGCTGCCGCAAGTCCGCGGTTGGAATCTTCGAGCACAACGGTCTTGGAAGCCGTGCCGCCAAGCAATTCAAGAGCATAAAGAAAAATATCAGGCGCCGGCTTTTTTCTCAGTCTGTCATTTTTGCCGACGATGAGGTCGATTTCATCAACGGGATAGCCGGCTGTATCAAGAACAGTTCGAATTTCCGGTTCGGAGCTGTTGCTGGCAATGGCCACTTTGGCTCCGGCCGCTTTCATTGCCCTGACGATTTCGGCAGTTTCGGGGAAACACCGGACAGGTCCCAGACCAATGAGCCGACGGTAAGCCTCGGACTTCAGACGCAGGATGTATTCTTCGGAAATTTTCAAATTGTTTGCAGCAATTTCGCGTCGTGTGCCGTCGCCGATGTGAGTGAACAGAGGATAGTATTCCGCTTCGGAAATCGAGTGGCCGAAGTGAGCAAATGCCTCACTATAAGCCAAATAATGAAGCCTTTCGGTATCTGCAAAACACCCGTCAAAATCCCAAAGAAAGCACTCTGCCGACAGAATGGCATCAACAACAGCCTGTTTCATTGTTCCCCCGTTCTTGCGCTGGCTTATACCGAAACGTATAGTCCCGCAACGCGTTCAGCGCAGAGGATGGCTCCGGCCAACAGAAAGGAACCATATGAAAAGAGTTGCCGTCACAGGTTTGGGAATTCTCTCTCCCGTCGGTCTTGATCTCGAAAGCTGCTGGTCTGCTGTCATCAACGGTGTCAGCGGTATCTCAAAAGTGAATCAGGTCGATCTTTCCAGACACAGCGTGCAGATTGGCGGTGAGGTCAAAAACTTCGAGCCTGCGGCGTATTTCTCAAACGAAAAAGAGGCAAAACGCAATCAGCGGTTTGTGCAGATGTCTGTTGCAGCAAGCCGGATGGCACTGAAAGATTCCGGATTGATCCTGACGGATGAACTCAAGAACGACACAGGTGTTTCCATCGGCGTGGGCGTCGGAGGACTCGCTTATCTGGAAGAACAAATCATCACGATGCACGAAAAAGACCCGAGCCGCGTGTCACCGTTCACAATCCCCGGATTCATCGCAAATATGGCCGCGGGAATCACCGCAATGGAATTGGGTGCCAAAGGCCCGAACATTTGTGTCACGACGGCCTGCACGAGCGGTACACATTCGATTGGCGAAGCTCTGATGCTGATTCAGACCGGTCGCGCCAAGGTGATGATCGCCGGCGGAGCCGAAGCTGCTCTGAGCCATTTGTCCTATGCAGGATTCGGAAAAATGAAAGCACTTTGCTCGCGGTTCGCAGACGAGCCGGCCAGAGCATCCAGACCTTTCGACAAAGAGCGCTGCGGATTCGTCATGGGTGAAGGTGCAGGAATTCTTGTTCTCGAAGACTTGGAATTCGCAAAGGCCCGCGGCGCCCGCATTTACGCAGAACTCTCGGGCTACGGCATGAGCGGTGATGCCTACCATATGACCTCACCGGCACCGGGGGGAGAAGGTGCAGTCCGCGCAATGGCTCAGGCTCTCAAAACTGCCGGCCTGAATCCGGAAGATGTGGGTTACATCAACGCGCACGGAACTTCGACTGAAGCCAACGATGCCAACGAAACAGCAGCAATCAAGACACTCTTCGGCGCTCATGCGCGTGCAGTGAATATCAGCTCCACCAAGAGCATGACCGGACATCTGTTGGGTGCGGCAGGCGGAATTGAGGCCGTGTTCAGTGTGATGGCGCTTAAAACCGGTATCATTCCTCCGACCATCAATTATGAAAATCCTGACCCCGAGTGTGATTTGAACTACACGGCAAACAAAGCTGTGGAGCGGCCTCTGAAAGCCGTAATTTCGAACTCGTTCGGATTTGGCGGGACCAACGGCTGTATCGCGTTTTCAGCATTCCGCTGAAATTCCTGCGTCCCGCCGGCAATCTCTTTTTTTACTGTAAAATCTGTTAGTCTTGATACTTCGGTTATCGGTGACCGCAGTTTTTTTATTTAATGCGGTTTAAGTTTCACAGGCAGTGCTCCTCACTGTGTGAATTTTTTTGGAGGTTTATTATGTCGAATACGAAGTCACGTCGCGATGCCCTCAAAATGAGTCTCGGTGTAGTGGTCGGACTGCCGCTCGTCGGCGTTCTGAATGCATGCACGCAGTGTTCAAAACCTGCTGCAGAAACCAAACCCGAATCCCAGCCGACCGGCGCTCCGGCAAGCGCTGCAACCGAGTCTCCGGCAGCAGCACCGGCCGCCGGCGCGGGTGCCGGCGGAGAAACGCTGACGCTGATTGCCGAATCCGATGCCACTGCAACGGCACTGAACTACAAACAGGACAAGGCGAATGTGCCGGCCAACCTGCAGCAGGAAAAAGCCGGTGTGCCCTTTGCCCAGCAGTCCTGCTCAACATGCATGTTTTACAAAGCGGCGGGTCAGCTGGAAGGCGGAGAAGTCGGAACATGCCAGCTTCTGGCTGCCGGCAAGGTCAAATCGGGCGGCTGGTGCGCCTCATGGGGCAAAAAGGCTTAAAGAGTACTCTCTGTCCGGCTTGATATAATCTTGCAAGGATGGTGACCCTTACGGGGTTCGAACCCGTGTTGCCTCCGTGAAAGGGAGATGTCCTGGACCGGCTAGACGAAAGGGTCGATGTTGCGCCTTTGGGAGTGCCGCTCGCTCAAGGGCGCCCCCGAACGACCGGCAAAGGTCGCTGACTCCATGCCGGTTTCATTCCTGACTAAAAACAAAAAAACCGCAGGTTTTCAACCCGCGGTTTTTTGGTGACCCTTACGGGTGACCCTTACGGGATTCGAACCCGTGTCGCCTCCGTGAAAGGGAGGTGTCCTAGGCCTCTAGACGAAAGGGCCGTCTTCAGCGAATCGGGGATTAGCTGAACCGTTCCCTTCTTGTCAAGCCCAATTAAAAAAAACTTGGATAGATACTTCAAAAACTTAGAACCCTCGCCTCCTTCCACCTCAGGATGGCGGGTGATAATCTGGCCGGCGCGGTATTTTCCGATTCTTACATTCAACGGAGACAAGCAAATGATTCAAGATCTGGACGTCATGAAACGAGTCTATGACAATATGGCTTCCCGCCTGAAAACCGCCCGCGGCGCGCTCAACCGGCCCATGACGCTGACGGAGAAAATTCTTTATTCGCACCTTGCGCCGGCAGCCGACTCACTGAAAACAGAGACAATACAGAACTTTGGCCGCGGCAAAAGCTACGTTGACTTCTACCCTGACCGCGTTGCAATGCAGGACGCCACCGCTCAAATGGCTCTCCTTCAGTTCATGTCGGCAGGAATTCCGAAAGTTGCAGTCCCTTCGACCGTGCACTGTGACCACTTGATTCAGGCCGAAAACGGCGCCAAATCGGACCTTGCCGCCGCCAACAAAGACAACTCCGAAGTCTATGAATTCCTCGCATCCGTTTCGCGCAAATACGGCATCGGATTCTGGAAGCCCGGCGCAGGAATCATCCATCAGGTCGTTCTCGAAAACTATGCTTTCCCCGGCGGGATGATGATTGGGACCGACTCCCATACCCCAAATGCAGGCGGCCTCGGCATGCTGGCCATCGGGGTCGGTGGTGCGGATGCAGTGGACGTTATGGCCGGAATGGCTTGGGAACTGAAGTGGCCCAAGCTCATCGGCGTGAAATTAACCGGCAAACTGAAAGGCTGGGCTTCACCGAAAGACGTTATTCTCAAACTCGCAGGCATCCTCACGGTCAAAGGTGGAACAGGAGCCATCGTAGAGTATTTCGGATCCGGTTGCGCATCGCTCTCGTGCACCGGAAAAGGAACAATTTGCAACATGGGCGCAGAAATCGGCGCAACAACCTCGGTCTTTCCGTTCGATGCGCGCATGGCTGACTACCTCCGCTCAACCGGCCGCGATTCCATTGCGCAGATGGCAGAAAAGAATTCCGAACTTCTGTGCGCCGACGTCGACGTCGAGAAGACTCCCGAGAAATTCTTTGATCAGGTTATCGAAATTAATCTGGATACACTCGAACCGCACATCAACGGCCCTTTTACTCCCGACCGTGCGTTCCCGATAAGTGAATTTGCAAAGGCTGTGCGTGAAAACAAATGGCCGGAGAAACTCACTGTCGGCCTGATTGGCTCGTGCACGAATTCTTCTTACGAAGACATTGACCGCGTTGCCGCAATCGCAAAAGCAGCCGCGGCTCAGGGACTCAAAACCAAAGCCGAATTCACAATTACCCCCGGCTCCGAGCAGGTCCGCGCAACGATCGAGCGCGACGGACAACTCGCTGCACTCGAAGCCATCGGCGGAAAAGTTCTGGCAAACGCCTGCGGGCCGTGCATCGGTCAATGGAAGCGTCACGACATCAAAGACGGCGAAACGAACTCGATCATCACCTCGTTCAACCGCAACTTTACGGCGCGTAATGACGGAAATCCGCAAACACATTCGTTCGTCGCTTCGCCGGAAACCGTCGTTGCACTCGCTTTGGCCGGTTCACTGACGTTTGACTTTACAAAAGACACACTGACAAACAGCAAAGGCGAAGCAGTCAAACTGCAGCCGCCAAGCGGCCTTGATCTTCCGCCCAAAGGATTTGTCCCCGATGAAGCCGGTTTTATTCCTCCGGCTGCGGACGGTTCGAAAATCACGGTTGCGATCAATCCGTCGTCGGACCGCCTTCAGGCTCTCAGCGCATTCCAAAAACCGGAGCTTGCCAAGGACTTCAATGACCTTGCACTGCTGCTCAAGGCCAAAGGAAAATGCACAACAGACCACATCTCGGCTGCAGGCAAATGGCTTAAGTTCCGCGGACATCTGGACAACATTTCAAACAACCTGCTGATCACCGCACTGAATGCTTTCAATGATAAAATGGACAGCGTTCTGAACGTCAGCAAGAATTCCTACGCCGGAGTTCCTCAGGTTGCGCGTGACCTCAAGTCTCAAAAAATCGGCTGGATTGTGGTCGGAGAAGAAAATTACGGCGAGGGCTCCTCCCGTGAACATGCAGCCATGGAACCGCGCTTTCTCGGCGGCCGCGCGATTATCACCAAAAGCTTTGCCCGCATTCACGAAACCAATCTCAAAAAGCAGGGCATGCTCCCGCTGACTTTCGCCAATCCGGAAGACTACGCAAAAATACGCGAGAACGACAGGTTTGACCTCGATGCAGCGAACCTCGCACCCGGCAAGTCACTCACACTGACCGTGAAGCATGCCGACGGGACACGCGAAGCCGTCACGCTCAATCACACCTTCAATGACCAGCAAATCGGCTGGTTCAAAGCCGGAAGTGCATTGAATTTGATTGCAGCAAACCAGAAAAAGTAAAGGCTGATGCCTTATTTCTGCCTTGCTGAAAGAAAGCGTTCACGTTCGAAGACGTGAACGCTTTTTTTAATTAAGACAGAAAACGCTTACTTGATATTTGCGAATCCCACCGGAACGTCATGGTGCGCCTGAAGCTGAGCGCGCGTCCACGTCAGATTTGCGGCCGGCAGATTTTTGGACGGCGATGCCAAAACAACGTCAACATCATACGCGTTGTTTAAAACAGGAATAACCTGAACCTGCAGCGGATTCAGAGTCTTTGTATCCAAAAGAACACGGCCGATCAGATTGTCCGGATTCGGGGCAACCTGATTGTGCAGAAAATTTCCCAAACCGTGGAACACAACACCCTTGCCGCCCGTTGCCCTGTCGAGCACCTTGACTCCTGCCCACGTATGCGGCCCGTGCGCAAAGACAACATTGCCCGTGTAGTCCCTGATGAACTTTTCAGCCCATACTTTCCCGCGCCCGAAAGCGGCCGACCCCTGAGAATGCAACGACAAAATCCGCAGGTCGACCGCAGCATCACGCATCTGATTGAACAGAGACTGAACCTGAGGTTCACACGCGGACTCAACGCACTGCCAGTCCTGAAATGTGACCGAACCAAAAGCGACTTTCACGAGTCTGCCCTTGAGTGAGAAGGTCAGAATGCTCGGTGAACTCAAATCGGCCGCAGGTCCGGCACCATGCCAGAGCATAGGCTTTTGGTTGGAAAGATTTTTCATAAATCCGGCCGAAGCAACTGCTCCGGAAACAGCCTTGCCTGCAGGATCAAAACCCGACGAACAGTCTTCGGAATGATTGTTCGCAAGGCCGAACAGATTAAATCCGTGATCGAATGCGTCCATTATCGCGCTCGGGTTGGACATGAATGCGTAATCGACATTGAAGTATGACTGACAGCGCTCTCCGACTCCGGATTCCCAATTAATGAAATTCAGATCTCCCTTCAAAATTTTTCGGGACGGATCGAACTTATTTAAGGCTGCCTTAATTCCGGAAGCCGGTGCAGACGGAGCACGCAAACCTGACCACGCAGAATCTCCGACACCGCGAATGTCAATAAAATCCATGCCCGATTCCAAGGGCACGGCCGCTCTGATTGCCGCATTGTCATTAATCTTTGCCGTATAGTCCGCATCCCGCTGTTCGTTGACAGCCATTGCATCGGCTTCTTCCTGAGGTGAATCCGGTCTGCGGCAGGCGTTCAACATCTGAAGGGCCGAAACTGCAGTAACAATCATGACCGAAAATGAACGTCTCATGTGAAAATCCTCAAACGTCTTCCGACGCGATTTGTTCGTCCTCTAATACAGTCCGCATGACTTCAGATTCGTGTAATAACCGACGACTTTGTCCGCATATGACTTGGCCAAGCCGCTTCCATTGTAGCGGTACGCCAAATCCCACAGGCTCGAGGCCTGCGAGGTTTTGACCGCAAGCACTCTCACCGAATAATTCAGGTTTGTGAGAATATTGAAGGTAATACCTTCCCAACGGCGATCGTTGTCCGAAAGCAGTTTACCGTTTTCATCAAATGCAGTGATGATTTGGCCGATCCCGATTCCGTTGCAGTTCCCGCCTCTGCATAAGTCGGCCAAAAGTCCGAGTTTGGTCTCCTGCTCTGCCTTTGCCATGAGTGCGAGAGCAGGGTGTACCCCGCGCTTGGCAGCCCAGCTTCTGAAAGTCTTCGCAGATGCAGAGTTGCTGTTAAGAACAGCCTTGTCGAAACACGTTTTCAAAAACCGCGCCTTGTTGCACAGAGAACGGCTCTGCTGAGTCTTGCTGCCAATCAAAGTCGCGTTCTGAGGACGATCCGGTTTTGCATACTGACGGCCCGCAAAGGAATCGAAAGCCGTATAGTCCGTGGTCCCCGGCTTCTCTTCCCAAGTATACTGACAAAACGAAGCGGCAGAGGAAGCCGCGCTGCCTCTTGATGCCTGTTCATCCGACTGGACGGTTTCTCTGCAGCCCGTGATTCCGCAAAAAAGACCTGAAGCGGCGATGACAAATTTTTGAATTGAACTTACGGCCATATCCGCACTCCGCTAATTTGCAGAAATATCGGATATTTGACCAAAATCTTTAAAGAAAAAATTTTTAAGGAGTTACGGCTAGTCGGGCCGGTTTATGCCTTTAACCAAAGAACACAGGACCTTATCAACATCGTGGTCGGCGGTGAACGGGGAATCAGCCCCCAAACCAAGCGGAAACGGCTTGCCCCCGCTTTTACCCAGATAGGATGACCAGTATTCAACTTCCTTCGCCGCAACCTGCTCAGGCGGGATGTTCACATTGACTCCCTCATCCGCAACAACAAACCGGTCGCCGGATGTGCCGTATCGGGCTTTCTTCAGGAGACGGCCGGCGAGACCGGACAGAACCTTGGGAATCGAAGCTGAAAACGCATCGACCGATTGCAAAACCGGAGGAATATGGGGCGTAACGTCTTCACCGTAGAGTACGGTTGACGACCGGCCGGCGAAACGGCTTTCGTATGCCGTTTTAAATTCCAGATCGCCGGAATTCGGAGACTGAAAAGCATAAATCCGGCTGACCGGAACTCCTTCGCTCTCAAGCAGCCATGCCGCATATTGACTCATGACACCGCCCAAACTGTGGGACGAAAAAATAATTTTTTTTCCCTGAGCTGCAGAATCTTTGAGTGCGGCTCGGACCTCGGGCCACGACATTTTGAAATTGACCAAAAAACCTTCGTGGACCCAGCCCGGCAAACCGTGAGGTTCTCCGTTGGTCGTATAAAAGACACCGTTGAGAATATAATCAAGCGCATCTTCCGTTCCGCGGTACAAGAGAAGGACCCTGTCGCTGAAGTCAAGAAGTGTAGCGTGCAGTCCAAATCCCTTGACCAGAAAATCTCTGACGGCGATTGGTTTTTCGGGCAAATTATCCCATGCCGCCCTGCGCGGCTCATCAATGAGCTGCACCGTCCGCGCAAACCATGCAGCAGAGGCCATCTGCATATCCGCATAGCCGCTGTCGGATTCATTCATAAAACCCAACGTCGGGGTAAACCGGCAAGGCGGGTCCTGAATTTTAACAAAATTTTTGAATACAGCGCCGCCGTCCGCATGAGCGGAGCCAGATCGCGCAGCGCTCGTTGAAGAAATCACAACTGCAAGCACATAACTTCGAAAAGTACGCATTTTCACAGCCCGTCTCCCGAATCC
>RFOM01000075.1 GCA_009926615.1 Pseudomonadota bacterium
GCGTTCGATCCGGAGGGACTGGTGGGTGCACTCGGCCACATAGATCAAGATGTGCTGAACATCTTTCTTGCTGAAGCGGCAGATTTGCTGGGGCAGTGGGATGAGGCGTGCTGCATGCTTGAAAAAGGCGGGGACACGCGCGAGGCATTGCTTTGGCTGATGCGCACGGCGCAAAGTTTGCGCCGCGCAAGCCGAGGTGTCGGACTGGATGATTTTGCACATGCGCTGGCCTCAAGCGAGGAGTTGATCCGCGAGCTTCTCAGAGCGGATCTTCACCCCCACAAAACGATTATCGATGCATTGGCACTTGCTCATACAACTCTCGGACGATGGCTTGTCGGAGTCCGGATGGATCCCGATTACGTGGAGGATGTCAGCGCTCTCAGTGACGCTGTCCGCATCTGCCGTTCGGGTCTGCAAAAAGCGATTGAAGATGCAAAATACCTGACTGCAAGCCGTCTGCAGGCCGGCACTTCGGCCATCAACGGCGGTCAGTTCGCCGATGTCCAAAATACTCTTAAGGCACAGGTGACAGGCGCCTCTCCGGCCCGCATTGAAGAGCTGATTGATGCCGTGGGACGGCTGTCGACTCAGCACGGAATCTTGGTGCAGGGCAGCAGACAAAATGAACGTGACTCTGTCGAATTCCTTTCTGCGCTTGAAAACAGTCAAAAGCTTTTAACAGACCTGCAGAGCCGCTCTGTTCGTCTGCGCATGATCCCTGTAGCCAAGTTGTTTGAACGGCTGTCGGACTTTGCGCTTGACCTGTCGGAAGACAGACGCATTGCGATGCAGTTCGACTGCGAAGGACAGGACGTTGAACTTGACGTTGCGCTTGTCGATGGTCTCTGGCGGCCGCTGTCAAACCTGATTCAGATCGCATTCGATTTCAATTTCGATACTCCCGAAGAACGAATCAAGACCGGCAAACTTCCTTCGCTTGTCATGAAGCTCACTGCGTCTTCCGAAAACGGAATTGTCACGGTTTCAATGGACGACGACGGCAAAGGTGTCAGTGAAAACGACAGCTCGCAGGCCGGACTGGCCTTTAAGTCGGAGCTCGAGAAAGTTCGTTGCCTTCTCAACAGCGTTGCCGGATCTCTCACTGCATCTTCAAACAAAGACAAATCAGGCTGCTTTCGGATCACTCTTCCCGAATCTCCGCGGCTCATGGACCTTGTTATCGTGAGTTCGCAGGAACAGTCATTTGCAGTCCCCAATCATGTCATCGACGAGACCATTGAGCCGGGTGTATTTCACACCCATGTGTTGCGCGGCGACAAGCAATTCATCGAACACAATTCGAAGATTTATCCGTTTGTGATGATCAACGAACTGCTGGATAAAAATACATCACGGAATATGCCGAGGGTACAGGCATCGCTGGCGATTGAAAGAAGCTGCGTTCTTCTTGTGCGCTGTGGCCGCGATCCGGTTGCGGTGGGAGTCGACTGCGTTGTTGAAAAGCTCAGGTCGGTTGTGAATCCGCTGTCACCCCATCTGCAAAACGTCAGAGGGTTGTCGGGCACAATCATGAGAGGAAATAATTCGCCGATCTTATTTCTCGACCTGCTCGAGCTTTCCGGAGCATTTTGGTCACCCAAATCCGACAGGGAGGCCGCATGAATTATCCTGTTGGAATCGACCAAATCAACCGGCAGATGTTTCTGCTGTTCAGGGTGCAGGGAGAACTGTACGGAACGCCTCTGTCCAATGTGCGTGAGGTTGTCACCTACACAGATCCGCGGCCTGTGCCGAACACCAAGAAGTTTTATCTGGGAATTCTTAACGTAAAAAGCGAAATTGTCGGCGTTGTCGACATGCGCTTTTGGTTTCAGGACAACAAATCGGGCGACGAACTGCCCGAGTTCCGTGCCCTCATCGTGGTGGAGTCACCTGCAGGTCTGCTGGCTGTTGCCGCGGAGCTCATAGAGTCCATCTGCCAGCTGGACAACAAAGATATTGAGTACTCCAAAAATATTCCGGGCGCATTTTCGTCAGGGGGAATGATTGGTCTGGGAAGATTTAAACAGGGTCTTGCAACTTTGTTGGATCTTCGTGCTCTCCTCGGTCAGGTTGATGTGGCCGCAGAGCGCAAGGAAAGGTGGGTCAGTTGAGAGGAGAGGGTAACATGTTCTGGCGTGCATTATCGCTGCGGAGCAAATTGTTGTTCCTCGCGCTCGCGGGACTGTTAACTGTTGCCGTCGTGTCGTTCATTCAGATGAATCAGGGCTTTCAGGTCCGGCAGGCTGCAGTCAGAAATGATTTCAAACAACGTGCGTCGCTTGTCTCGCAAAACATCTCTTCACGTTTCTCGGAGCGCTACAGGGACATTCAGTCATTTTCAATGAATACGGTTTTTCAGTCCGGACAAAAGGAAAAGATAACCGAATATCTCAATTCAATTGTTTCCGTTTATCAGGTTTATGATTCGGTTGTTCTTGTTGATTTTGAGGGACGATTCGTTGCTTCCAACAACAAGACCCACGACGGGCGGATTTTGGACGTCAAGGCAATCGAAGGCCGCTCCTATTCCGACACGTCGTGGTTCGCAAAGGCCGTCAAAGGCGAGTGGAGCGAAGACAAAGCCCGCGGGTACACAGGAGCGGTTGTCGAGGACCTGCAGATTGATCCTGTTTCAAGTGCCCTTCATTCCGCGACGCTGCACGGAATGAGTTTCTCAAGGCCGGTCGTCAATGCCGAGGGACGGGTTGCAGGTGTCCTGACCGCACGCGCCAGCGTCCGTTTTATTGAAAACGAACTCAGGTCCTTTTTCGAAATTCTGCAATCGTCCGGACTGCGTTCCGCACAAATTATGCTCCTCAACAAAGAGGGGTTGGTCGGAGCCGAGGCATCGGCCGATCTGCTCGCGGAAAACGGAACACTCAAAAGGAACCCTGAGCGAGTTTTGAGATGGAATCTGGCAACTCAGCAGGGTCAGCTCGCCGCACAGGAAGCGCTCGCAGGAAAATCGGGTTCACTGATTGAAATTGACCGTGTCGGCCGGAACGAACGCATTTGGGGATTTGCGCCCCTCAGAGACTGGGCTCTGCCCGAATATCTCAACTGGTCGGTGGTTGTTTCAGTCAATACCGAAGACGTAATCTCGGACCTGTTCACGCAGCGAAGAATTTTTTATCCGATGCTTTTTGTGTTTGTGCTCGTTTTCGGGTTGACAGGATACGGCATTGCCCGTTCGCTGACCCGCGAATACCACGAACTTTCAACAAAAATAAAAGATGAAACGATCAGAATTGTGGAAGTCGGCGACGAATTGGTCCAGTTCTGCGAAAAGACCGGTCAGTACGAAGGAAGCCGCGCAGCAGCTGCAGGAAAAATGATTGAAAAGAGCACCGCATTGGCCGGAACTTCCGAAAGCAGAAGTGCAGCGCTGACCGAGTGTATCACGGTGCTCGGTGAGTTCGAGGCCGAGGTTGCAAACAACCGTTCTGCCGTTCAAAAAGGCCTTACCGAGTTGAAGGAAGCCTCCGGAAAATTTCAGGACTTGCAGCGGATACTGGATATAGTCACTGAGATGAAGTCACGCGTCAGTGCCCTCAATGAGATTGTCTTCAGGGTTCAGCTTGTCGGATTCAATGCGACTATTGAATCGAATCGGGCGGGGCCGAGCGGGCGTGCTTTTGCGGGTGTGGCTCAGGAGATTCAGAGTTTTTCGGAGCACACCGAGAAACTTGCGCGCGAGCTTTCGGAGCAGCTTGCAAGACTTCAAATGCAGACGGATGAAATCACGGCAGCGTCGGCCATGCGGATCGGCAGCGCCGAAAAGATTTTCTCGGATTCCATCCGCATTGCGTCGCAGTCTTCGCGCAATTTCCCGAAAGTCACTGAAACACTCGGCGAAACGATTAAGTTTATCCGTGAGCAGGATGACAACTTCCGGTCGGTTGCAGAGTCCGTGGAAGGACTCGAAACTGCCGTCAGGAAGTCCATGCACGCGGGTTCGGATGTCGTCCGCAAGGCAAGGGAAGTCAGAGAACAGATTTATTTCCTTGAAGATGCGGCACAGGACTTTTCTCATGCAGTCAAAGGTCTGCGCGCGCGCAGCCGCCTGAAAAGGAGTTCTGCGCAGTCGGTATTTACGCATTCAAATGAGGTCTCTCCGGAACGTGCGCGTGCCGATGCCGTCGACAGACTCGCACAAAAAATGCGGCCGCGGCTTGTCGTCAAACCCGATGATCATGAGCCTGAGGTGAGTGAGGGTTTTGACTCGGACGATACGCCCCGCAATGCAGGTTAATCTTTTCAAGCTGTGGGTCTGCGGATGAGCTTTTTTTCAAATTGGATTTTGTTTCCGCTGATCGTTTTTGCTGCCGCAGCCGGTTGCCGTAAACGCAGTTTTGGACCTTCCGAGTCGGAATCCGACTCTTTGCTTGATCCGCATCGGCTTCCAAAGCAGGGGCCTTGGTTTGAGGGTTGGTACATAAGAATTACGCCTGCAGCCGGAACACAAAGGTCACTGGGACTGATTGTCGGGTCGTATCTTCCCAAGGGAGTGCTGCGCACCGAGGCGGAAGCCGGCGGCCTTACAGGCTACGCAGCTCTTTTGGACGGCGGGTCCGAGGGAAAGCCGCTGCGGGCATTCGAAGCTTTTCCTGCACGAACACGACTCTACCTCAATCGCTCGGACATTGTTGATCGTGATCCGGCACCCTTGGGCAAACCGTCCTTCCGGTGGGCCGCTGAAGGAATCGGCGAGCTGACGGGCGATTCTGCGCAAATATCGCTTCCGAACGGCGCGTCCCTTAAACTTGTCATGTCCGATGTTCTTCCGTGGAATGCGGGCGGATTGGGTCCCGAGGGTATTGTCAGTTTGTTCCGTTCTTTTCCTTTGCATTGGTTTGTACACAGCCTGCGTTCGCGGGTGGAATTCGAAGCCACGGTTCCCTCGGAGCAAAGCGGTGCACCCGAAAAGCTTTCAGGCACGGGATTTGCGCATTTCGAAAAGAATTGGGGTGTGTCATTCCCGCCCGCATACGTTTGGATGCAGGCCTTTGATAAATCCAGAAACAGAGCCGTTGCGGTTGCGGGCGGCCGGCCTCTTAAGGTGGGGCCGTTGAGTCCGGAGGCTTGGCTCGCCGGATACCGGAGTCCGGCATTTTCTGTTGATTTTGCGCCTCAAAATGCCGGAACATTCTTCGAGAGTACGGTGGATGCCTGCAGCGGAAAATTCGACCTGACAGCGGCATTCATGAACCGGCGGTTTACAGTCTCTGCCCGCGCCGAACGACTCACATTCGGCGGAATTGCAATTCCAAAAGACAGCGGATTTGAAAAGGACGGTTCCGAGCAGTCCTTTCAGACAAAAATTACCACCAAACTTTTTGATGTTGTGCCGTTCTCTCCGCTGCGCGACAAAGACAAACTGCTCGAAGAGAACGTTTTCGAAAACGGCGCACTGGAATTCGGCTCTGCATTTAAATGCGCGAAATAGATTTTCTGTTCATGAAGGTTCGCAGCTGTCTCCGCCGCACGCCCAGTCAATAAATCTGTCGTCCTTTGTTGGCGAATATCCGCCCGATATTTCCGAAAAATCGATTCCCTGCGGAAGTTCGCTTTTTCGTTTCTCGTATTCAGTGCGGCTCATGCTTTCAAACGGTGCCTGAAGATACGTTCCGCCGTCATCCGGCAACAGGCTCAGGCCGCTGAATGAATTTTTGTTTCGGACCATCCATTCGCAAAGTGAGTCGCGCTCATCCGGTTTGTAGCTGACCGTGACACTGACGTTGTGCGGATTGGGTCCCCGCCGGTGAGTCGGAAGAATCCAGTTTCGGGTGATGTATCTGCAACGTTCAAGAAGTTCGAGGGAACTTTCCAGCCGGCGGACGAGTGCTCCATTGTTTGAGATCGGAAAAGAAATGACTAGAGTGCCGTCGTGCGTTGCATCTTTTTCGATAAATGATTTTGTTCCGGCCTCATGAATACCGCAGGCCGATATCAGATACTTTGCAATTTCCGAGTCCCGTTCGATCCGCACCCGCCTGATGTAATAATCGTCGTGTGCCGCATGGATGCCCGATGTGACTCCGAGTTCGGCCGATTCAGTTCCCGAGGGCTTGATTGTTCCGATGCGTGCCGCGGCAGGCATGTCAAGAATTGCAGAGAAATGAGCATCTGTTTCGAGTGCGAGTTGCACAGCCCTGCCCATGAGCAGTTCATCCGCAATCAGCGGCCATGCCATGGCCAAGCCCGTAAAACTGACACCAAGCAGCGCTTCCTGTTCGCAATCTTTTTGCCATTGCTTCGAGATGTAATGGAATGACGTATAATTTTTTTGCAGAACGCCAATGATCGTTGCCGCGCGGACGGCCGAAAGAAATTCCTGCCGGTTGCGGCAGGCCGCAACATTGACCGATGTCAGATTGCAGAACGCCTTGAGCGCAACCTCGTGACAGGGATTGTAGAACCAATGCGGATCATTCATCAGACTGATTCCGGGTTCACCGCTTTGGCCTGCAAAACAGGCTGAGATGACGTTCCTTAACTTTTCCTCGAAGTTGTTGTCTGTTCTGAGCAACCGTGCACTGATATTCGTGCGCGCACGCCAAGGTGTTGATTCCCACCACCTGCCGGATTTGAAATCGAGCATCTCCTGACTGTCTGAATCAAAGAGACAAATCAGAGCTGCACGACGCACACCTCCGACGACGACGACCTCTGCAAGCATGCACATGATGTCGGCACACTCTGTGTCTCTGAGTTTGCGGCCTGCGGCGGAGACCAACACCGTGCGGATGCGTTCGTGTGCCTGCCGGAGAGGTTCCGGTCCGCTTGCTGTGCCTCCGGTTGACAGCGGCGAACCCTGCGCACGGACAAGCCCGTAGTTGAAGCTGATCTTCGGGTTCAAAATCAGTGCACGGATACTGTCAGCCCATGATTCTTTGCGGTCATCGACCATAAATTCTTCGACGTGACCTTCGGGCACGGACGGAAGCTGTTCAATGAACTGCCGTTCAACGGAAAAGCCCTGCCCCGTGCCGCACATCAGAATGTAAAGAAAGTCTGCAAATTTTTGGACGCTGTCGAGAGCCTGTCCTGCGCAGTTGAACATTCTTACATTTTCCCGCCGGATTGGTTCGCCGCCGAATTGAAAGGAGCGCATGCTCGGCCGGACGTGACCCGAGTAAACCCAGCTGAAGGCAGAATGAATGCTGTCGAGCAGTTTCGGAAAGCGGTCGAGGTGCATCTGCCTGACTCGCGAGATTGTTTCGTGCCGTGTTTCCTTGCGGCCTGAGGAATGACCGATCGGATAGGTTCTGTAAAATACCAGTTCAGATAACAATCGCCGGCCAAGATCCATGTCGTTGACTTTCCTGCTGAGGTCAGTTTTCAGCGGGTTTCAGGGAGCTTTCCTTGGCGGCCCTGCGGGCAAAGTGAACTGTGCTGGCCTGAGGTCCTTTCGTTCCAAGTTCTTCCTTGAAACGAAGCTCATCACCGACTTTCAGTCTGTCAAAATTTCCCTCCACGATGCTGTTTTTGTGGAAGTAAATTTCGCGTCCTTCGGTTGTCTCCAAAATCCCGTATTCATCATATGGAAAGAGTTCGCGAATCACACCTGTCGGAAGTCTGTCGGAGAGATGGTAATCGACCCTCAGCTTTTCTTTGTGTTTGCGGAGTTGTCTCTTTACGGCTGCAAAAGCGTCCCTGAGTGCCACATCGATTTGTTCGTGGGCGATGCGGACTCCGACATCCCTGCTCGCCACCAGCTCGCCCTGCGGAGCTGACAGATCAATCCTGACGTGAAACACCGTGCCGCGCATTTTGTGTTTGTGCGGCGCTTCGACGATGACTCGGCATGCTGAAATATGACTGAAAATCTGCTCAATTTTTCTGACCCGTCTGGCAATGAGAGCTTCGATACGCGGTGAGGGTTCCATGTCGCGGAATGAAATTTCCGTGTAGATAGTCATCGATGCTTCTCTCCTTTCCTTCGAGTCTGCCGCCGGCTGTCTTTTCCGGTTCAGATTAAACGGAGAAATTCTCCTGTGCGAGCTGCAGAGCGGTTCTTTTAGGTAAGTTTTCTCAAGAGAATTTTTAATATTATTTTTTTTCACCTAATCTTCAGTCCGGAACTGGAGGTTCATCGCTTTCATTCGAGGTGTGCGATGGCTCAACCCGTATTTCCGAAAAGACTTCCTTTGATTCCTGTTCGAAATGCGGTTTTGTTTCCTCATCTGATTGTTCCGACATCCGTCAGCCGGCCGGCATCGATCGCTGCCGTCGAGGCAGCCCTTGCCACAGAGGAAAAGTGGATAATTGCCGTGACTCAGCGCGATTCCGGTTCAAGCGATCCGCTGGGGAGAGATCTTTTTGAGGTCGGCACGCTCGCCCACGTCAGGCGGTTTATCAGGCTCGACTCTTCGCTTGAAATCAATTTGCAGGGACTTTTTCGAGTCAGGGTCGGCAACGTCGAAAACAACGGCAGGTTTTTGGAGGGCGACGCTGTTGAGTCGCCTGTTTTGCGCAGTGCTTCTCCCGAAGTTGACGCATTGCAGAGGTCAATTGTCGATCTGACCGAGCATATTCAGGAATTGACCGAGCTCAAAGGTGCAGGAAATCTTGTGCGTCTTGTTCAGCAGATTCCGGATCCTTTGGGACAGGTTTATTTGCTGGCTTCGCTGCTGAGTCTTGATGTTCAAAAGGAACAAAGCCTGCTTGAGTCCATGACTCAGGAGGAGCTTTACCGGCGGATGGTGGATTATCTTGCCTATGAGGTTGAGGTTCTGAATTTGCGTGAGAAGATCAGCACTCAGGCGGCGAGCGCAATGTCGCGTGAACAGCGGGAATATCTTTTGCGGCAGCAGATGCGTGCCATTCAGCAGGAACTGGGCACACATGATTCTTTGCAGGCCGAGCTGCAGCAGCTCAAAGATAAGATTGTGACAGCCGGTCCGCCGGCCGAGGTTCTCAAAGAGGCGTTTTCCGAATTGGAACGTCTCGAACAATTGAATATTGCTGCGCCCGATTTTCAGGTTCTAAAGACACATCTTGAGCTCATATCCGAAATGCCGTGGAACAGGACAACCGAGGACAATCTCGATCTTGTCCGTGCGCGAAGTATTCTCGATGAAGATCACTTTGGACTTTCGGAGGTCAAGGGCAGGATTTTGGAGCAACTTGTTGTCATGAAAAGGAACCGGACGGCAAGGGATCCGATTTTGTGTTTCGTCGGGCCGCCGGGGGTTGGCAAGACGTCGCTGGGAGCCTCCATCGCCCGTGCGCTCGGACGCCGGTTTGACAGAATGAGCTTGGGCGGATTGCACGACGAAGCTGAATTGCGCGGGCACAGGCGCACGTACATCGGCGCAATGCCGGGGCGGATTATTCAGGCCATTCGCAGGGCAGGTGCACGAAATCCGTTGCTGATGCTCGACGAGGTCGACAAGCTCGGCCGTGATTTTCGGGGTGATCCCGCTGCGGCGCTGCTTGAAATTTTGGATCCCGCACAAAATAATTCCTTCCACGATAACTACCTTGATGTGTCTTTCGATTTGTCAAAAGTTTTCTTTATTGTGACCGCCAATACTGCCGAAGCCATTCCTGCTCCGCTGCTTGATCGTATGGAACTTGTCCGGCTGTCGGGATACACCGATGACGAAAAACTTCACATTGCACGCTCTCATCTTATCCCGCGACAGTTGCAGACCGCAGGATTGGACGAATCAATGTGTCATTTGAGTGATGATGCGATCAGATACCTGATGCGCAGGCACACCCGCGAGGCCGGTGTGCGGCAGCTTGAGCGCGTGGTCGCCCGCGTCTTCCGAAGGTTCGCCCTGCACATTGAACAGGGCTTGTCGCAACCGGCCGAACTCGGTGAAGTTGAAGTGGGTTCATTGCTTGGTGTCCCGCTTTTTCCCGAAGATTCACGAAGACAACAACTTCCCGCGGGTGTTGCCGCAGCCTTGGCATGGACTGAATCGGGAGGCGATGTTTTGTATGTTGAGGCCGTCGTTTTGCCGGGTGGAAGGGATATACATCTCACAGGTCAACTCGGAGACGTGATGCGTGAGAGCGCTCAGGCCGCGCGCAGCTTCATTTGGTCTCAGCACAAAGAGCTTGCGATTGATCCGAATTTTTTTGAACATTCAGGCTTGCATGTTCATATTCCCGCGGGCGCAGTTCCCAAAGACGGGCCGTCGGCCGGTGTGACAATTGCCGTTGCTTTGGCCTCACTTTGGACGGGTCGTCCTGTCCGGAGCGATACGGCCATGACGGGTGAGATGTGTCTGACCGGACTTATTTTGCCGGTAGGCGGAATTAAGGAAAAGGTGCTGGCTGCCCACCGTCTGGGGCTGCAGCGGGTTATTCTTCCGGCCGGAAACCGGCGCGATATTGTTGAATTGCCTGAAGATGTGCGCGGACAAATGGAGTTCATTTTTGCGGACAATGTTCACGAAGTGATGTCTGCCGCGCTTGAGGCTGACGTAAATGATGTGTTCAGCCGGCAGAGATCCGTTTCTTAAGTTCAGATTATTGAGTTGTGCAGCGCTTGTTTCTGGTTGAGAAACTAGATTGGAATCCGCAGGTCAACATGCTTATTCATCTGGAGGTGATATGATTCGTAAAATTTTTGCATCACTCTCTGTGACGTGCGCTTTTCTTGCAGCAGCCAATGCGCGCGCTGATTATTTCGAAACGGAAAGCACACAGCCCAACGCCTCTGAGCTGGCCTACATGGGCTATCAGGGAATGTTTCAGGAGTGGGGACTTCCGTCTGACGGTGCTTTTTGTGCGGATGTGAACAACCGGATCATGATTGCTCAGGATTTGGCTTATGCATATTTGTTGCATATCGGTCATGTGGACGCGCTGCTTCGTCCCGCCGAGGGAGCTCCCGTTTCACAGGGCCAAACTCAGTCACAGGCTCAGGTGAAGGGCAAAGATATTCCTGTTTCACAGGGCCAAACTCAGTCACAGGCTCAGGTGAAGGGCAAAGACATTCCCGTTTCACAGGGCCAGTCGCAGACACAGGCTCAGGTGAAGGGTAAAGATATTCCTGTTTCACAGGGCCAGTCGCAGACACAGGCTCAGGTGAAGGGCAAAGATATTCCTGTTTCACAGGGCCAGACACAGTCACAGGCTCAGGTGAAGGGCAAAGATATTCCCGTTTCACAGGGGCAGTCGCAGACACAGGCTCAGGCAAAGGGCAAAGACCTTCCAATGCAGCAGAATCAGGCTCAGGCCAAAATCAAAGACACATCCGTGTCGCAGGCTCAGGGCAAGTTTCAGAGCAAAGGCGGCAAGCTTTTGCCCGTTCAGCAGCAGAGCCGCTCGCAGGCAGGGGTTATGCTGAGTGACCTGAATCTGCGGCGATTCGTCGACTACACGAACGCTCTGACCGACGATGAAGTCCGTCTCGTTCAGGATAATTTTGATAATGAATTCCTCAATGATCTCTATCTGCGTATGCGGGACCTCTGCAGGGAATAAGACAGTCTGAGCTGAGCTGCCGTGCCGGCTTGACTCCGAGGTGGTGCCTTGGTAGTTGGTTGCCACCTCGGATTATGCCCATGTAGCTCAGTGGTAGAGCACTTCCTTGGTAAGGAAGAGGTCTCGGGTTCAAGCCCCGATATGGGCTCCATTTTTGCCGGCTCACGGCCGGCTTTTGCGCCTCCGTTTCACCTGACCACATCTTGGCTTTGCCAATAAACTCCACAAATCGCTGAACTATTCATACAGTCGTTATTTTTTAAAAAATATCTCTCAAGTTCCGCCAAGACGCCGACGACAACTAGGCAACGAGTGTCCAGTCAGGACGGACCTCGATTTGTGTGGAGGGACGACGAGTGAAACGCAAAGTCGCGCAGCGAGGATCTGGGAGATCCGAAATCGATGCTGCACATCCGGTTCGCACGATTGTGACTCTCATGGGTTGCATGGGCCTCATGGCCTGCGAATTCGGAGCTCCTTCAAAAAGAATGATGGCCCGCTACAGTGAACCATCCTCATCATCGGGTCAGGCCAAAGGCGGTCCCGCAGTTTTTGATACAGACCGTTCACTTCCCAAGTGCGACGCATCTCAACACCGCAGACTGGTCTATGTCGTTTCGGAGACTCAATTCCGCTTCTGCCTGAAGGACAAATGGGAATCCGCGATGAGCATCGATCCCGATGCGATTTCTCTGGCTGCAAAAAAGATCACACCAAGCAAGGGTCCCGAAGGCCCGCAGGGTCCCGAGGGACCGATAGGTCCGCAAGGTCCGCAGGGGGCTGCAGGTGAACGCGGAGCAGCGGGACGCGACGGTCCGTCAGGTGCTTCCGCGATGGTGAAGTCATCCAAAGAAGGGCCGGGATCGAATTGCGCCGGCGGAGGAATCAAGTTTGAATCCGGAGTTGATGACGGCCGCGGAGACGGAGTTGCAAACAACGGAACTCTTGAGCAGGGCGAAGTCCTGAGCACGTCCTACACATGCAACGCTGTATCGAGCGGGCTGAAGGTTTACAAAAGCGCGGATAATCCCTTGGGTGCTTTGATCAGTTACGTCACCTTCCCCTATTCGGGTGCATCGCAGACAGCCAATGCGCTGGCCAGCGGACTTTACGTCAAATCACTGAACGAAGATAAATTTGCGATCTATCAGGTCGCGAATTCGCTGGCCCTGCCGGGAGGCGACGCAGTGAGTGAAAGCAACCAGCAGTTGGGACTGGTGACCGGCAACATGATCGGCTGCGCTGTGCCGTTGTTTGTCAACAACAACTGTTCGGGTCAGGCGTACATGAATCCCTGCACGTCACAGCAGACCACGGCGATCAATGCAACACTCATGCACTTCAGCTTCAACTCAAAATTCTTTTACAGATTCGAAAACACCGGTCTTGATTATTCCTTCACGTCAAACCTGATGGAATCCGTTTTGGTGGGAAGCTATTTGTCTCCGGCAGGAGCCTGCCGCGCGATGACTCTCACAACACAGGCACGCAGAATTAAAATCGAGCCGAATGTTTTTGCAGACTACATAAACCCGCCGGGAACAATGCAGACGAGTTGGTTTATTGCTCCCTGAACAACATGTGTTCTGACTTTCACGCAGCGCTCCGTGCGCTGCTTTTTTTTATGCCGAAACATTCGACAGTGTAAAAAGTCTTTGCAGCATCCGGTAATTTGTGGTTAGCTCAGCACCAGAAAAATATGTTGTAATTTTGAAGATTTAGTCTGCTCCGGCGGTTCGGGTCAATCGTTTCCCGAATCTCGTGATGCTGGCCGGTTTTTTGCTCTGTCGCCTACGGAAGTGTGTTCTGCTGCGGGCGCCCCAAGACTCTAGCGAGGTTGCTTTATGAAAGCACTGTCTCCGCGTTCTGTTGCTCTGTTGGCTGCTGTGGGTATTGCCGGTCTTACGGGTTCACTTGTTTCCTGCGGCACAGACAAAGGCATTGATTCGGATGTGTCTGCGCTGGCAGGTCTTGAGTCTGTCGACTTTCCAACGTGGTGCCGCGATTTCGCTTTGCAGAACTGCAATGTTCAGCCCGATGACCGCGTGCCCGCAGACCAGTGGCAGGCGGGAGTCGATGTCTTCGCCGAACTTATGAAGAGCAACACGACGATTTCTCTCACCCGCGCGGATTTTGACCGCAAGACCGTTCAGGATCTGTTTTCGACTTTCGGTGCAAACTCACTGCTGTCTTTCATAAGCAAAATACCATGGCAAAAACTGGAGAAGTCCGACGATGCTCTGGTTCTTTCGAATGCTTCGGCCAATGCGGTTGCGATTTTCAACGGACTTCGCCTCATCGGATCCGCACGGGTGGTGGCCAAATTCACGGGTCCGCAACTGGTGTCCATCAGCGGATTGTCCGTGGCTGATTCGCGCGGCGGACAGGTGAGTGCGGTGCGGTTTCTCGATCTGTCGAAGCCGAGTCGCATTTCGATTGCAACCGATTATGAAAAATTTGAAAATATCCCTGTGCAATTTTTTCAGGTTCCGGGCTTTCAGCAGCCGCCTGCACTCACGCCTTCAGCGGCCTTCAATGCAATAGCAAACGTTGTTCTCGAACCGGGATTCGACTGGCGAAAAAATCTCAATATTTTTCTCAAAGGAACGAACCTCAACAACATTTACAACCGCATCAGCAAATTTATTCCCGAAGGTCCTGCCGACGACACCACGCGGCAGGTGATCGGCAACACCGATGTTTTCATGGTCGGCGGAGTGAGTTCGAATATTCTGCTCTCGATTCAGATGAAAAAAGCACTCAAATGCACGGCCAAAGTCCGCAACATTCCCATTCTCGGCTCACTGGATTTTGATATCAATTTCCTGAAGGGTTTTGGCCTGTCGGATTTGCAGAGAATCAAAGCCGACGGCGTGAAGACCAGAGTGTACGGAATTTCCACGTCCATCGGCAACATCGATAATATTGAGGTCGACTCCAAGCAGTTGCGCATGCGGGTCGGGGCGTTCACCATTCCCATCGACTTTGTCCCCGCCCAAGGCAACGGGCGGGGTCCGGCTGTCGACGGTGTCAAATGTGAATGACCGTTCAGCGGGTGCGGAAGTGTTCAGCGCAACCTGAACACGCACCGCGCCATAGCGTGAAATTTATCGTCTGTGACAACATGGATATGCGGACAGTTGACGATATTTACCGCGTTCAACTGAATATTCTTTTTGTCCATCGGATCATCATTAAAATAGTAGCCGCTCGTTTTACTGGGTTTTCCGCCTGAAACCTCGGTGTGCAGCGGCGCATAGACGTGCAAAAGTGCCGGAGAATCCGGATTGATATTCGCGAACGCGACAACTGAAGGGTTTGCTCCGGTCGTTTGCCCGTAGCAGCGCTTTTTGTCGCTCTCATCCAGAAGTTTGTATGCGTCTTTCGTCACCGGTGTCCAAAAGCCTTTTTTGACGATAATGCTCCCTTCGCTGGATTTCAAACCATCATAATTGTGCCGACGCCGCACGGCACCCAAAATCCGCCCGACAGGGTCGAGGACCATGAAGTAGCGCATATAATGGGCCTCATTCGCGTCCCCGTGCATCATGTCGAGCTGAATTTCAAAATCACCTGTGCTCTTGTTGATGTTGAGGATCTTCGCTCTCGCCGTGTGTGAACTGTTTAGCCATGTGCCGAACGGGGTCGTGACAAATCCGGATCCGGCAGTGTCTTCGCCGCCCTTAGTGCCTCCGGGAAAGTATTTGAAACGGTAGTTCACCTTCGCATCACCGCTCGTATCGAGCACATTCAGTTCCTTGTGCAAAAAGTCCAAGATGTGTTTGTCACGCGCTGCGGAACTCAGGTGAGCATAGTCAAAGCGGCTGGGCTGGGGATCGGTGATGACGTGTTCAAAAACAACCGCAGGTTTGTCTTTGTTGTTTTGTACAAAAATGACTTTGATGGATTTGGACTTGTCGAGATCGAGGTTTTCAAAAACAACATACGGAGCCCATCCGCCCTGCAGTTTTGAGTTGTGGTCAAAATACTGCTGCGCAAGAATATTGTTGCTGCTGTCTGTCAAAATCACAGTCTCAATAAAGCTCGTGGCATTGTGAGGAAGATGCATTGTGCAGGACAGCCGCGCGCGTGTCACAAGGTTGCCGCCTTTTGCTGCGTATCCGTCCAGTGCCTTGTTCATCGGTCCGTCGATCCAGTAAAGGAAATCTTCACTGGCATTTTTGGTCACCGGAACGTCTTTGAGGCCGTCGTTCAAATCCGAAAGGCTGCCAATTGCGGTGCAGGCATCGGCAGCTGCGGCCTCGCTCATGTTCACAAATTGTCCCGCGAGAACGGCTGCCGCAGTCATCTTCATCAGCTGCCGCCGGTCGATTTTGAATTCTTTGGAACTGACTTCACTGTGAAACTTTGCCATGACCAGTCTCCCCGCTTTCCGATTAACCGACAAAGAAGAAGTAGCGCACCAGATGGTCTTTGCGCTTTTGATAAACCGCGAATGAATTGCTCTGGATGAACAGGTCAGAGGCACTGACGGTTCCCAGTGCAATTTTTTCGCCGAACAGATTTTCAACGACAGCTGATCCCGAATCCATGTGAGCTTGGCTGACTAATGCACTCACGTCCCACTTCTGGCTTGCGCCTGCGGCCTTGTAGGCCAAGTCTGTACCAAACTGCTGCCCAAGGCTGACTGAATTGG
>RFOM01000076.1 GCA_009926615.1 Pseudomonadota bacterium
TTTGAGATCACGCAGGTCGGCCGCGCAGTGTATCGAACTTCCCCGCGTATGCGGTATTATTCCGATCCCTGCATTAATAGTTTGTTTCCAAGGCGAGACACCCGAACTGAATTTGGTCTGACCCGCGTCATCGACTGTTGCCGCAAGACGCAGGTCGAAGTTGCTGCTGCGCAGCTGCAGAGTACTTCCCGCTCCGACCGAGACTCCGAGCCCGTAACGGGTGTTGTTTTTCATATCGGTCAGCATTTGTTTTGCACCCGCACCTGAAAAATCCGACAGCGAGATGTTTTCCATTGTTTCTGCCGCATATGCAGGTTTTACGGAGACTCCGACAGCCAGCTTGTCGCCGACCGGCATTGATGCGAGGCCTGCAAGACCGACCGCCGCATCGGCGCGAGTGCGAACCTCCGGCAGGCCCTGACTGCCGAACTGGCGTCCTTCGATGTCGGTTCTGAGTGTCTGAAAGAAGTTCAGTCCGCCAAAAGCGGTGATGAAACCCAGAGTCGCGTCGTTGCCGACGTGGATGGGTGTTTTGAGGAGTTTTTCAACGAGATCAGAGCTGACCTTTAAAGTACCGGCCTTTTTTTGTGCGTATATTTCACGGCCCAGATCGATGGCATCGGCTCCGAAATGAAAGGCTGTGCGTCCGTATATCCATCTCAAAAATCCTGCACCGAGTGCAGGCAGGCTCGGATTGGAGAAAAACACGCCTTCCTGAGTTGAGCGTGTCAGGCTTGCTCCGCCTGCACATAAATCGAAGGGATTTTCGTACAGAGGGGCGCTTTTGCGGAGCGGGTCGGCACGGGCTGTCCGTGCCGGCACAATCAGACTGAGTGCAACAAGCAAAAAAAATCTTGGCAAAAAAAATCGCTGCCGGAATTTTTCCGGCGGCCGGCAGGGTGCTAGACTTTTTCTGCAAATTGCGAAATTCATGACCAATGTATCGGTCAAAACGATTGCTTATGGAGACAAATTTTTGATGCAACAGGATCTTCCCGCCGTACCCCACCGCAGCCGTCTGGCTTCCGTGTGTGCCTATCACGGGCGTTGGCCGCAGCTGCACGAAAGCGTTTTTTTGGCAGACGGAGCGCGGGTTATCGGTGATGTTACGCTCGGCAAAAATTGCAGCGTCTGGTTCAACACCGTGGTGCGCGGTGATGTGCACACCATCGTTGTCGGCGAGGAAACAAACATACAGGACGGCGCAATCATCCACTGCACTTATCAAAAAGCATCAACGAGCATCGGCCGCAGGGTCAGCATCGCACATCTGGCCATGATCCACGGCTGCACGATTGAAGATGAATGTCTTATCGGCATGCAGGCCATTGTCATGGACGGGGCTGTCATCGGCCGCGGGTCGATTGTCGGTGCCGGTGCGGTGGTCACGCAGGGGACTCAAATTCCGCCGCGCAGCTTGGTGCTGGGTGCGCCGGCAAAGGTTGTCCGCGAGGTAAAGCCCGAAGAGCTTGCCGGCGTGCTCGCAACCTGTGACCGGTACATGGAATACACAAAGGGTTATCACTTTTCGTAAGGGTGCAGGAGGAGTCTGAACGTGGATGCAATGCTGCCGAGCCGCCTTGGCAAACTCAGAATTATTTGTTCTCTGCCGCTTTTTTCGGATGCCATTTGTCTGAAAAAGCAATCGGCTGCCGAGCATGGTTTCACGCAGGTTCTGCTGTCCATTGCACTTGCGCCGCAATTGGGATTGTCGAAGGAAGCTGAGTGCGACCTCATCGAGATGGCTATTTTTGCAGAGTTGCCCAAGGCGCTGTTGGGTGATCCCAGTTTTTACCTGAGACAGCGTCATCCGGAAGCGTCCGCGCTGTACCGCGAGGTTCGCGGGCGTCTGTTCAAAGAAACGGAAGAAAGTTTCCGGATGCGGACCAGCCGATCGCCTGAGCTTTACGGTCTTCATCAGCTGATTGATGCCTTTGCGGCCATGCTGTTTATTGAAAAGGAATGTCTGCTCGGAAATTCTTATTTTCTGGCCGAGCGTTACCGCACGCATTATCATCAGATGAGACGAAAAGTTCTTTCCGGTGAATCACTCGCTGCGGCTCATCCTGCTGCAGCTGCAGATGCGGCAAAAGAAAATTCACCCCGCAATCCTCTCAATTCGCAAATCGACTGGAAAAAAGCCATCGAATTTCTGGACGGGCTTTTTGATGACGCTACCCGTGCGCGCCTTGAAGGCGGCATCGGAGAGTACTCTTCGACCTTTGTCGGGATGATGGAAAAATTAAAGGAACATTACCGCTACAAAGGCTGGAGCTATTTGTTTCCGGAGAGCGTCGGCGAGCATACGTATCAGGTTGTATTTCTTGCGCGCATCCTAGCATCGGCATTGGGAATGCGGCCGCACGAGCGCATTGAGCTTTACCGGATTGCGACGATGCATGACCTTGCGGAGTCGTATGCAAGTGACGTCGTGTATCCTGTCAAAGTGCGGGAGAAGGACCTCGGCAAAATGCACGCAGACCTTGAGGAAAGGGTCATTGACGATATTTGCAGCCGGCTGGGCTTTAAGCTGACGGCAGATGAGTTTTTGTCGAACATTGTCGAAATTTGCGACAGATTCTCGGCGCAGTTGTATTTTGATCGCGAAAAGCGCGGCGGCAACACGCACTTTAACGTTCCCAACACGTCAATGGATCGCACGCGGGAGAAGTACAAAAGCCGTCATCCCGAAATTTTTCTGGTCCTTGATGAGTTGTGGGATGAATTTCAGGCGTGTTTTGCGGGAACTGCGCGGACCTGAGGGGCGGGCTTGCAATTTTGGACCCTGCTGGCTATAAGCGGTCTGCTTTCCAAAGGGTGCTGTGGCGGAGCGGCTACGCAAACGATTGCAAATCGTTTTCACAGGGGTTCGAATCCCCTCGGCACCTCCAAGTTTCGCCGGCTCGGCAAATCTAACCGTTCACCGCCATTGAATCCAAAAACTCAAGACCTTTCGCCTGCGGCTTCAATCCCTTTTCCGTGAGCCACTGATCATTGAACAGCCTGCTCAGGTAGCGGCCTGCACCGTCGCATAAAATCGTCACCACAGTTTTGCCGCGACCGAGTTTGCGGGCGACCTGCACAGCTCCAAGAACGTTGAGTGCAGCCGATGAGCCGAGAAACAATCCTTCTCGGTAAGCAAGGTAGTGAACCATTTCAAGAATGGGTGCATCAGGAATTCGCATTGCGTCGTCGACCGGAGCGTTTTCCAAATTAGCCGTGACACGCATCTGACCGATTCCTTCGGTGATTGATCCGCCGGTGACATCGTCGAGAGATCCTTTCTTGAACCAGCTGTACATTGCTGCACCGAAGGGATCGATGCATTCGGTGTGAATGCTGCTGCGTTTGGATTTCAGATATCTCGAAACTCCGGAAAGTGTGCCGCCCGATCCGACCGCGCAGGCGAACGCATCGATTTGCCCTTGTGTTTGCTCCCAGATTTCGGGGCCGGTGGTTTTTTCGTGGAATTCACGGTTGGCCACGTTGTCGAACTGATTCGCCCAGACAGCGTTGGGAATTTCTTCGGCCAGCCGGCGCGCGACGTGGTTGAAATTCTCAGGATTGGAATACGGAACTGCCGGAACAGGCCGGACATCGGCACCAATGGCGCGCAGATAATCCATTTTTTCGGGCGACTGTGTGTTGGGAATAACGATCACCGTTTTGTAACCCAGAGCATTGGCGACATGGGTCAGTCCTATGCCGGTATTTCCGGCTGTACCTTCGACGATCACACCGCCTTTTTTGAGTTGTCCTTTTTTAACGGCGTCGAGAATGATGCCAAGTGCTGCTCTGTCTTTGACGGAGCCCCCCGGATTCAAAAATTCCGCCTTTCCCAAAATACGGCATCCTGTGAGCCGCGATAAGCTTGGGATTTCGATCAGCGGCGTATTTCCTACTGTGCCGCAAAAGCCGTCTGTTATTGTTGTTGCCATGGATTGAGCCCTCGGTTGAGTTGTTGCATTTGAGCATCTGTTTTCTGATTTATGCGAGAATAAATCAGCAGATCTTTGTTTGGGATGTTGAAAGTTTGGCTGCCCGAAGCGGTCACGGATTTTGTTTTTTCGGGGATGTGCAGAATTGTCTTTTATGTGCAGATTATAATTCAGCTTATATAAAATTTGACGCTTTTAATAAAAACAAATCTAAAGATTACAGCCTTTTGTGTATAACGATTAAAGTGCAATAAAAGAAGTCCGAATGAATTGACAGGCGAAAGCACTTCCTTCGCCGGCAAAGGAGCAGCCATGAAAAGAACTCTTTCAGTATCACTGCTGGCCGTTGTAATTGCAGCGCCCGCGTGCGGAAAAAAAGACGCGAAAAAGGCACTTTCTGCCATTTCGGAAGCATACCAGACGGAATATGGTTCTCAAATGACGAGTGAAGCTGTCAGCGCCGCCAGTGCAGGCGACAGCGAAGGTGCAAGCGGTTTCAGTCTCGCGGGTTCCTCAAGTCCGTTCAAAACAGTCACCAGAACATGTGCAGTTCAGGCGGACAATTCGGCACTGGTCACGATCACCTCCGATATCGATGTCGACAAATCAACATCCTCTGCAAACATCAGCCGTACCATGAAGGTCACCGGAACAAGCTCCGAAAAAAGAACGTGGACACATCCGTCCGGTGTGCAATGCGCAACTGCCGAGAGGGCAAAGCTGAACCTAAAGACTGATGCTGCTTCGTATGGCTTGAAAGTGAAAGTTGAACGCTCAAGACAGCAGACAATGTCGCAAACGAATACTCGAAAAAATTCAACGGTCACAGCCTCGCGCAGTTTTTCGATGAACGGCGAGCGCAGCATCTCGGTTGTTTCGTATTCCGAAGATACAGCGGCAGGCACGTCGCTGCAGGAAAAAAAGGTTTCAGGAAGCCTCAACCGGACGTTCAGTTTTGTTGACAAAAGCGGACAGACACAGTCGGGCAGTTTCTCGTCGGCGACTGTCGGTGACCCGATGGTAGTCAAGGTGAAGCGTTCACTTTTGAGTAAAGAAGTTGTTTCCCGTGAACTCGTTTCCGGCGTGCGCAGAAGCACTCTGACCGACGGCACATCGATGGAAATTTCATTCACCAACTTTCTGATGAACGGCGCGGGAGAGAGCTGCGAAGCGCAGTCCGGAAGTATGACGATCAAGTATTACAACTCCGAAGGCACGCTCGGCAAAACCCTCACATGTTCTGCTGATGCAGGAGTTTTAAACTGCACAGACCAAAGCGGTGCGGATGTTGAACTGGAAAGCCCTTCGTGCGATCCGGCCGACGACAAATAACAGTCAATGCAACTCCTTGTCCCGTGAGGCAGGGAGTCACTGCAAGGAGCCAAAGACCAGCCGGATGAAGAACGCCCAAATCGCGGCGACAGGGACCATACAAAAACTATATATCAGCAGCCGGCGGTAGGTAGATTGCTGTTCGGCTGCTGTCTTTATTTGGGCGATGCACAATGCTCCCAGCGTTGACAGCGGACTTGCGTCAACCAGATGAGTACCCGAAGCGACGCTGACAACCAGAGTCTGAGCCAATTCGGGATCTGCGGATCTTGAGAGAACATCCGCAATCGGCATAAAAACCGGCAGCGCGACTCCTACGGAACTCGAAAATGCGGAAAGAAGCGCAGACCCTGCTGCAAATCCTGAAGGAATAAAAAGTTCCGGAACATTTTTTTGAACGAGCGACGATATGACCTGCGGGAGTCCCATCCGGCTGAGTAGTTCAATATACGTGCTCATACCGCACACAAGTATGATTGTTGACCACGGAACGTCTTTCAGAATTTTTTCATTTTGCGCAGGCTGCAAGAGCAGCAGCGATGCACTCCCGAGCCAACCGATAAAACCGACGTCTGCGGCCCTGCGCAGGAGATTGAGCGGCAGCGCAGGAATTCTGCCGGTCCAATAATCAAAACCCGCGATATTTCCTGCAATAAAAATCACGAAAAGGGCTGCCGTGATTCGTGCGGTTTTTTTAATGGAACGGTTTTCCGAACCGGAGTTTAATTCACCTTTAAATTTGAGTTCATTTTCTGAAATCTGCTCAGGAATTTGAACGTGCCGGCTAAGCCGGCGCCGGCCGCCGAGCAGTAAAAAACTGAATGCTGTGCTGAGCGAGATAATCAGAAATACAAGACAGAAGACCAGCCAGCGCATTGTCGGGGGATTCATTTTTTGGGAAAGTGATGAACTCTTTTCGATGAAATTATTCATGTACACTCCCGGCAGAGTCAGCGGAGAAAAAGATGCTGCGTTGGCAGCGCCGACAATCAGAAGGGTCATAAGAAAGGGAGATATACCCAGCCTCACGGCAAGCGGAAGTGCAACAGGGGCTATCAGGGCAATGGTTGCAATGTTGCCGAATCCCGCTGCGGTCATTGCTGCAACGATGAGGAAAAGAGAAACAGGCACGAGCTGCGGACTGCGTCTTGTCAGGCTGAGTACCCGTTCGAGTACGAAGTCAATAAATCCCGTATTTCTCAGAATCGAAAAGAACAGTGTAACGCCAAGCAGTGTCAGGAAAAGTGAGGATGGAAAAAGGCCCGCAACGGAACCGGCTGTTCCGGTTCCCTGCAGCGGAGCAAACAGGAGTGCCAGAACAAAAGCCGGAATCCCCGCATTCAGATTGGGTTTAACGATTGACAGCAGAAGGATGCAAACGAGAAGTGCTGACAGTAAAGACAGCACGTCCGTCTTACTCTGTAATCGTTACGAGTGATGCGGCTTCTTTTGCAGTTTCAAGCGCATCAGCTGTCGTTTTTCCGGTCGCAAGTGCAACTCCCATGCGGCGTCCTGCAGTTGCATTTGGTTTTCCGAAGATTCGGATGTCGGCCTGCGGGACGGCAAATGCTTTTTCCAGTCCGGCATACTTTGGCTCAGGATTGGCCGATGTTGACTTGATTGCAACGCTTGCACCGTCCGCATGTCTGATGATTTGCTTTACGGGAAGCCCCAAGATGGCCCTTGCGTGCAGAGAAAACTCGCTCCAGTTTTGGGTTGCCAAAGTGACCATGCCTGTGTCGTGCGGTCTCGGGCTGACTTCGCTGAAAAGCACACGGCCGTCTTTCAGCAGAAACAGTTCAACACCGAATAAACCGAATCCGCCGAGCGCATCGGTAATCTTTTGAGCAATTTGTCTTGAGAGAAGGATCTGGTCGGCTGTCATCGCGTGAGGCTGCCAGCTTTCGATGTAGTCACCGTCGACCTGCCTGTGGCCTATAGGGTCGCAAAACAGCGTCCCGTTGACTGCACGCACGGTGAGAAGGGTGATTTCACTTTCGAATGAAATGAACTCTTCAACGATGACCCGTCCGGAACCTGCGCGGCCGCCCTCCTGAGCGGTCTTCCAGCCGGACCGCAGTTGATCGGGGTTGCGCACAATGCTTTGTCCTTTGCCGCTTGAACTCATGATTGGTTTTACGACGCAGGGAAATCCTGTCGTGCGGCAGGCATTGCAAAATTCCTCATAGGTATTTGCAAAGATATATCCGGCGGTCGGCAATCCGAGTTCCTCTGCTGCAAGTTTGCGGATCCCTTCGCGGTCCATCGTCAGGCGTGCTGCACGTGCCGTTGGAATGACTGTCCATCCCTCGGATTCGAGTTTTTCGAGCTCTGCCGTCGCCAGAGCCTCCACTTCGGGAACAATCAGATCGGGCCGGACTTCTTCGACAGTTGCTCTCAGGGCTGCGGGGTCAAGCATATTGAAGACACGCGACTGATGCGCGACCTGCATGGCGGGCGCGTAATTGTATTTATCGCAGGCGATGACCTCGACTCCGAGCCTTGAAAGCTCAAGAGCGACTTCTTTGCCAAGTTCCCCGCTGCCGAGGAGAAGTACTTTTTTCGCTGAAGACGTATATGGTGTGCCAAGATTCATTGTTTTTCCCCGAGAACAATCCGGACAAATGATTCAGCAGCTGCTTAGCACATTTATGTCGTCAACGGAGAACAGGCGGCTGAGTTTTTGCAAAAAAAAAGCCGGACAAATATCCGGCCGTAAAACTTCAGCTGAGCTGCAGTTTGTTAATTTGTCTTTGAAAAGGATTGCAGCATTGATTTGCCGTTGCACTCTGACGCGTTTGCAATTGTTCTGATCAGGTAGCCGTTTCCGTCGGAGACGAAAGAAACCTTTTCCATAACCACAGGATCTTCCTTGCCGAGATTGCATTTAACGTCGCCGCCGGCATCTTCGTAATTTGCGCCGCCCAAGCTGATCCGGACAAAACCGTTTCCGGCTTGCGAAAATGTGCCCTGCTGTTTGAGGGTACACATCATTGCGGATCCGTTGTTTTGGTCCTCAATCTTGAGCCAAATGTTTTGTTCCATGGATGTGCGCGTCACGGTCAGAGTCAGATAAAACATGTCGTAGGCACGCATCTGGTTGATGCGCTGCAACGCCGGCGGCATCGAGCCGTCTTCACAGAATACGCCGTCGAAGTTCCAGCGTCCGAGCAGCGGAACGATGTCGAATGTGTTTCCTCCGGCAGGAATTCCGCCGGCAGGATTGTTGCCTGTATTTGGCGGATTATTCACTGGGAAATTGGGAGTTGCGGGAGCGTTCCGGTTTGGGAAAGAAGGTTGATTTGCAGGATTGCCTGCAACCGGTGTTCCGCCGGCAGGCGTGTTGCCCAAGTTGCCCGGAATGGTGTCGTTGCAGTTGTCTGCAGCCGTGTCCGGCATGTTGCCGTTCGGCGGCGGCATTGTGTTTGGAGGCAACTGGTCGTTACCGCGCGCAGGCGTGTTGGCGCCGGGGATGATAATGGCATTCAGATTATTATTGTTTTTTGGAGTGTTGCATTGAGCTTTGCCGTTGTTGTTGCCGCCCGAGGAGCTTCCGCAGGCAGAAACGAGAACAAGGGAACTGGCCAAAAATCCAAATTTGATGCGGTTCATGCTGACTCCTGTTCACCGATGGTTTGAACAGGGGTTAGCAAAATTTTGGTCGCTTGGCTACTTAAAATGACCGTCGCCGTAAACGCAGCAGAATCGCAAACGTCCTGTGCTTTAAAGCGCCTGCTCTCACTCCGGAAGCTGTATGAGACGGTTCCCCTGAGCGATGAGCCGGTCCTGACTGTCGTACCCTTTAATTTGAAAGACGCGGGGACCGCCGGTTGAAATAACCTGCCTGCTGATCACGCGCGAGCCGGTTCCGGAGAACAGAGGCTTTTGAAGCCTGTCGATGAAGACTTCAATGCGGGCTGCGTTATTTGAAGAGGCTTCGATTTGATATGCCTTTTCGCCCTGCTGCGCCACGGCAAGACTGACGTGACCGAATTCGTTGGACGGCACCGGACCGAATTGGACAAGGCAGCAGGATTCTTGTCGAGATGAACGAATTTGAATCCCTCTTTTTTCATGATTGCCACGAGGCCGGCATAAGTTCCTTCGCCCAAAAGCATTTGACGGGTTTTTTCGTGGATGTCGTGAGCCAGAATAATAAGTCCGTGTTTTGGTCCTTTGGAGCGGATTTGCGCCATGTAGTAGTCGCCGCATTTTTCTGCGGTGAGTTTTGCACAGACCGGCTCCACATCGCCGCTGACGTCCCAAAAGAACGGCCCGATATATTTGCTCAGTGTTTTGTTGACCTCGTTCAGGCTTTTCACTTCTTCCGGTTCTTCACGCCGGAAGAAGTTTCCTCCCGGAGCGCGGAAAAAAGCAGGTTTGTTGGTTTTCTGCAGGTAGCCTGAAATCAGATCGTCGGTCTTTTTGATTTCCGTAATGGCGTAATCCGTGCCGTCACAGGCAATGCAGGCGATGTCGTTGTTCTTTCGCTTGTGGTCCCACGAATGGTTCGAGATGATTGTTGCCGGTTGACCGGAGAGAGGTCCGGAGGTGAATTTAAGTTCAGCGATGTCCTTTGTTATCGAAGGATAGCTTTGGATATTTTTTCCGATCATAAAATAAGCGACCGGAACTTCGAGGTCTCTGAGTTTCTTGGCAAGTGCGAGGGATTCGGGTGCCGGACCGTCGTCCAGAGTGAGCGCGACTTCCATCGGTTTGAGTCCGATTTGAGCTCCGGAAGTCAGCGAGTTCTCAAATCCGAGAGCCTGCTCCTTTGATTCCTCAGAAGTCGTTTTTTTACAGGAAACTGATGCAACGAGAAGAACTGAAATCAACACTTTTTGAAACTGCACGGCATCTGCTCCTTGGTTGGGGACTTGCAGGAAGGTTCGGAATCCTGCGGAGCAGACAAGAGGTGCAATTTTTACTTGGTGTCCGTGATCTTGCGAAGACTGCAAAACTTATCGTGAAGAACGGTTCCGGAGCCATTCAAGATCGCGCAGCAAATCTGTTTTAACTCTTGGAATCACGCTTATTTCACGATCTTCCAGATAGCTCAGGGCGTGGAAGTCGAATCTGAGATTGTTGAACTTGTGACATGAAGCGCAAGACGTATTCGGCACGAGGGATTCGTTTCGATCGGAAATAATGTTCTTTTTTTCTGCGAGCTCACGCGGAGACAGAATGATTCGCTTGCGAATTTCCGCAGCGTCGGCCGGATTTATTGTTTCAAGAGCCGTGTGCAGTTGAGGGTCGTCCCGCATCTGCGAACCGGTCGGTGCCTGCCCGAAATCGAATAGTACGCGTCCGTCGGTTGCAGAATGCATTTTGATATTCTGCTGCACCATGGACTGGCCTTCTTTGAGAAATTGCAGGAAAACCCATTCGTCAGCCTGAGGCGGTTCACGCCCTTCGGGGAGTGAAAAGCTCGTCATTTCTTTGAGTCCGGCGCGCGGCGCTGCCGAAGACAGAAAGGCTTTCAGTTTTGCAATGAATTCAGTTGCAGATTCGGGTGTGTTGAATTCCGGACGTTCTTTGAACGCCGAGTAATCCGAATCCGAAAATTTTCCGGAACGCAGGCCGACGGCTTTTGCTACGAGAGTGTCCGAGACTGCGTCCCTGAGTCTGACAAACTCTGAAATCTCATCATCGGTCAAAGAGTTTCGCGGAGCTGTCGGGTGATTGTTGAGAGCAGTGCGTACTTTTTTGAGCAGTGCAGCAACTTTGGACGCTTCCGGCTGCGGAAGTGCCAGTGACGGATTAAAATCGTAAAGAGCGTGAATGGCACGGTCGTCGGCAAAGCTTTTCAGAATGACTGCATACCGGCGAAAGTCCTTCAGAACGGGTTGCCAGACGAGTCTCACTTCCGGCCAGCAGAAGATGTGCGATTCCTTGTTTGGCACAACGCCCAGAGGAGAACAGGGCGCAATCCGTGCCGATACCAGAGTCCAGTCGGCATAGGAGTTTTCGGTTGCGACGGCATCCCCGACGGGAGTCGATCTGTAGGCGTCTTCAACCTGTACGAGCAGGTCTTGCGGCAGGAGTGCTTCTTTGAGCGGAGCCGCATAGTCTGATGCAGCAATTCTGATGTTCCGGTCCGCGGGCAGGATCAGGGCCAAGTCTGAATTGCTGACGCTGAGCGGCGCTGTTTGTGCCGGATAAGATGAAATGATGGCGTGCAGAGCAACAACAGGGATTAAACGCTGAATCAGGCGGAAGTTCTTTGGTGCGGTCTTTTTGATAAACGGAAACAGCATGGTTCACTCCTGCGGCAACACTGCGGCGAGCCTTATTGTGAGATGTATTGGATGGCAATATTTATCTTCAAACGGCCATTTTTCTTGATATTTTTGCCAGACGGGCAGCGTAGCGCCACATAACAACGCGGTGTGCGACGGCTTGTGTCAGCAAATATACAGGCCAAGGCAGTGCAGGGTGAAAATCCAAAACCGCGGCAAGCACGGCTTTTTGATGTTCGCAAATTCTGAACTCCAGTCGTGCGGCCGGATTGGAGTCCTTGCGCCTCAGGGCTCCGCCTTGCACAAAAAAGAGCGCCCGCTGATCATCACTGCGCTCGGTCACGTAACGCAAAACGAGCATCGGATTGTTAAATCCGCGCAGAAAAAACGACAGGATTTCTCGATTTTCCGTGTAACGGATTTTCAAAAAAAGACGCAGAAATCGGGAGAGCCAGTTTGCATAATCGTTGGCGACATCCGTAGCTGTCCAATTGTGCGGACGGGTGAGCCGCTGAATCGATACAACCGCGTCGGAATCATCATGTGAAGAAGAATGGGCCGAATTGGGCCTGCCGATGGGTAATTTAACCGGAGGAAGCTCTGCCTGATGCAGGGCAAGGGTCAGTCGGACTTTTGCTTTTGTCAGCGAGAAAACCGGTGCGGTTTTGCCGGGGAGCATGTCGACAAGCAGGCTTTGAATAAGAGGCGCAACCAGTTCCTTGGATGCTCCGGTGATGAGCCTGACCCACAAAAGCGAAAGACGCGGCGGCACTCCGACAAAGGGAATGAAAAGTCTTCTGACTCCCAGTTCCTCGGCGGTGCGTTGCATCAGTGAGCGGTAGCTGATGATTTCGGGTCCCGAGAGGTCGTACGATCCCTTTCCGACATCGTTTTCCTTCAAACACGCGACGAGCGCATCAGCCGTATCGGCAAGAGAAACAGGTGAACTGAGTTTGAGTGTCCATGAAGGACAGACAAGAGCAGGAAGCCGTTGCACAAGCCGGACTAATATTGAAGATGATGACCCGCCTGCACCGAGTATCAGCCCCGCTCTGAGAGCAACAAAATTTTCGCATCTTGAATTGAGCAATTGTTCAACTTCAAGACGGCTTCTCAGATGGTCGGAAATTCTTTTTCCCTCAGGCTGAATGCCGCCAAGATAAATAATCCTTTTTATGCCGGCAGAAGCAGCCGCGCGGGAAAAATTATCTGCAATAAGCAGGTCCAGATCGGAGTATTGGCCCTGAGTGAGGCGCGCAGCGGGCGACATGCTGTGCACCATGAAATACGCGGCCTGCGATCCGGCCAGCGCAGTTTCAGTTTGCTTGAGTGAAAATAAATTGCACTGCAGCCAGTATATTCCCGTATTGGTGTGTTCAGGGAGGGTCGTTGCAGCAAGAGTCGATCGGGTCAGGGCAATGATCTGATATTGTCCGGAAAGCCGCCTCAGCAATTCCATACCTACAAATCCGGATGCACCGGCAATAACAATCCGAGCGGCGTTCGTGTCAGTCAAATTCGGCATCCTCTGCGATCAGCTACGCACAAGAAGTTACTTTAGTTTTAATTTTTGAACAATGTTCGGAATCGGGTTCCGGCCTTGCGGAGTAAATTTACTGACCGAGGTCGAAGTCAGCCGGATACAGATAAATTATTTTACCGGAGTAAAACTTGCCGCAACCTTTGTAATCGATGTCCTGTGAGAGAACTGTGCGCGACAAGCCTGAGCCTGTTGCAGCGGGTGCAGAAACAGCGCACAGGGAGTAGCCGTTGGGAAGTTCGCATTTCAGAGTGTCATCCGCAATTTGGGTGGAATCCTTGTCGAGCAGGTTGATGACTGTTCCCCACACGCGCGACTTTGATTGAGTGACAAGCCGGACGCCCATACAGGGTTGATCCGCTTCTTCAAGTAATCCGCCGGAAGGAATAGGGGGAACGTCCGTGCGAAGAACAGATGATGACGAATTTTTTCCGGCGAAAGAGCCCGATTCATCTGCAGGTTCCCCGTAGCCGGCGGCTTCCGCATCGTCATCCGCAGCCGGAAACTGCGGGGGCAGATCCGCAACAGGAGGCGGGATCGGTTTCTTTGCCGCCAATGAAAACGGCTTGTTCTTTGCGGCTGTTTTTTTGCCTTTTTCTTTTTTACGGCTTTTCGGTTTTGATTCAGCTGTTTTTCCGTTGCTGTTCGATTTGACGGGCGTGCTTTCGGATATTTGCGGGCTCAATTCATCGGGGTCCTGCAGAGATTCGGATTTGTAATCTGCAACATCGGTTTTCTGAAGCGCGGATGGCTGAGGTAAAGAGCCGGCCGCAGATAGCAGACCGTCATCTTTTTTCCCGCGGGCCGGTGAAGCGGAAGAAATTGCCGCCGGCGCGGATTCCGGAACATCCGGAACATCGGGCGCTGTTTCGACCGCAACCATTTCCTTCGTCCGCAGTGCTTCTTTAATCCAGCGCGTATGATGTGAGCCTGCGGTAAACCGGAGTTTATTTTTTTCGCAGAAACCGGCTCCCGAGCTTGAAATTCCGACAAGGAACAGATCGTTGTTGTGCTCGACAAAAAGCGGAGAACCTGACTGAATGTCACACGGCTCGCGGACTGGTTCGATATTCACCACGGCGGGAGGATTTTTTTCGGATTTGAATTTTTCGGAATCCGGTGTTTCGAGACCTTTGAACTGCATCTTGCCGTAGGAAAGTCTGTACGATGCCGGTACCGGCTTCTTTTTGAAAAACCCGAACGACAGCAGTCCGAGCACATCGGTTTCTTCTTTGGGAGCATCCTCGGGTTCGAAGGAGGCTGTAAAAAGTCGTGAGGTGCTGCTGATTGTGCCGACTTCAGCAAGCCGGCTTGCCTGAATGGCTGCGGGCAACGTGCAGCTGAATTCAACAAGTGCCAGATCCCTTGCTGCCAGCGACGGAGTTTGTGTGCCGTCGGCTGCAACAAAGTCGGGATGACCGCTGATTCCGCTGACCGGAAATGAGCGTGCGATTTGTCCGCGGCTGTCGATCATTTCAACCGTATGCGTTGCGTTTTTGGGTAAATTGTCAAAGCAATTTGCAGCAGTGAGGGCGACGCAAGAGTCAAGTGACAAATCCGGACTGTGAATCAACGCTCCCGAGCATCTTGATTGAAATGTGTTCAGCCCTTCGGTGAATTGGCTGCTGATTTGCAAAAGCCCTTTCAGCAGAATCCGGTTTTCGACAACAGAAACAGGCGGAGGCGGCGGAGGCGTATACAGTCTCCGCTCGACAATGCATCCTGCAAATGTCAGACATGCCAAAAGCATGCCCACAATTTTTTTCATTCGTTGCCGGTCTCCTGAAGCGCTCTTCACGCCTTCGAATGGGCATCGGAAGATTTTCGTCCTATATTAGAATCAGAAATTTGATTCTTTTTCAGATGGCTGAAATTATTGGATAAAATATGTGCAGTGTCATAACCGTGAGCTCGCGGGCGGGCCAAATAGGACAATTTTTCAGGGGGTTGCTCGATCCCGAGGGGGCAGATACCCGCGGAATCAATATCCGGGCCCACGGGTTTCTGAAAAAAGAAACTGCTCCTGTTGTTCTTCTGCAGAACAATTCTGAGCCGGTTCTGGCATGGAAGTATTTTTCGTTGTGTCCCCGCTGGTCGAAAACGTGGCCATTTGAATTTGAGACATACAATGCACGTATGAGCAGACCCAGACGGGGACGTGAGAGCGCAAAAGGCAGCAGTCTGTTTGATTCATCTTCCGACCGCGAAAATGTGGAAGAGTATATTTATTCGGTGCCGAGTTTTCGCGACGCATTCAACGGCGGACAAACGTGTCTGGTTCCTTTGTCCGGTGCTGTTGAGTCTTGTTACTTTGGTGAAAGCGCAGGAAATATAGTGCGTTTTTCTCCGGCAAACGATTCTGTACTTTTTGCCCTCGGCCTGTGGAACGACTGGGTAAATCCGGAGAGCGGTGAAATTGTACCGACTTTTACTTTGCTGACTGACGATCCGGATGAATACGTCTTCAGGCACGGTCATGACCGCGGTATTATCTCAATTGATTCGAAGGACTGGTCCGACTGGCTTGGACAACGCAGGATGAGCGGCAAGGAACGTTTCGATTTTATCCGCGCCAAAAGAGTTCAGCCCGAGTGGCGTACAGAGGTGGAAAGGGCTCTGAAGCAGGGATGGATGCGCAGGGCTCCGCAGCCGGACGATTTAAAAAAGATCCGCATATGGAAGCCTGCCTGATTGGTTAACGACCCTTCATTTCCGCCTTTGATTTTACCAGTCGGCCGGACTGGTAGTCCGCAAATGCCTGTTCAATTTCGGCGCGTGTGTTCATGACGAACGGACCATATTGAACGATGGGTTCGCCGAGAGGTTTTCCTGCCACAAGGATAAATCGCGCGCCCTTTTGACCGGAGCTGACAGAAAGAGTTTTTCCGCTGCCGAACACGGCAAGATGATGCCTGTTGATTGGAATGTTCCCTGCCGCAA
>RFOM01000077.1 GCA_009926615.1 Pseudomonadota bacterium
CCTGCGGCAATGGTACTGCAGTTTTAACTGTGGGAGAGTAGCTCGGTGCAGCCTTTTTATTTCGAATCCCCGAGGATGAAAGTCCTCGGGGATTTTTTTATTTCAAAGTTCAATTTTTTGATTTTCAGCGAGCTGTTTCGCAATTCGCCTGATTTGCCGTGTAGCGAATTTTTCCACCGAAATGCCCGCCAGAAATCCTCCTCCGCCCACAAGCCACAGCGCAGTCGAATCAGCAGCCGTCACTCCGACGGTGAGGGCTGCAACAGCTGAAACAGCATAGAGGTAAATGAGCAGTTCGGAGTGTCGTTTGAGGTCTTTGATGAGCAATTGATCGTGCCGCAATTTTAAATTCATGTTGCCATCCTGCGATGCAGTTTGATGAGTGAAAGCATGCGGTCAAAGTGAAAGAAGATAAAGGTAAATTTCAGTCGAAAAGCAAACATAAAAATAAATTGCAAATCACCCAAAGTTTAGGTACGGGCTTCTGGTGGGGCTCGTAGCTCAGTTGGTAGAGCAAAAGACTTTTAATCTTTTGGTCCCCGGTTCGAGTCCGGGCGGGCTCACCATCCATGACCTCGGCACATGCCGAGGTTTTTTTTACCTTGGGCAAAATGGCAGCCAAAAAACCTGAAATGACGGCTGTTTTTTTCTTGCAAAAGTGACGTTCAAAAGCCTTGCAACGCCTGAATTGCATGCTATAAGAGCCCCTCTGTTTAACCGTGTATGTCTAGTAAAGGGCAAGCATATGGCAAAGCCAAAAAAACGGACTTTAAAGATCCGTGCTGCCGGTGGAAAAAGAGCACCGTCCAGCAAGAAAATTAAGACAAAGCGCGCGGCTGCAAAGCGCTACAAAGTAACTGGTTCCGGCAAAGTAAAAGTGCCTCATCAGGGCAAGCAGCATTTGACCGGTCAGAAGTCCCGTTCACGCAAAAACCGCTTGAAGAAAGCGAAGATCATGCGTGCTGAAAATATGTTGCTGGTCAAGCGTTGCTTGCCCAACAGCGGTCTTTAATTCGTCTCAACCGGTATCCCGGATTTTTAAGTCCCTCACGTGAGGGCTCCGGTTATCGAGAAAAGGAAGGTTACAATGGCTCGCGCCAAACGTGGATTTAAACTCCGTCGTCGTCATAAAAAGATTCTGAAGCTTGCCAAGGGTTACCGCGGCTCGCGTTCCAAAACCTACCGCGTTGCGGTCAAGATCGTTCGCAAGGGTCTTGAGTATGCATACCGCGACCGTAAGGTTAAGAAGCGCGAATTCCGTTCGCTGTGGATCGCGCGTCTGAACGCCGCATCACGCGAACACGGTTTGCCTTACAGCAAGTTCATGAACGGCATTAAGAAGGCTCAGCTCGGTTTGAACCGCAAGCAGCTTTCTGAGCTTGCCATTCACGATGCAGCTGCTTTTACGGCAGTTGTTGAAAAAGTGAAGACTGTTCTTGCAAAGTGATTTTTGTTGAGTAGTTTACGTTTTACTTTGTCGGGGCGTGGCGCAGCCTGGCTAGCGCACTTGCTTGGGGTGCAAGTGGTCGCAGGTTCAAATCCTGTCGCCCCGACCATTTTCTCTCACTGAGATACCGGTAAATCCCTAAAGGTTCCTCTCTCGTGGGTTAGGTGTTTAATATGAAGCATCCAGATTTGGCTCTTTTTGAATCGAAGTTTCTCCGCAAGACCAAGCTTCCTGATTTCCGTGCAGGTGACACGGTTTCGGTGATGGTGAAAATTGCGGAAGGCACAAACAAGGACGGTTCCGCGAAGTTCCGCCTTCAGGCCTTTGAAGGAACGGTGATTCGCTACCGTAAGGGAACTACGAACAGCACGTTCATGGTTCGCAAGATTTCGGCCGGTGGTGTTGGCGTTGACAGAACATTCTTCACGCATTCTCCGCTTATCGACCGTATCGAAGTTAGGGCTCGCGGCAAGGTTCGCAAGTCTCGCATTTACTACATCAAGAAGCTCAAAGGCAAAGCTGCACGTATCACGAGCCGTTTCCTTGGTTCTTCGGAAAACGCGTAAAACGTTGCGGCTCACGCCGCCGCGTGTACGAAAAAACCCGGCTGACCGCCGGGTTTTTTTTTGTGCCCTTAAAGCGAATTTCACAACAGGGCTGCGTTTTGATTTTTTTGCATTTGTTGCGCCATCATTGCGGAAAGCAGTAAAACGATTGCTCATCTGCTTCAGTAGGGTGAGTTGCTTTCCGGCGGCGTATGAAAATGGATCGACTTTTTTATATCGCCCAAGAAAAAGTCTGCACCTTTGACCAAGTCCTGAAAGGCTTTTACCGCCTCTTCTTTTTTATCAAAGTCGATGTGTGCTTCGCGATATTCACCTGCTTCGACATGGGTGTATTTAATGATGACTCTGTATTTGCGGCCGAAGGTTTTAACGATGTCTGCATGGTTGGCATTGAAGCCGTGCGCGTGTCCGCAGTCGGGTAACAAAGCTGATAGGATCAGTGCCGGCAACAGCAGAGTGCGAAAAGTTAGTTTGACGAAACTGAAGCCCATGAGCCCTTTGCCGGAGGCGCAAATGTCGCATTGCTCGGATGCTGCGCAGATGCCTGCCTGCATGCCGCTGCGGTTGTGACTGCCAAAGTCTGATTTTTCAATATTTTCTTCTGCCGGTTTCATTGCAAATTTTCTGCACTCATTGGATGACTCATAAACCGGTATCGGCAGGTCATTCTCGGGGAATTACTGCCGATATTCGCGGCTGTCGGTTCATTGACTCGCATTGCGCGCAGACAGAACCGCTGTGCAATACAGTGTTCCATGCGGCTGTGGACGTACTCAGTTCAATTTAGGGTTATGTATGCAAAATTTTCAGAGTTTTGTGTTTAGCTTGATAGACTACTGGGGCAGATTCGGATGCCTTTGGTCGCAGCCCTATGACGCTGCAATGGGAGCGGGGACCTTTCATCCGCACACCTTCCTGAAAGGATTGGGCCCTGAGCCATGGCGGAGTGTTTACGTTCAACCCTGCAGACGACCGGTCGACGGCAGGTATGGAGAAAGTCCTTACCGGTTTCAGCATTACTACCAGCTTCAAGTTTTTCTTAAGCCTGCACCGTCGGATATCGTCGATGTTTTTCTTCGCTCCTTGGAGCATATCGGCATCAAATTGCAGGAGAACGACATTTCGCTGCTTGAGGATGACTGGAAAGGTCCGACACTCGGGGCATGGGGTCTTGGCTGGGAAGTTCGCGCCAATGGTCAGGAAGTGACGCAGTTTACTTACTTTCAGCAACTTGGAGGTTTGGACCTCGATGTTGTGTCCGGAGAAATCACCTACGGACTTGAGCGGCTTTACATGTACGCTTCAGGTCTTAAAAGTGCATTGGATATTCCTTACAACGATCATTTTTCGTACGGGGATATTTTTAGGCAAAATGAGTTTGAATTTTCTCACTTCAATTTCAAAAATGCAGACACCGATCAGCTTTTTGCGCTCTTTTCCGTTTGCGAGGCCAAGGTTCGGGAACTTTGCGCCCTGAATCTGGTTCTTCCTGCATACGACTACGTGTTGCAGGCTTCGCATGCCTTTAATCTCCTCGATGCGCGCGGCGCAATTTCAGTCAGTGAGCGTCAGCGATACATAGGGCGGGTGCGCGAGTGTGCAAGGTTGTGCGCTGCGGCCTATTGTGCCGAGCGGGAAAAACTCGGTTACCCGATGATGAAGCGACTTTCTTCAGATCCCCGGATTCCGTTTATTTCCCACGATTCTTCCTCGACTGCAGCAAACGGCGAAAACGCCGCTTCAGTTCAGGCGAGCGCGGTTTCATCCTCCGGCAAAATTTCAGCCGCATCGCCGTCTTCTTCTGCAAGTGTTAATTTTTGCGTCGAGCTTGGCGTGGAGGAAATGCCTCCGTCGTTTCAAACTGCCGCTGTTCAGCAGCTGGGGGAAGCTTTTCTCAATTGGCGGAAGTCGATTTCGGAGCGTTTTGCCGGCCAGCCCGAGTTCCTTCGGATTCTGGATAATGTCGAGTACGAGATTTTTGTTTCGGCGCGCAGGCTCGCATTGACCTGCAGCCATTTGCCGGCCATGGAGCCAAGTGTTGTCAGAGAATTTTTGGGGCCCGCTCAAAGGATTGCCCGCAACACGGACGGCAGCCTTACGGCTGCTGCTCTCGGATTTGCAAAGAAGCAGGGAATAGATGTTTCTGCACTGGAATGGAAAGAGCGGCCTGACGGAACATTTTTGTACGGTGAAAAGAAGGAACAGGGACGCGATTTGCCGCGGACGCTTGCCGGCGAGTTTATAAATTGGTGTCAGAACATCGAATCCGGCTTGAAGATGAAATGGATTGTTGAAGAAGGCGCGACACCCTTTGTTCGTCCGGTGCGCTGGATCTGTGCTCTGGCCGACAATCAAATTCTCAGTGTTTCGGCGTTTGGAATTGCGGCTTCGAATAAAACCTACGGGCAGAGGATCCTGCACTCAAGGCCCGTGACTTTGGCGGACGCGGGTGATTATGCCGAGACTGTCAGGAATCTTGATGTCGAGCCATCGAGGTCCCACAGAATTGAAATTATCCGCGGTCAGGCGCAAAAACTTGCAGCCTCCGCCGGCGGAGTCCTTCCTGACGGGATGGACGGACTTATTGAAAAGGTTGCCGGCCTGACTGAGTGTCCTCAGGTCTTTCTCGGACGGATTCCCGAGCGATTTATGAGATTGCCGGAACGACTGATCACCAGCGTTTTGCGGGAACACATGAATTATCTCTCAGTTGTCGACCCCTCAAGCCGCTCTGCAGCGCCGTTTTACGTCGGTGTCGCCGGATACCCCTGTTCGAAGCCGGAGAGTATGGTTGAAGCAACCGCGACAGTTGTTTCCGGAAGGCTCGATGACGGTGCGTTTTATTACGACGGTGACCTCAAGACTCCGCTTCAGGAACTTTACGAAAAACTCGGTCAGCAGCTGTTTCAGTCGGGCATGGGAACGTTGCGCGACAAATCTGAACGAATTGCTGTTCTTTCGGGAGCGTTGGCAGAAACTCTTGCTGATTCGAACCCGTCATTTACAGAGTCGGCCAAGCTCGCCGGACGATATTGCAAGGCTGACTTAAAATCAGGCTGCGTGCAGGAGTTTCCGGATGAAATGCAGGGACTGATGGGCGGCATACTTGTCCGCGAGCAAAAACTTTTTGCTCCTGACACTGAACTTGTAGCTCAGGCCATTGCGGAACATTACGCTCCTGCCGGCGCAACATCGGCATTGCCCGAAACCGCATTGGGCAAGATCGTCAGTTTGGCCGACAAGCTCGATTCCCTTGTGGTTCTGGTGGGTCACGGGACAGACGTGAAAGGCAACAAGGATCCGTTTGCTTTGCGCCGCACGGCGCTGTCCATCCTGCGTTTGCTCGGTGCCGACGGAGCCGGTGATGCGGCTGTGCCGCTGAGTTTGTCAGAGTGTTTCAAATTGACCATGAATATCGCCCGAGCATCAGGCTTGTCTCTGGCTGCAGACACCGAAGACAAACTTTTGCAGTTCAGTCTGGCGCGGTTGAAGGCTCTTTGGAAGACACAATTTGATGCGGGAGCGGTTGAGGCTGTTTGTTCCAGAATTCAGACACAATCGGTTGCTTCCTCGCTTGAGTGGGTTAAGGCAACCGGAAAAGCGCTGGTGCGCGAGGCAGATGAAGCTCCGGCCTTGGCGCTGGCAATAATTCCTTACAAGAGGTGCAAAACACTGACTGAGGACATTCTCAAAAGCGGCGACATTCCGGCGGTTGAGACCGGACATTTCGTTGAAGACGAGGAAAAGGCTTTGTTTGAGGCTTTGGAGCGCGCCGAGGCCGACGGACATGATTTACTGGAGCGCAAAGATTGCGAACGATATTTGAAATTGCTTGCCGAGCTTCGGCATCCGATGGCGAATTTTTTTGACAGAGTGATGGTCAATGCAGACGACTTTAAAATCAGGCAAAACCGCCTCGCCCTGCTCCTGAGGGTTCGTCGTCTGTATGACGTAGTAGCAGATTTTTCTTTGGTTCAGGTCGCAGGGCATGGCTGATTGGGCATATTCCGTTTACGGAAGACAGGATGTAATCCGAAATCGCGTTCCCGTCGGACTTACGATCGGGAATTTCGACGGCATGCATCTTGGCCATCAGTTTGTTATCGAAACACTTCGCCAATTTGCGAACGGCTTACCCTTGGCGGCTCTGACGTTTGATCCGCACCCGTCAAGTATACTTTCACCGTCACAGGCTAAACTTGTGATTGAACCGGTATCGGAGCGAGTCAGACTAATGCTGTCCATGGGACTCGATGCTGTGGTGGTTCAAAAATTCACTCACGACTTTTCGCGGTTGACAGCCGATCAATTTGTTTTTGATTATCTCGCCGCAGAGTTTTCAATCGCCAAGGCGGTCATCGGTTTTGATTTCTGCTACGGCTCCGAGCGCAGCGGTAACTGGCAGCATTTTCAGGCTGCGGCATCTGTCGCGGGCTTTGCGGCAAGGCGCGCCGAACCTTGTTTAGTCGAGGGGCAGCCTGTCTCATCATCAAGAATCAGAGCGGCCGTTCATTCGGGAGATTTTGAGCTTGCCGCGAGGCTGCTTGGCCGGCCGTTTACTCTGCACGGTGTTGTCGTTAAGGGCGACCAAAGAGGCCGTCTGATGGGTTTTCCGACTGCCAATTTGGGTATTGATCATGAAAATCCCCTTCTGCCCGCGCACGGTGTTTATGCCGTGGAGGTGATTTTTGAAGGCGAAAGCAATGTGCGTTTGGGGGTTATGAACTGCGGGGTCCGGCCGACAATTTCATCCGGTCTGCGCCTGCAGGTTGAGACTCATGTTTTCGATTTTTCGGGTGATCTTTACGGCAGAAAAATATCCTTCATACCGCGTTCGTTCATTCGTACTGAAAAGAAATTCTCAAATCTTGAACAGCTGAAGGAGCAAATTCAAAGTGACTCCGACGCTGCAATGAAATTTTTCGGAGTATAAACATGGCAACTATACAACTCGTGGTTGTCCGTCATGCAGAGGCAGAGGACGGTTCTGTATTTGGTGACGATGCGCAGAGAAGGTTGACCCAGCGCGGCGAACGGGAAGCCAACACACTCGGACGTTACAGAAAGCTGCTGTCTATCCCTTCTCCGGACGTTGTTTTCACGAGCGGATACGAGAGGGCTGAACAAACTCTTGAGCGTGTGCTTGAAGGTCTGTCGTTGCGCATTGTCAGAGATTTGCAGTTTTCTCCGGAAGGGTCTGTCCGCAAGGGCTGGGAAATGATTCAGCAGGAGGCGGGCCGGACGACCGAGAGTATCGGTCGCCTTCCGGTGTTCTGGCTTGTCGGACACAATCCGTCGATTGAGCGGTTACTGAACCATTTATCCGGCGACCTCGGTGCCGTTCTCAGGCCGTTCCGCAAGGCAAGCCTTGCATGGTTGAAAGTCCGTGATGCGGACACGAACAACCCCGTTCCCGAATTAATCGCATATTTACCGCGTCCTCACGACGAACGTGAAAGGAATGCCCAGCCAGCCCCGTGACACAGAAAAGTCGTCGGATCTCTCATTGTTTTCGGTGGATTAGGCTCTAAGCAGATCCTGCTCACCGGAGGAAACGGGAGACATGAATCTGCGGACAAGACGAAAGGCAGATACAAAAGATAAGAAGATTTCGCTGCGGCTCTTGGACAATCCGGAGCTTTATCTCAACAGAGAGCTGGCGTGGCTGACGTTCAATGATCGTGTCCTTAAAGAGGCGGAAAGCCGTGAAACTCCGCTTGCGGAAAGAATCAAGTTTCTTTCAATATTCGCATCAAACTTGGACGAGTTCTTTATGGTCAGACTCTCCGGTTTACTCAAACTTCTTGAGGGTCAGGAGTCGACCCAGCCTTTTTCTGCACAGGCAGAACGCGATCTTGAGGTAGAGGAAACACTCGACGAAGTTTCAATTTATATCCGACTGCAACTCAAAAGGGCCTATGCCACCTTTCAGGGAAGTTTTCTTCCGCAATTGCACGCTGAAGGCATATCAATTTTACGCCTCAATGAGCTTGCCAAATCCGAGCTCGAAAGACTGGATCTGTTTTTTGAAAATCAGATTTTTCCGATTTTGACGCCGCTTGCCGTAGATCAGGCACACCCGTTTCCGTTTTTGTCGAACTTGTCTTTGTATATTGCGGTTACATTCAAAGATTTGGGTGACAACGGCGAACCGCTCCTCGCCTTTGTTGAGGTGCCTCCGAAACTGTCAAGATTCATGGCTATACCATCCCGCCTGCGCGAGTACCGGTTTGTTCCGATTGAGGACGTTATCCGAAGACATCTGGCAAAACTTTTTCCGTGGAGTGAAGTTGAAGAAGCTTACGTTTTCAGGGTGACCCGCAATCTTGATTACGAGCTGCTTGAGGGCGAAGTCAAAGACCTCATGAAGTCGATCGAGCTTGAACTCAAAGACAGAGCGCAACGTTTCGTGATCCGGATGGAAGTAGAGCAGAGTATGCCGGAGCTGCTGAGGTCTCGTCTGAGGAGTCAACTGGAACTTGAGCACGGCGATGTTTACGAATGTCCCGGTTTGCTCAATTTGCGGGATTTGATGCCGCTGACCAAACTTGAGTTTAAGCCGAGCCATCGCGACGCGACATTCAATCCGAAAATCAATTACAGACTGAGCGAAGACAGAGACATTTTTGATGTCATTCGTGAAAGGGATGTGCTTCTTCATCATCCTTACGAAAGCTTTTCAAGTGTTTTGGAGTTTCTGGCCCGCGCCGCCGAGGATCCGAATGTGCTGGCGATCAAACAGACTCTTTATCGCATCGGGGGTGACTCACCTGTCATTGATGCACTTGTCAAAGCAGCCGAGCAGGGCAAGCAGGTGACAGCCGTTGTTGAATTGAAGGCAAGATTCGATGAGGTCAACAATATTGCCTGGGCGCGACGCCTTGAGCGTGCAGGTGCCCATGTTGTTTTTGGTTTTGTCGGCCTGAAGACTCATGCAAAGTGCGCACTGATCATACGGAGAGAGGGTCAGCATCTTCAAAGATATGCGCATCTCTCGACAGGAAATTACAACAGCTCGACATCAAGGTTATATACAGATTTTGGAATGCTGACTGCGCAGGATGCGCTGACAAATGATCTTGCCAAACTTTTCAATCTTCTGACGGGTTTCAACCTGCTTGCCTCGGAATCCAAATTATACCGGCTGCACGGCGGACCTGATTTCGACATCATCAAGGTCGCACCGTTCGGATTGAGAGATTTTTTTGCCGACCTTATTCGGAGCGAAATAGCCGTGCACCGGAAGTCGGGCAACGGTCACATCGTGCTCAAAATGAATTCACTGACAGATCCTTCATTGATACAACTTCTGTACGAGGCCAGCTGTTCCGGAGTCAGAGTTGATCTTATAGTACGCGGCGTGTGTGTACTGCGCCCGTCCGTAAAAAATGTTTCCGAGAATATCAGGGTCATTTCGGTCATTGACCGTTTCCTTGAACATTCGCGCGTCTTTTATTTCAGAAATGAAAACAACCCGAAAATATTTTTGGGCAGCGCGGATTTCATGCCAAGAAATATGGATCGGCGGGTGGAAATTGTCTGGCCGGTGCGCGAAGAGAATCTGCAGGTGAAGGTGATTGATATTCTGGCTCATCACCTGAGAGACAATATAAAATCTCACGTTATGAAAAGTGACGGAGTTTATGTGCAGAATCTTCCCGCGCGTCTCAAAGCTTTCCGGTCGCAGGAAAGACTTATCGATTTTGCCCGTCTGGAAAATTCACAGGCGGGCCGTTTGCGGGATGCCCAGCGCGGACTTGAGAATGCCGCGCTCAGGACTGAGCCGCCGGAAACCAATGTTGTGCGGAAGGTCAAATGAATTCCGTATCGGGCAGAGACAAAATTTCGGATTCCGGAAGAATTCTTGCGGTGATCGACATCGGTTCGAACAGCACGCATATGATGATTGCAGACGTCAGACCCGACGGAAGTTTTCAGCCGCTTGAATGCATTAAAGAACAGACGCGGCTGGCCGCAGATTTAAACGACAAGCTGCTGCTTGATGCAAATGCTCTGACGAAAATGTCTCTCGTACTCCGAAGAATGAAGGACGTTGCCGACAAATACGGTGCTGCGATCCGGTGCGTTGCAACTCATTCACTGCGTGAGGCAAGAAACGGCGTCGAGTTTTCGGGTCGTCTTTCGAAGAAGACAGGCATTCAGGTCGATGTCATATCCGGGCCCGAGGAAGCACGTCTTGTTTCTTTGGGTGTCCGGTTCGGATTGCCGGTTGCTGACGTAACCTCTTTGATCGTTGATGTCGGCGGGGGTTCGACCGAAATAATACTTTGCCGGAATGATCAGATTAAATTTGTCACGTCTCTGAAGCTTGGTGCTGTGCGGCTGACAAAACGATTTTTGGACAAGGATCCGTTTTCGCAGTCTGATTTGTCTGCGCTGGAGGACTATGTCGTCAGCCGGCTCGAACCCGTCTGCGCCGAGATTCGGTCGATCGGCTTTGAACTGGCCATCGGTTCCTCAGGGACTATCAAAGCACTGCAGATGCTCTCCATTGCCAGTCAGGGCGGCGAGGCCGGAAAGAATTTCCATGGCACGGATTTCGCGCTGGAGGATTTGCAGGCAATCAGTGACACACTCTTTAAGAATCGCTCGATTCGGGAACGTCTGCTGCTGCCCAAGATGGACTCCAAGCGCGCCGATATCATTGTTGCAGGCGCAATGGTTCTGAAGGTTCTCGGTGAACTTGCCGGAGTGTCTTTTTACCGTGTGTCATCGACAGCACTGCGCGAAGGACTTGTTGTCGACACAATTTCACGCGACATCGGCCGAATCAACGTTGGAATAGGTGATGTCCGATGGCAAAGTATTTCTGAGCTGGGGCGTCGGCTTCGCGTTGAGGAGCAGCATTCATTTCACATTATGAATCTTGCATTGTCGCTTTTTGACGGTTTGGGGTTCGAGCCGAAAATTGTTCAGCGATGGCGGGATTTGCTTAAATACTCAGCATTTCTTCATGAATGCGGGAAGTTTGTAAATATCAGCGGCCATCACAAGCATGCCCATTATCTCATCATCAACAGCAATCTGATGGGATTCAATCAGAGTGAACTCGAAGTCATTGCCTCGTTGGTGCGTTTTCATCGCAAGAGGACAGCGCGGCTGAATGATGAAGACCTTGGCCGGTTTGATCAGGACGACGCCGGTTGGATCGTCAAATTTTCATCGCTTTTAAGGCTTGCCGTAAGCTTGGACCGAGGTCGCTTGAGGAGGGTTGAGCGTGTTCACTTGGCAGGGGGACGTTCCGGCAAGTCTGTTTTGACGGTCGGCTTCAAGTCGAACGAGGACAACAGAAGCGAGCTTTACGAGCTCAATTGCGAAAAAGAGCCGTTTGAAAAGGCATTCGGCACGACCCTTGAGGTCAGGGTCCAGTATGCCGGCAAATGACGGCCCATTGACGGGATGAGCAAAAAAATACAGTGGATTCGGCAGGGAAGCCGTCCGACAATAGGACTGAATGCGAAGGTCATACTTTCGAAGGAGCACAGGGTGAGAGACGTTCGGTTTTTAAAGACTGATCGTTGCAGAAGCAGACAGGGACGAAGCGCAGGCTGGTTCTGGCGCGGCGTTTTGGTTTCTGCAGTTGCCCATTCGTTTCTGGCCGCCGCAGATTTGGCCGCAGACACTGCTTCCGTATGGGTTGATCTGAAAGACAGTTTCGTTCTGCCGGATACTTCATTGAATGATGTAACGCGGCGACTGACTGAAGTGGAGCTCAATCCTGATCCTGAATTAATTGTTGCAAAGTCCTCGTCAGTGCAGGAAAAGAAGGTACTGAGCGAAGATTTTCGCGTTCTGAAGGAATTCAAAATAGAATCTGCGCCGGCCGACGATGGCACCGGCGCGGAACAAAAACTCCAAGCCGCAGACTGGTCGGCACCGGCCGGCGTGTCCATCCGCTTTCCGTCAGATGTTCCCCGAAGCGAGATAATTCGGGTTGGCAAAACCTTCAACGGGATGGTGCAGCAGACGCTGCGCGAAACCGAGGGTGTTTTTTCACGCCGTTACGTGGGCACACTGGCGCAGGCGGAAGGCGTCAACGGCGAGAAGCTCGCAGATCTTGAAACCACTCTCATTGATGAAATCAGTGACATTGAAGACAGCTACACTCTGTCTGCTGAAGTCGATCAGGACGCGGATTCTGCCGGTCTCGATCCGTTCAAGACGTACACTGTCGTCGCCGGTCAGATACGTGCAGTTGTGCCGAAGAAGGTGCCGCGTGATTCCGGAGATGTTCCTGAAGGAACACAGTCGCCGGCCGTTGCGCTGCAGTCCTCATTCGGCTCTGAACAAAAGCGTGCCGCGCAGTATGTTGTCGTGGAAAGCGGTTCAGCTCCCAAAGTATTCAGCGAGCAATCACTTCCCGAGAGTTTTCGATTTTCCGGAAACGAACGGGCTGAATTTCGGATGTCCAAAGAAGAAGTATCACAGAATTTGAGTGCACTGACTCCGTCTGCACCGGTGGCGTCGGTTGATTCCAATTCATCAGGAACGAATCGGGTGACCGTCAGAGGTCACGTGACGTTGCCGGCGGGCTTTGCTGCCGACAGAACTGTTCTGCGGATGGCGGGCACCGCCTTTCAGGTTCAGACTGACACGACGGGAAATTTTGAACTGAGAGACGTTCCTCAGGATACGCGTTTCGAGTTGCTTGTGTGGCATCTGGACGGCAGTCTGACCCGAAGGCTGATTCCCGTTGTTGCATCGGGCCGAGAGAAAAACATTGAGGTCTCACTGGTCAAAACCGGCGAAGTTGACGGTCTTGCGACCGCCTTCGGACTTGTCCAGCAGATGAACAACGGCGGATTCTGTGCGCGGGTTGAAAGCGGCAGCGTTGATGCTCTGAACGGCGGCGATGTGTTTGTCACAGCCGGCCGGTCGAACCTTCAGGCCCACTACTTTTCTTCAAACGGTCTGCCAAGTCAGACACAAACAGAACTTTCGACCGACGGACGGTTTTGTGTTTTCAATACGGAAAGCAGCGTCATTGATGTCAAGGTGAAGCTGCTCAACGGTGCGCGAAGGAGTTTTGTCGTGCATGTTGAACCTTCGACGTTTGAACATGATCTGGTCTTCGATGTTTCGGAATCCATTTACCGTAAAGCATCGTTGCTTGAGCCTGTTGATACAAAGAGGGTCTTCGAGCTGGCCGGACAGAACGTTCAGCTCGAGTTCGGAGACAAAAACTCACGTGACTGGATTTTCGGCAACGGAACCCCTGTCTGGACAGAGGTCACGCGTTTTCTGATGCAGACAGATTCGTCATACTCGACAGTGCGTCCAGCTTCGGATGAAGTTCAGTATTTTCCCGGCGGGCAGGAACTGGTCGAACTGCGCTTCTCTCCGGATCATGAGGGAGCTCCGTGGTCACGCGTCCTGATTGCGCGCGATCAGTTGATGACTGAGAATGTTTTGAAGCAGATGGAAAACACTGCAGGAAAGATCTATCAGGACAGAAATAAAATTTTAAGTATTCAGGTGTTTGATTCCGACGCGTGGGATGAAGTTTCCGGCGAATACGACAATGTGGATCCTATAGCTTCGGACAGCTTGGGGGGGCTCTATGTTTCCGTCGATTCGTTCTTTTTGAAACAGACCGCGGAGACTCTGACGGTGAGTGTCCGCGATACGTGGCACGGCAAAGACGTTTGTAAAGTCGTTCCTCTCAGGAAGCCCAAAGAGTTAAAAAATTCGCGATATCTGCGGGGTGTCTGCAGTGCGCCGGCCGGACAGTACGCCGTTGTCGTAGAGAGTCCTGACGGAGAGCTTTTATGGTCCGACATCGCGCGCATCCGCGCGGGCGATGTACAAACTGTGACAGTTCAGGACCAGAAATTCTGAATTCCGTTTAAAATAACAAACAGACAATCTGATGCGGAGGTCGATGCGTGATGAAATTACGTTTGAGATTTGCTGTAGTCTGTTTTGCGTTGCTTTATTCCTTGAGTCTGCCGCGGCTGAGTTATGCACAACAGTTAAAGGAAGCCAAGCCTGCGCGCGACGGAATTTATTCATTCGTTGAATTTAATCCTGCCGATTTGCAGTGGGGCCGGTACAGACTGGCACACGAAAACTTGATTCTTGAAAGTCTGTCATTTGCTCTGAGCGGTGAAGTTCAGGAACACCGCAAAAAAGGCGAATTTTCCGAGCAGAGTCTGACAGCAGGAATGGGGCTTCAATACTATCCTCAATCAGTCACCCTTCAGGGCGGCTTTATTCGTGCCGAAACCAATCTTGCGGTCTCGGGACTAAGCCATTCAGAGGCCTCCCGCTTTCATGTTGCGGCTTTGAAAGTTGCCGGAGATTTGGGTTGGCGTGTGCGCCTCAGTGATCGCCTCACAGGCAGCGCCGCATACGGAATTCGCACGACCTTGCCTCAAGTTATATGGACCAATGACACGCTCGGAAGTCAGCGGTGGATGCGCGAAGGAGAGACTTCCGACGTGCGTGTGCAGATAAATTTGGGTTTGTTACTTTGAGATTTCTGCCGTGTCCCTGCGGACGTCAACTCCGGCCTGATCCTTAATGGCATCACGGGCGAGTTTGTCACACAGCTCATTCATTGGATGTCCGGAGTGTCCCTTCACCCATTCCCAACTCAAAACGTGCATACGTTGCAGGTGGCAGAGCCGCAGCCAAAGGTCCTGATTTTTGACAGGCTCCTTCGAGCTGGTCCGCCAGCCGTTGCGTTGCCAGCCTTCCAGCCAACCCTCGGTAAATGCGTTTTTAACGTAGGTGCTGTCGGTAACGACGTGGACCTTGCTGGGGCGCTTGAGTGCTTCAAGCCCGCTGATAACACCCATCAGCTCCATTCGGTTGTTGGTCGTTCCGGCTTCATATCCGGACATAAGCCGCGCGCTGGCGCCCGCGACAAGTACGCAAGCCCAGCCACCCGGTCCCGGATTTCCGGAACATGCCCCATCTGTGTAAAGATGCACTTCAGCCATGTGATGACCCCGCAAAGGCTTCAAACGCTATACCTTGGGAGCTCTGAATGCAAAACGAAGCGAGGATGAAATTCATTTTTTTCTTTCTTCGCAGCCTGTTGACCCTTGTCCTGAGTGCGGGATTTCCGTTGGCGAAGGCCAATATCTCCGAACGGCAGTCACTTGCGCCTGTGGAATGGGAACGGGATTTTGTGGAAACTCACTCACTCGGTGCCGGAATTATGCGGCTGTTTCCGAAGTCGGAAATTGTCGATCTCGAAGGACAGACGGCAAAAAATATTTACGGTCTGCAACTGCTCAATCATCTGAGAGACGGATGGAAGGGGCGACTCGGATTTCATCTCGGCCGGACAGGTCCGTCTGAAGGGCAATATATCTGGACATTTTTTGGGACAGATCTGCAGCATTCGCTGCTTCCGGAGTTCCTGTCGAAAACGTCTGCCGCAAAACACCTGACTCCATTCGGGTTCTTTGGTCTGGCTGCAGTTTCGCGCTGGGAAAACATGACTTCAAGGTTAAATCCGGTACCTGCGCTGCGATACAATGTGTCGGAAGGGGTTTTTTACGCAGGAGCGCTTCTTTTAATACCTTTTGCACCGGAGTTCATGATGGGAATCGAATACAGATTTCTTCAGAGCGTAAAAGAGTCCAAGTCCCGCGGCGGCGCTGCCGGAATGTCGGTCTATTGGGGCCAAATGCATGGCATGTGAGGTGTGAAATGATAAAAACTCCGGCGCTTGCGAGGATGTTGTCACTGCTTGTCGGATGTACCGCTCTGAATTTTTTTAACTGTTCCGAAAGCAGAGCAGAGCCGACCGCAAAACAGCTGACAGATTCATTGCAGTCCGAAGCAGCGGTCAATCGTGCAATTCTGACCGTCGGACGTGAAGTCTTTT
>RFOM01000078.1 GCA_009926615.1 Pseudomonadota bacterium
CTGTTCCTGCGTGTACTGTCTGGCCGAGCCATTTTATGGCGACAAAAGGGAATATTCCGGTTTTCGAGTCTCCCGAGGACCTCGATGCGAACAAGGGCGCACGCTACGTTGGTCCGAATACGCCGGTCATACGAGAGCTGACAATTTTAAATGAGGAAAAAAACGCGCGTTTAATGAAAATCGTTGTCCGCGGCGGTTCGCTTGCGGGTGAGCAGCGCTGGTGGACACTTGCCGGAAATCTTGTTTCAAGAACCAAATCGGTGTGTCCTGAAAACACGCCCCGCAAATGCAGCGAGTTTGCTGTGCACTTTTGCGACGGAAGCGGTTGCCGTTGCATTGATGCGGGTCACGCTCCCGACGATGAAATCGGCAACATGGTGATTGAGGGAGTCGCGACAATGGGAATGGGGCCCGTAGCCTTCGGTGCCCGCACATTGATCACCAGTCTGGGAGCGATTCGCATTGTTCCGGCCAGCATAAAGGCGGCTCCGACCTTGTTTGCCGATACGTCCATCAATCTTACAAAACACGCCGCAAGTCCGCAGACACTACAGAAAGCCGAAGAATTCATAGCCACCAATCATATGAAAAGTTTTCAGTTTGCGCGTTCTCTGATTGGCAAATGGCCGCTGTCGGGAAAGGTGGATGTGGTGGAAGTGAGTGCCATAAATTATTACACAGGTCTTGGCTACGGTGAGATCAATCAGGCACTGCGTGCGGGTGATCAGGTTGTGCTTCAAAAATTTCGTCCCGTCATTGAAGCCGCCTGCTCCGGTCTTGCAAAGATGACTGATAACATTTTTGTCGGAAATGTGTATCGCGGCGCTCATTTGCGCAAGGAAGTGTCTGATCTGTACGAGGTTGGGTCGCAGATAACGGAAAAGGCATTCACCAGCACAAGCCGCACAATCAGCAGAAAATTTTCGGGCAACACACTTTTCGTCATTAAATCAAAAACAGGAAAAATGATTGACGAACTTTCTGCATTCAAAAGCGAACAGGAGGTCTTGTTTCCTCCCGGAACGGTGTTCAAGGTGCTCGGTCGGACAATCGACGGAAAGACGACAAAAATCCTTATGGAGCAGGTTTCAAATTGAGACCGCAAGCAATTTCGCTTTTTTTCTCAAGTTTAAGACAGGCCAAGACGATCAAACTCAAAGTGGCTGAAAGAGTCACAAGGGAGGATGATATGAAATTGATTTTGGCAGCAGCACTTGTTCTTTTGGGATTATCGCCCGATGCTCACGGCGACTCCGGAGCCGCAAGGCGGTGTGCGGTGGAAGTCAGGAAGGCAGATACAGCCCTTAAAGACAGAAAGAATGATAAAGCAAAATGGGAAGGAAGCCTTTCCAGAAGTTCTTGTTTTGACTTTCATCGGCCGGAATGCAGGGATAAATCAAAAGTAAAAACTCCCGAGGCTGCTGCCAAATGCAATCAAACGCCAAACGCTGACAGGTGCGATAAAATAAGAGCTGAATTTGATTCTAAAATTGCTGAGGCATCAGCGCGGCTCGCCCAGAAAATGTTCGAAACCCTAGGACGGGATTAAAGTCGTCTAGCCTCTCCGGAAAATCAGAATCAACGAAAGTGGACATCCGGCTGAATTTCAGCCGGATGTCTTTACGTCAGTTGCTATTTTGCACCTGAAACCAAAAGATTTCCGGCGCGTCCGCAGCTTACTGAGGTATTGCAACCGGAGTATCGTCAACGATGAAATCGAGTTGCTTGCAGGTCAGACCTTTGGAGCTCTTTATGACAGCCTGTTTGCCCTTTTTAATTCTTGCATTGAATTGTGCCCCGTGACCGTCGACCGGACGTTTCAGTCCGCTCTTCGAGACTTGCTGAAGTTTGTCACTCGCAGCATTGAATGCCTTGCATGCAGCATCACCCTGTGCAGGATTGGTCACCGGCATCCCTTCCGCGCCTTTAATCATTCCGTCGATTTCGTTTCTGTTCGCAATTCTCTGATTTTCCTGTGCAATAGAAGCGTTCAAAGCTTCAATTTTTTTCTGTGCCGCTGCGATGCGTGCTTCAGCGCCTCCGGCTGCGGGTGCTTTTGACGACGCTTCGGCCGCAGCAAAGATGCTTGCTGCTGAGCAAACAAGCGTTGCAAGAATCAATTTCTTCATTGTCTTTCTCCTGCAAAAAAACTTTATGGTTGTGTTGAGAGTACCGTCCCCCAAACACTTTTGGCGTGTTCGGCGTTTTACCTTGAATCTTGAGAAGTTTAAGTTTGGTCGCTGATATTTTTGTGTTTTTCTGAATTCCGCATATTTTTTTAATACAGGGAGTGTTCGCTTCAAAAGAAAAGTAAATCAACAGATTTATTACAGTTTAAGAACGAGCGGGACAGGTTCAGGCTCATCCCGCTAAAGTTTTCAGACAAAGCGTCGATTATTCAGAGGTTTTGAAAAATTCGATTGCATCATGGTCTGGAGTTCTTGAATGTCGGTCAACCAGTTTTTATTGAGTCGGACAATTCCTGCCGGCATTGTGAGATTCACGTGTATTTCAGTTATTTACTTCACTCCAGCCTGCACAGAAACAACCAGTTACGGCACCTCGGTTAAAACACCGAAGAAAAAATCATCAAAAAATGTCTCGGATGAAAATCTTAAAAGCGCCGGCGATGCAAACGCCGGTGTTGAAGCTTTGGGAGTTACATTTTCCGGCAGTGTTCCTTTTCAAAGCACAGCATCCGATGCCGAGGCTTGGGTCGTGACATCCGACACGGTGACAAGAATCAAGTTGAATGAATCGGCAGGCTGGCCAAAGACCACATGGTCTTTTGTTGATGAGTCCGGCAAACCCTCCCAAAGTTCAGGGCACCGGACCTACGTGTCCGAGATTGGCCTTTTGGTCGGCCGCACAGCCCGAAGCGGAAATGACGGCGGAGTCTGGTTGGCCAGCGATAAAACCGCGGGAAAAGCGATTCCTATTTTCAGGCCGACGGATCAGAACAGCGGCAGCCGTCTTTCGGTCACCTCTTTTAAGGTGGGAGACAAGGCTTTCATCGGAATGGCCTATGGTGCGACAGGCGGCAAAAAAAAGTTTGTTCGGATTCCGATTGATAAATCCAAACCCGCAGGAATTGATGTCAGCAAGAAGGAAGAAGTGACCTTTGGGCAACTAGATGCAGAGTTCGGCGGATTTAATGCTGTCGGTCGAGTTGCCGCTTACGGTTCTTTCATGGATCAGAGCAGAAAAAGTTTTTATCTGGGAGCGAATGGCGGAGGATTGTGGGGAGTCAATGTTGAAAAGATGACCGAGCTGACATCAGACAGTTTGCCGAATGCAAACATTGAGGGCCGAAAGATTTGCAATTACACAATGCGCTCAAAAGGCCAAATTGCTTATGCTTTGGCAGGGGATCTGAGCGGCAATGTCATAACAGCTCAGGGAGCATACACTTTTACGCATGATCCGGTGAACAATGTAGTGTTCGGAGCTTCGGGCGGTTCAATTACCGTCGCAAAGCAAGAGTGTGTCACTGCGAAGGGGGCAGCTTGTTCGCAGGAAGAAAAAAGCTGTGCAGTGTTGAATCCCGATAAAGTCGGCACCATTGGTCCTATGAGCGCGACCGGCGACGGTCGGGTTGTTGGAATTATGCGCGGCAAGACATCTCAGGTCTTTGTCTTCTCTGTAAAGGACAAAGATGACTTTTCCAAAGGAATCAGCGTGACCAAAATAGCAGACATTGAAGGTGACGCTTACATGTACAATGACTTCACCGGACTGACACTCTATGCGCCGGACCAAGCCAAGACAATTGACTTTAAGAAACTTTCGGGATTTCAGGCGGGAAAACCTGTAAGAGCAGTCGCTCTTAAGTGGGTCGCGAGTTCCAAAAAAAGCGAAGATTTGCGGGGACTGAAATTACAATTGGTCTGCTACAAAGACGGCAAGAAATCATCTTCCTACAAGGATGTTTCATCTCTGCTGAAAAAATCCGAAGGTTTTGTTGATATTCCTGCGAAGGACTGCGGCGGTGATATCGATATGCTTGAAGTCAAAGTCAGTTCGGACGGAACGACCAACAATTTCAGCCGGCTTTCAACCATCGAAATGAAAGGTTCGCAATGAAACTGATGAAGACAGCCGTAAGCTTTTCAGTCGCAGGTCTTCTTGCAGTTGCAATCTTTGCATTTCAATCCTGCGGTTCAAGGGCTGCAAGAGTCGTACGCATGAAGGTTGGTGAAACCGTTGTCGTGACCCCGATTCCCGCGATGAATTTGTCCTCGGATTTGCCGGCGAAGCCGCCGCAAAAAGTATTGCTGAGATTCATGAGCGGCGGAAAAGAAATTACCCCAAGTTCAGACGCTGAAATCAGTTTTTTTGAAAATATGGAAGCCACTGAAGCTTTTTATGCGATCAAGGCGGCCGATTTTCCGGTTCTTCATTTACAGACAAAGTGTTCGTCCGGTGATGTCGCACTTCTCGACAACGCTGTTGAATCGGATGTGCTCATTTGCGACGGTTCGCTGGACCTCAGGAAAGCGGGCAGAATCGACATTAAATTTCCCGACGGAAAGTTAAAGTCGGCGACCGGTGTTCTGCCTGAGTCAACGGAATCCGATCTCTTTGTCGGGCACGTGACGTTTTTCTGAGATAAGAGCTGTTTAAAAATTATTGTCAATGATGCAGAGGAACTCATCGGCCACTGATTGGCAGTGAGTTTCCGGCAAACGACCTCAGCAAGCCCTGCGTATCAGTCACAGAAAATTGCGGGCCGAAGTACCTGTGCGTCGGTGACGTAGAACCCGACATCAAACCGTGAAAGCAATTGTTTGGAAAGGTCACTGACAACGGCTTCAAGCTTTTCGGGGAAGACGAGGAATTCAAGTTTGGTTTGGGATTCGTGCAGGTCAACGCTGGCTTCACCGTCGAATTCTTCGATGCGGACAGAATAGGTTCTGATACTTTTGACGCTGTGCTTCTGCAGCAGAGTCATCGTCCGCTGCGCGACTGACTGTTCACACGTCATGGAAATAAGTTTCATCGGTGTCATTTGAGTCGTCATTGCAGCAGCCCCTTGATGACCTGTGTGAGTTTTAAATACAGAGGGATTCCAAAAATCAGATTGAACGGAAATGTGATCGTGAGCGCTGATGTGAGGTAAATTCCCGGATTGGCTTCAGGGAGGGCAAGCCGCACGGCAGCCGGCGCCGCAATGTAGGATGCGCTCGCCGCAAGCGTGCCAAGGACAACAGTTCCGCCAAGACTGAGTCCGGCCCAATGACCGAGCAGGATACCTATGATCGAATTGATGACCGGAATGAGAATTCCAAAAAGAACGACAAAGACTCCGACACTTTTGAGGTCGCGGAAACGGCGTGAAGCTACAATTCCCATTTCCAGCAGAAAGAGAGCAACGACTCCCTGAAAAGGCGCACCGAAAAAGGGTTCAACCCGTGAATATCCGGAGGCACCGCTGAGGGTGCCGATGACCAGTCCGCCCAGAAGCAGGAGAATACTTCGGCCTGAGAGGATTTCATGCATTGCAGTTCGAATTGATGTCAGATCGGAATTTTCACTTTTTGCCATTTGGGCAATCAGCAGACTCAGGAAGATCGCCGGCACTTCCAGCAAAACAACCTGCGTGGAGAGAAATCCCTCAAAACCGATTTCAAGCGATTTTAAAAAAGCCTGCACGGCAATGAATGTTACGACCGACACGGAGCCGTAGTGTGCGCCCAGAGCGGCTGCGTCTTCGATTTTAAGCTTTCCGGCGTAACGGGCGACAGCAATTGCAATCAACGGCGTTGCAACGCCAATGACGAGAGTCGCAAGGCTGGGCATCCATATGTCTTCAACAGGTGTGTTGGACAACTCTACTCCGCCTTTGAGTCCCAAGGCAAAGAGCAGGTAAATTGTCAGGATTGAATAAATGGATTCCGGAATGCGCAAGTCACTTTTGACGAACGTGGCAAAGCATCCCAAAAAAAAGCAAAGGACGACCGGCGAAAATAAATTCGACTGGATAACCGCGAATGAATCCATGTGTTTTGTCCAAACTCCCTGTTCAGAATTTAATTCTTTCAGAAATCCGGAAATCCGGAAATCCGGAATCAGAATTTGAATTTGTTGAGCAGCGAACGCAACCCCGAAGTTCTGATCCCTGCCAGAGCCTTGCGGACATCGGCCAGCAGAGGTTCAACTTCCTCACGGTTTTCACCGGTGAAATCTTCAAGCTGTGTCACGGACTCGGTGAGCGCCGCTTTTGCTTTTTCGTTGTCTTTGTTCAGCGCAAGTTCAAGGGCTTTGAGTGCATTCATTTGCGCTGTTTTCAGTTTAGACAGGGGCGGAAGCGCAAGAAGTTTTTTGGCCAGAAGTCCGTTGACGGCAGCAGTCCCGACAGCATCACCCAAATGTGCAAATCCTTCACCGGCAATCAGCAGAAGGTCGAGAGTCTCTTCCGGATCGTTGCTTTCCTGCGCTTGGGCGACAAGCGATGAACATTCCTCTTTGCTCAGGTGCTGATGCCCGTGAGCGTGGTCGTGTCCGCAGCAGTCATGGTGGTCGTGATGATGCTCATGCCCGAGGTGATCATGATGATCATGGCTGTGGTCGTGCTTATGCTCATGGCCGTGGTGATCATGATGATCATGGCTGTGGTCGTGCTTGTGATCATGGCTGTGGTCGTGCTTATGACCATGTTTATGATCATGGCTGTGGTCGTGTCCGCAGCAGTCGCCGTGGTGAACGTGGTCATTGTGAGGCTTGTTTTCTTTTCCGGTGATCTGCATTTTAAATTCCTTCTTCAAGCGGAGTAAGACCTTCGTCGCCTACACCGCGGTCAAGTTGTCTGTCCATTTCGTATTTAGGATCATAGCTGTGGTTTTTGGATGCAGCTTCGTTTTCAGCCCAGACGAAGCGGGGCGTGTCCGCAGGAATCGTTTTTGCATACTGAGTTAAAATTTCGCAGGCGCTTTCAAGCGAGTCGATGCGGTTCAAATACTCGCGCAGTCCTTTAATAGCCGGAAACCCCTTGGCATACCAAAGCAGATGTTTTCTCATCAATACCGCAGCCGTGTGCGTGTTGCCGTAATGTTCCTGATGGTAGGCAATGTGATTCATGACCACATCAAGCCACTCGGCGAAACTCGGGGTACATGTCTTTTCTTCAAGTATTTCGCGGAAAATCCAAGGATTGCCAAGGGCGCCGCGGCTGACCATGACCGCATCGCAGCCGGTCTCAACGGACATTCTCAGTGCCGAAGCAATATCGAAGATATCGCCGTTTCCAACAGTGACGGGAGGAGCTTTTTCTTCCGCAAGCGCAGCGCTTATGGCTGACTGTATTCCCTTGCGGATTCCGGCGCAGTCGACCGGCGTGGAGTATGATTCCGAGCGGGTCCTGCCGTGAATCGTCACCATATCCGCCGCCGAAAGTGCAATCCGGCTGGTTGTGTCGGTGACGTTGACTGCATCGCGTGTAAATCCGAGTCTGATTTTTGCACTGAGCGGCCTTTGTGTTGCTGCGCGCGCCATTTCGATTGTTTTTTGAATTCTTTGCGGGTCTTTGAGAATTGCACTGCCGCACCCTGCGCCGGTAACCTTTTTCACGGGGCATCCCATGTTGATGTCGATGGTTTCAAAACCCTGCGCATCGAGGATCTCAATTGCGGTTGCGACATCTTCGGCGTTGGGACCGGTGACCTGCACACCAAGGACGGCTTCCGATGCGTGGCGGGACATCATTTCAAAGGTACGCTTGTTTTTGTAGCGGATAGCAGTTGAAGAGAGCATTTCCACGTAGGTCAGTCCGGCTCCCTGTTCCTGACAGATGCGCCGGAACGGAATGTCCGAAACGCCGGCCAGCGGCGCAAGAAACACGCGGTTTTTTACCGTGAGATTGTTAATACTCAGCGGGTCAGAAAAGCGATGAAAGCGTTGGCCGGTAAAATTCTGATTCATTCTCGCGGGTCTCCTGCCTCCGACCCTTCTGATGACTCAGATTGATGAATCTTTCAAGGATTTCCTCGGGGTGTTCGATGCAAAAAGCCCCCTCTTTTATCAGTTGGTTACTTCCCTGACTGGTCGGGCTGTGGACCGGACCGGGAAGGGCTCCCACATCAGTTCCGTAATCCGCTGCCAAATGAGCTGTAATAAGAGTACCGCTACTGACACCCGCCTCGACAACCAGCAGAAAGTCGGCAAGGGCAGCGATGATTCTGTTACGCCTCGGGAAATTCCATTTTTCGGCCCGCTGATGGTCGTCAAATTCGCTGAGAATGAGTCCGCGTCCGGAAATCGCGAGTGTTTTGAGCAGGCTTATGTTCGAGCGCGGGTAGGGGCGAAGCAGGCCCGACCCGAGAACGGCAGCAGTCGTCCCTGCTGCATGGGCAGAAAGATTTGCGACCGTATCAATTCCGATTGCAGCACCCGAAAGCACGCAAATCCCCTCCGCGGCAAGTGTGCCTGCAAAGAGGGCAGACTGCTGCCGGCCGTAAAACGTGGGATGACGCGATCCGACAATAGCCACTTTTTGTCGTCGCAAAATGTCCGGCTGGCCGCGATATTTCATGACCAGCGGAAAATCGGCAGGCAGTTGCCGTTGAATGAGAGTTTCAACGTCGGCACGACTCAGCAAATGACTTTCGGGTGGATGCATGAGCGCTTCGAACAGACCATGTTCCAGCGCCCTGCGGCGTTCACACGTCAGGGCTTGCATGGCATGAAGGAGAATTTCATCGGGCATGGCAAACAGATCAGGGGCGATTGATCCGCGGACGCTGAGATTTTTTATAAAGCGTCCCAGCTCTGCGCCGGTAAATTGACACTGCGCAATCCAGAGCAAGGACCTGCACGCGGCGGCGCTGTCATTCGAATTGCAGCTGAGATTTTTCATTTGTCATTCCTTTTTCCGTAAAAGCAGTTTTGCACTGAGCGAGCGGCAGAGAGCTTTTTAACGGCGGATGAAAATAAAAATCGACTGTCACGAAAAATGAACGAAACTGTTTCAGCTGATGATCAACTTTCAGTCAATGTTACTTTATAAGTGCATCGGCTGAAGCTCTGTGTTCGACTGCAAGCCTATTGTTTTCGGAAGCTTGACTGGCCGGCGGGTTGACACACTGAACATGTCGTGTTTTACTGCAGGCGTAAATCCAAAAAAATTGTTTGTTTTACCAGCAGTAGGAAACTGCTCGGGTGCCCACTTTGCCGTCAAGGAGGATAGGCGATGAAAGCACAACGTTGTCCGTATCATGTCAGACAAGGCGTTGTTGATGCAGCAGGTCAGCTCGTTTTGAGTGATGTGTGCGGAGTGAAGTCTGCATGCGGTGCCGGATGCACCTATGCTCCGTTTGAGGATGCTGCCTTTAAGGAGTGTCCCAGATTTGCCGCTTACCAACGCGGCGGCAGCGGAGAGCGTCAGGTTCTGATGCCCAAGAATGATGTCGAATACATGCCCGAGTTTGGCGGATTTTCCAGTTTCAGTGAAATGGAGCTCATGTAATCCGTCACAAGGAGGCAAACGAGGGTGACAGTTCTTTCACCTGAGATCCCAGCGCGCGGGGAACTGCGTGCCGGTGCCGCTGCACCTGCAGCCGGTCACCATTTATCAGCAGAAAACATATCGTCAGTCTTGTTGCAGTTGCGTTGTCTTCATGAGGCAGGCAGCGGAATAAATCACCTGAGCGAAGCGTTCGAAAATTCCGTCGCAGCGGAACTTCAGAGCGGACTTAATTTATCGGAAATCTGGAGCAGGCGCGGTTTGTGGCTGGGCTACGGTTCTTTTGCAGAAGAGATTCTCAGGGGAACCAGTGACGATGAGCGCAATCTTCAGTACGGAAGATATGTACTCTCGCAAATCGCTATTGATGATCTTTTCGGAGAGCGTGCAAACTGGCAGTCTATCAGTCAGTCAGTTCAAAATGCAGCGCTTAAAAGGATTTCGGATGCGGATTTTGAAGCTCAGCTTCATCAAATGCTTCCGGCTGCATACCGCCGTCAGCGGGCCAAGGCTCTGAAGCAGCTTGCCCTCCGCACTCTGCCGACATTTGTTCTTTCGGTATCGACTCTGATTGCTGTGGTTATGGCATTTTTCGTCTGGCGCTCTTTGTTCATCTGAATTCGGGCTCTGCCGCCGGTGTTCAGGCGATTTCGTCAGTCGCAGCCGCGCTCACTGGAAGAACTGAATGTGAGGACAGTCAAAGTCGTCACTCTTATTTTCTTTTCGTGCACAGGTCCGCGCTTCGTTCAGATTGCACCCGCACTCACTGCACAGTCCGCGGCAGTCCGATCTGCATAGAGGAAAATCGGGCAGGCTCGTGAACACGAGGTCGGTGATAAAATCCGAAAGAACCAGTCCCAGACCGTCGTGCTCGTATGACTCCATTTCACTGTCCGACAGTTCGTGTTCACCGCCGGTTGCGTTTTTGCTGGCCTGAACAAAGAGGGCCTGATTTTCAGTTTCAATTTCGGTTCTGAACGGTGTCAGGCTGCGGACGCATTCCATCATTGGCTTCATTTTCAGGCGCGCGTTGACCCGATACGACTGACTTTGTTTTTCGACATCGAGCATCAGTGAAAAGTCGGCGGTCGGGCCGCCCGTCTGACATTGAATTTCATTGAGAATTTCGGCCAGCCACGGTTGCTGTTCAACAACCAACTCGGTGCACCGAAATTTTGCTTTGCCCAGAGTCTTGCCGACGCTGAATGTGCAACCGCTGCCCACCTGATTCAGGGGAAGTTTCCAGCTCATGAGTGTTCTCCTGTTCGAATAATTCAGATTGAGTCTGTTTTTTGTGCTCTCAAAGAAGGCAGTCCCTGCAGTCCAGCCATACCGATGAGCGTTACGATCAGCAAGAGTCCGGCCGAGATATACAGGGAAGGGGCCCCCTTCAGATTTTCATATAAAAGTCCCATGCATGCCGGACCCAGTATTCTCGCACCTGCGGACAGGCTTTGCGCAATACCGAGTGCAAAGCCCTGTTGGTCCTGCGGGCTGAGGCGACTGACGAGTCCGCTGAGTGCCGGATTTGAGAGCGAGCTGCCCAACGATAAAAAAGTCAGGGCCGTGTAGAGCCCCGCCGGTTCTGGTGCAACGGCAGGAATAAGGAAAAGAGCAACCGTCAGCGAACATTGTCCGGCGTTCAACGTGATTTTTTCGCCGAGCGATTTGAGCATCGGACGCGAGACAGCCGCGTGACTCAAAAGCACCACAGTTCCCAGAAAAAGGAATGAATTATAAATGCCTGTCTGGGATTGACGGTAAGCGTCGGCGAGGACCAGCGGCAGAACAGTTTCGACTCCGACAAAGCCAAAAACCTGAATAAACTGCATGAGTAAAACGGTTTTGAAGAACGGACGGGTGAACAGATTCGAGGCCGCAATCCAAACGCCTCCATTTTCACTTCCGGATGGCTCGGTATCGCGTTTGGCCTCGGCAATGAGTCTTGCAAGGCTCGGATGTGCGAATCCGTGATGAGTCTCTTTGAATTTGAAGATGACGAGCAGAAGATTCAGTAAATTCAAACCCGCGGCGGTGAGCGAGATGGGGACGATTGGATTTTGCGGATTAAGAAAAGAAATCAGCGATCCCAGTGCCGGACCAAGTGCAAAACCGGCTCCGAATGCAACTCCGATAATGACCATTGAGCGTGAGCGTTCGCGCAACGGTGTGATGTCCGCAATAACAGCCTGCGCGACTGAAATATTACCTGCGGCCGCACCCGCAAGAAAGCGAATCAGAGCAAGAATGAGGTAACTGCCGAGCAGCGGAGTCAGTCCGGTCAGGGCTTGCGCAGCCAGCGACATAAGAATTGTGACGATGAGTATCTTCCTCCGCCCGAGGCGGTCGGATAATCTTCCGAGTACCATAACCGAAAGCAAGGTTCCGGCCGAGAAAATGGCTGACAGGTAAGCAGATTGTGCGTCGGTTGCGTTTAGTGTTCGGGCCAGAGCCGGAAGAATCGGAATGAACATTCCAAATCCGACAAGATCAAGAAGTATTGTCAGAAAGACAGAGAGCAGAGTATAACGTTTGGTTGAGCTGTCCGCACCCTGTTCTGCTTTTTCGATTTCAGACGTCACGGTCGCACGACCCTCCGGAGGCGTTCATTCTGACGGGCAAGGACGGTTCTGCCTGTTTTCAAAGGGAGAGACAATGCCAAGTTTCGATATCGTGTCGGAAGTGAATGTTCAGGAAGTCGACAATGCGGTCAATCAGGCCCAAAAAGAAATTCAGTCCCGTTATGATTTTAAGGGGACCAAGTTCGACATTTCTTTTGACTCCAAGACAACCGAGATCAAGCTCAATGCCGATGCCGAGAGCAGACTCGAAAGTATGCTCGACATACTGAACAGCAAACTCATCAAGCGCGGAATTGAGCTGGGCTCCGTTGATGTCGGCAAGCGCGAGGCGGCGGGTGGAATGATGATGAAGCAGACGCTGAAGATCAAGCAGGGCTTGGAACAGGACAAAGCCAAACAAATCATCAAGGCCATCAAGGATTCAAAGCTGAAGGTCGAAGCTCAGATTCAGGATAAACAAGTGAGGGTCTCCGGAAAAAAAATTGATGATTTGCAGGAAGTGATTGCCTTGCTGAAAGGGCAGCTCGGTCAGCTCAAGGTTCCGCTTCAGTTTATCAACATGAGAAGCTGATTTGCGGCCGCAATCAAACATACCGGCATGGGGTGAATGAGCATGATTGAAGTGACAAAGCTGGACGGTTCCAAACTCTTCGTCAACGAGATGAATATTCAGTGGATCGAGAGCCTTCCCGATACGGCGATTACGTTTCTCGGCGGTGCCCGCGTGATCGTGCGTGATACACCTTCGGAAATTGCGGCAAGATGCAACAGTTTGCGCGCAGGCGGAGACACACAGCACCAGCCGTCGGAAATTCGCCCGAGTTCGAAGCAGTAAATGTCAAAGCCCCAACAGGTCGTCAAACTTCAGATGCAGTGACGGAATCGTCCACATTGCTGACCGGTCATCCGAATTATGATCTTCGATGGTGCATGTGCACTTAAGGAGGTTCAAGGGATGGTTGGTATCAAGTGGGCTCGTGTTCATCAACAGCGCCGGTTGCCATGGTTTCGCTCGGGTGTTTCTGCGTGTCTGATTGCAGGGGCGATGTTTGCCCAGAGTGCGAATGCGTCCATCCTTCCGCCGAACAATTTACATCTTCAGGATAATCTCTACTCGCTCGCGAACATGACAGAGCAGGACTTCAACAAGATTATCAACTCAATCATGAATATTTACAGACCGCTTGTCGCTGCCAAAGGTGCAACCCTCAAGTCCAACAATCTTTGGACTGACCCGACTGTCAACGCCAGCGCACAGCAGGTCGGAAACAACTGGATCATCAACATGTACGGCGGTCTTGCCCGCCGCGCAGAAGTAACACCCGACGGCTTTGCAATGGTTGTCTGTCACGAACTCGGACATCACTTGGGCGGCTTTCCGTTCTACGGTGATACAGACTGGGCTGCGTCTGAAGGACAGTCCGACTATTTTGCAACCCAATCCTGTGCACGTGAAATCTGGAAAACCGAGACAAACGAAAATGCACGCTACAGATCTCTCGTAGGAGCCTACGAGAAGTCCAAATGCGATGCGACTTGGAACAAGACTGAAGATCAGGACCTCTGCTACCGCACAGCTGCAGCCGGACAAAGTTTGGCAACGCTGTTGGGAGCATTGCGCTCGGGCTCAACTCCTCCGCGTTTCGATACTCCGGATCCGCGCCGCGTGACATCCACTTACACGGGACATCCTGAAGCTCAGTGCCGGTTGGATACATACTTCAGCGGTGCTCTTTGTCCGGTTTCTTTTGACCGCAACGTAATTCCGGCTCGCAACACATCCGGCGGTCAGACCAGTCAGGCAGCCGAACTTAAAGCATCAAACTCATCGTGCATGACCGCGGCAGGCTACGCTTCAGGTGTGCGTCCTTTGTGCTGGTACAAGCCCAAGCTTGATTTCCTCGCCATTCAGTATTCGGACACCCGTTATGTGGAACGCACGGGTAACGGCAACGGTGTGGTCGAACCGGGAGAAGTTGTCGAGGCATTTGTGACGCTGGCGAACAAGGCCGTCAATCCGACCACCAACATTGAAGCACAGCTGAACAGTTCCACGGCCAAGCTTCAGGTTTTGGAGCAAAAGGCGCAATTTGCGGACATGGCTTCGGGAGAAGTCAGCGAGTCCAAGTCACCCTTCGTTTTTCAGGTTGCAGACACCGCACAGTGCGGCGAAAAACTTCCTTATGCCATCAAGGCCAAGAGCGATCAGGGCGGCACGGAGCTTCTGCGTGAAGTCCAGCTTGGCCGCCTCGTGACTTCTGCACTCGGAACCGTCGAAACCCAAATAAACATTCCGGACAATGACCTCAACGGAATATCTTCGACAGTTTCCAGCACCGTGGCAGGCTCGGCCTCTTCTTTTTCGGTCCGGCTGGACATTGAACATCCTTATGTACGTGACCTGCGCGTGAGTATTTTCTCGCCTGAGGGCAAAGAACACAAGATTTATCCGAACGCGAATTCTCTCAAAGGACGCCGCACCAGCAAGACTGACGGCCGTCTTGACACGGGAATTCACGAAGCGATTGAGGTAAGCTCAAGAGTAGAGAACATCAGCGGTACTTGGAAACTGAGCGTGAAGGACATCGCGGCGCGCGATACGGGTACGCTTCAGGGTTGGGGTGTCACTGCCTCCAGAAATCAATGTGACGGGCAATCACAGTGGGCAAAACGCAGTTCGAGAAGAAAATGACTCCGGTCTTGCGAAGACTCGCCTTGTTTTCAACGACGGCGGGTCTCGCATCCCTTGCTTTTGCGTCGGCCAAACCGGCCGAACCCGCAGCAACTCCCACTCCCGAGCCGACACCCGAGCCCACCGAAGTTCCGCGTCCGGATATTCTCAATATCAAAAAAAGAACTTACTCAGAGTCTCTGCTGGAGGAGGAGTGGCTGCGGCTGACCCTTTTAAAGGCGGAAGACGTTCAGGGATTGAAACAGGTTCCTGAATTTTCCGACAAGTCGCTGCGCAGCCGGATTGCGCAAAATTTTGGTTTGCCTGCAGTGATGACAATGCGCGATCCCGCTCGTGCTCCGCCGCAGTGGTGGACACCGGAAAACAAAGGGATCGCATCGCTGACACTTGGTCCGACGAGACACTTTGTTCTGCCCGAACTGAACATCGAAATGCCCATGCTGCGGATGAAGGAAATCCCTTTCCTGATGGGCGAAAGCGACTACATCAGGGAATTGAATGAAATTATCCGTATCTGGTCGCTTGGACGGATCGACAAGGCCGAAAAGCTCAGGGCACAGCTCCAGAAAGACAAAAAGAAAATTCCGCGCGGCACCGTTGAGCGCACGGCTGTCGCAATTGTCAACGGCTTTCTGGATCTTCAGGTGGCTTTGAAGGCGGAGCAGCCGCTCGCGTATTACGGTCCGGCTTTGGGTTCCATGTGGGATGCGCTCGGATTTACCGAAACTAAAATGTACTTATCCCCTCAGGGAAACAACAAAATAGACAAGCGTCTTTTCGATTCATCGATGGCCGAGCCGGCGATGTTCACCAACGAGGGTGTCTGGCCGCCGATGCTTGCAGCGCCGAGTCTGTCACCGCGCTCAATTGAGCTTGTGCCGTTCATCCGGACCATGGCACTGCCTTTGATTTTCAACGTTGCCGCTCTGTCCGTCAAAGCAAAAAACTGGATGAGAGTTTACGAAGCTGCAACCAAATTC
>RFOM01000079.1 GCA_009926615.1 Pseudomonadota bacterium
GTTTGTGGAGAAAAGTGCCTCAGAAAATCCGCGGACTCCTCGGAATTGTTAATCTGAGTCTGGCGCCTTGGACGTTTGTTCTCTTTCCCGAAGTCCGTTCACTGGATTCACTTGAAATTAGAAAAGAAGGGGTGATTGTGTTGAGGTTCCGGAAAATCTGAATACGGTCACGTAAAATCAAGAATCTTTAAACATCTGAAATTTTGAAGATATTTTTGATTTATTAAATAAATAATAAAAAAATCCGACATTGAACTGTGAGCCGTTGCTCATTTCACCGGAGGCCTTCTTGAAAAAATTTCTTCTTTCCACTTTTTGCACAACCGCCCTGTCCTTCGCAACCATCGGCTGCGGCACTGCGGCCTTGAACGAAAATTCAGCACAGACAGCCGGAGCTGAAGCAACTTCGCCGCAGTCCGATCAGGGACAGAAGAGTGCAGTGCGTAACCAGAGCAGCTCGGTAAGGGGCGTCGCAAGCACAAAGTCAAAAGAAGTTTCATCGCCGGCGAAATTAAAAAATCAACTTTCTGAACAAGTCTCACTTTCAGTCTTGTCGGTATCGCCCGTAGCGGCGGATCCCGCTGTTAAGGCAGAGCCGAGCGTAAAAGCAGAGCCTGTCGCAAAAGCTGAGCCTGCAGCAGCTGCGGTGCCATCGGTCAAGGCAGTCGCCGCGATGCCATCAGCTGCCGCACCGGTCGTTGCGCAGCCGACGATCAAATCACCGCAAAACGATCTTCTTGAAGCACAAGCCGACGAGTTCAGACAACGTATTATTTTCGTCGATCTGACTTACAAAGTTTGCTTGGGACGCGCTCCCGAAAGCGAAGGACTGATCTCGTGGTCGAACCTGATTGCTTCTCAAAAAGCGACTTTCGATTCGGTCAAGTCCGGCATCTGTTCGTCGCTCGAAGGACAACTGACTCAGGCCTATCGGGAAATTCTGGGCCGCAACCCCGATGCAACCGGACGCGTTGCTTGGCTCAAGGAACTCACCAGCGGACGATTGACTATTGCGCAGGTGCGGCAATCGATACTCGAATCCGACGAGCGTAAAGCCAACGACCTTGCAGCAAAAATCACTGCTCTGAAATCGGAATTGTCGTTTCTCGAAAGACAAAGAGCAGAAATCATCGAGCGCATGCAAAAAAGCTGAAGATTTAATCTTCAGCTTTTTTGGGCAGCCGCATGCTCTCGTTAAGAAATCATGAGCAGGACTAAAGCCGGTATTGCCGCGCGCAACAGGTCTGTGTCCAACCGGACGCAGACCTGTTTCATTTTTTTAGCTCACACGAAGTAATTGTTATTGAGCCGCTTTCGGCGGTGCGTAAACACTCTGAGGCAGAGAGTAGCGCCCCGTTTGGCCTTGACTCAAGACCAAGTCTTTGAGCTCAATGGTGACCTCGTAAACAGTTCCTTCCGCAGAATTCTTCACATTCCGGCTGAAGTTTTCCTTCTGCGGATTGGGGAAGTCTTTCAGCAGACGCCTGACCTCGAAATTCGCCGAGGAATAATCCTTGAGAACATCGTCAAGCAAAGCAATGCGCATCGGGAAAATTTTATCGGTTCCGACACGCTCAAAAACCAAACCTTCATCGATCATCACCGTGACGTGCTGAATGTCTGATTTTGTCCCTAACTCCATGGCTTTTTTGCGATCGCGGACAACAACAAAATCACCGAACGCAATACCGGCGGAAGACATTCCTGATTTGAGCGCAGCGGCAGATACTTTTTCGATCAGCGGTTTGGTGAGTTCAGGGCCTGTCAGGCGCAGGTCAATCTCTTCAGGAAGAAGATTGTGAATTGTGTAAACAGGATTCGGACCTGAAGCTCTGCGCATCACCTCATACGCCGTCGACCAGCAGTTTGTTTCGGCGGTGCTGACAATCATCACCTCGCCGCCCGCAGAAATTCCATATTGCTTGCGTTCGTCGTTGGTGAGTGCACGGGTTGACTGCGATTTTTCGGGAATAAAAGTGTGCCGCACCGTTGCCTGCATAACCGGAGTGAGAAAATCGTCGAGAATAAAATTCTTTTGACCGTTTGCTGTCGAGCAGTCGACCCCGCTCAAACCTGCCTTCCAGCCGTCGGCATAAACTTTAGCCGCAACTTCACACTGGGCGCGCGACAGAGCACCCAGAGAAATTGAAAGATGAGTGCGTTGTTCCTCGTTGTATGTGTCTGTTGCCAATGTGTGTTTGACTGCCGAAATTTGAACCGGAGTAAGTTTTGCGGCAGCAAGTGCACGTTGCAGGTTGGGAAGTCCGATTTGCACGCTTTGCCGCGTGGTCTCGCGAAATTCTTTGAACTCTTGGACCTGTGTCTGTGTCAGAGGCTTGCAGCCCAGAATCAAAAGCGGGGCTGCAAAGGACAGTTTGAAGAGCGCATTCATTTACAGCGCCCGCCCAAAGAGTTCAAAAGCTCTCTTGCCTTAAGCACCGGTGCGTAGCAGATCAGCATATTTTTTTCCTTGGTTGCGAGTTGCAGATTTGTACTGACCATGACGGAGATCTCGATATCTTTGTTGTCGGCCTGCAAGTGAACATCAAGACCGCGAGGTTCGCTGCTGACAGAAACAACATCCGAACAATGGTCTTCGGCGCACGCCGCAAAACCTTTAGCCTTTAATTGAGCGTTTTGCAGACGGCAGGTTTTTGAAAGCTCACGGGTAAGCTGAGCTTCGGCCGAATGCGAGTCATCGCATTTGACAAGCAACTTACGTGTTGACTCAAGATCGTGTTGAGCAGATTGGGAAACGGAGGTTGTTTCTGACGCTGTGCCGCAAGCCGCAGCCGAAATAACAAGAGCCAAAGCCGAGAATTGAATGCGCTTGGACAGTTTCATCGGGAACCTCCTGAAGGAAATTATGCTCCCTCCGGTGCAACCTCCGTGCCAGAATATCTACTCAAAATCATTCGGTTTTTATTCCGAATCAGCGTTTATGGTTTGTACACTGTCGGAAAATCAGTTGCGGAAGACTGAAAATTTAGACAGCGCCTGAACTTTTTTCCGCTTCCGGCGGCATCGCCAAAGCCACTGCTTCGGCAATGTCCATGACTTCAAGGTTTTCGGTTGCCTTTAGATTCTTGAAGGCACCTTTGAAGTTAATCATGCAGAACGAACAACCTGTAACCAGAGTCTCGGCACCGCTCGCCGCAACGTGTTCGAGACGCTGCATGACGACGGGTTTATCGCCGCCTTTGGATTCGTACCACATGTTGCCGCCGCCCATGCCGCAGCAGCTCGACTGAGACTTGGAATACTCCATTTCGTTCAGACGCAGGCCGGCAATCCCTTCGAGCAACTGACGCGGAGCTTCGTATTCGCCATTGTGGCGTCCGAGGAAACACGGATCATGGAAGGTGACGTTTTTGCGCACTTCACCCGGCATTTTCAATTTGCCGTCGCGGTGCAGGGCCGAAAGCAACTGACTGTGATGCATGACCTCGTAATGGCCGCCGTACTCCCTGAAATCGTTTTTGATTGTGTTGAAGCAATGCGGACAATGGGTCACAATCTTTTTGAACTTGAGAGAGTTGAGCTGTTCGACGTTGCTGCGGGCAATTTCGGAGAAACTGTACTCATCACCCAGACGCTTGACGGGCTCGCCGTTGCATTGCTCCGCCTTGCCGAGAACCGCAAAATTTACGCCGCAGGCCTTGAGGATCTTGACCACACTGCGGGCCACTTTCTGATTTCCGGCATCGTATGAACCCGCACAGCCGACGTAATATAAGTATTCGACCTCGGGCGAGTCACCGGTAATGACAGGCACGTCCAGTCCTTCAGCCCATTTGAAGCGATCGGCATGCGAAACGCCCCACGGGTTTTTGTGCTGCTTGATATTTTCGATGGCTTTGCCTGCAGTCGGCGGAATTTCGCCCAGTGTCAGCGTCTGATAGCGTCTTAACTGCATGATGCCGCGCAGCTGATCGATGCCGACAGGACATTCGTTGACACACCCGCCGCAGTTTGTGCAGGCCCAAATTTCGTCGCTGCCGATTCGGCCCGACTCATACAAATAATTTTCTTCGGCGTTGCGTTTGTCGGCGGGCAACTGAGCCTCAACCAACATGCTGTCACGCAATTTCAGGATAATCTGTCGCGGATCAAGCGCCTTGCCGACGGCATTGGCCGGACAGATATCCGTGCAGCGTCTGCATTCCGTGCAACTGTCGAAACTCAACATGTCTTTCCAGCTGAAATCCATGACCGAACGCTGGCCGAAATATTCGGCCTCTGCATTTTCAAAATCGATTTTCGGCAGCAGAACGTTGGGTTCAAGCCGCTGGGTATAGAGATTCAACGATGCTGTCACGATGTGCATCGCCCGTGTGTAGGGAATCACTGCAATGAAACCCATGGTGGTGAGCATATGAAAATACCAAAGACCCGAGTAAGTATTTTGCGCAGATTCGGGGCTCATACCGGCAGGAAAAAGATGAGCAAACCACTGTCCGACAAAACTCAGCCCCGCGTCGGCAGCTGATTTATCCATCGCCAGTCGAAAGCCCTCAAGCACAAAACCCTGCACACACAGAACAAAAAGAAGAGCGTACAGAACTGAATAATCCCACGCGTGCTTGAACTCATCTTTGCGGGTCGAACGGCGAAACACGCCCATTCCGAGGCCCACCGTCAGGGCCAGTCCGCCCAGCTCGGAAACAAAAACAACAAAAGCGTAAAAAGAACCGCGATAAAGGTCGACAATGCCGTATTCTTTGAGAGCAACAATCGAGGTTGCAAAGACCAGCGCCATGAAACCGTAAAAGATGAGACCGTGCATCCATGCCGCGTAATACGATTTGGGTTTTGGATCGCGCATGCGGCGCGCCCGCAAAACTTTCGCCTGCCCCAATGTGCCTTTGAACATATTCAGCAGTCTTTCAACAGGCCGGTCAAAGGCAGCTTCCGGTTTTCCGATGCGCCAAATCTGAACGCGCCGCCAGATTCCGTAGCCCATGACTCCAATGGCAATCGCAAGCCAAAGATAGGTTGTTTGCTGCAGTAAAGATCCGAGTTCTCCGCCATTCGGAGACCAATAGACTTTCCTTGTCAATTCCGTTCCAACGTCCATGTCTGTCTGCTCCTCAGAGGCCGCGCATCAAATACCGCTGCACATACTCGCGCACTCCCTGCTCAAGGGATGTCAGCGGAGCCTCATAACCCAATGCTCTCAGGGTCGTGAGATCTGCGCACGTGTAATTCTGATACTGACCCGCAATATTGTCCGGCATTAAAATATATTCGATTTTCTCGGGAACCGCGATTGCATCAAAAACCGCAGCGGCAAGATCATTCCAGCTGCGTGCGGTTCCGGTTCCCAGATTCACGAAGCATCCCCGACTTGCTTCCGGCAACAATGCCTTTGCGGAATCAGGGATTTTTCCGCCCAGTGAGAGCGCAAGCAAATGCAGCGTCACGCGGACAATGTCTTTGACGTAGACAAAATCCCTGACCTGATCACCGTCACCGTATTTGGGAGTGTTGCTCTTGAAAAGCCTGATCGAACCGGTGCGGGTTGCCTGCTGATAGCCATGAAAAACCATGCTCGCCTGACCGCCCTTGTGGCCTTCAAACGGTCCGTAGACGTTAAAGTAACGCAATCCGAACCAGAATGGCGGAGCACGGGTTTGTTCAAGCGCCCACGCATCAAAATCAAGTTTCGACTGCCCGTAAAGATTCAGAGGTTTGTATGTTCCGGTGAGTTCCCTGCTGTCGGAAAAGCCTTTGAGGCCGTCGCCGTAAACCGCTGCGCTCGATGCGTAGATGAACGGAATTGAATGCTCGGCGCAATATTTCCAAAGAGCCTGCGATGAGCCGACGTTGAGCTCGGCAAAAACTGCAGGATTGCGCTCGACTGTCGATGAACAGGCTCCGTTGTGAATAACCGCAAGCGGCGGATGAGTGGCCGTGCGCAGCTGTTCCGTCAGGTCGTTCAGGTAAAGGATGCGAACGCGGCCGGATTGCGAAAAGCGATGTGCGGTCGGACGCGTCATGCTTTCGGGCAGGTCAACAGCCCAAACGTCAAGGGATTCCGGCGGCAGCGAAGATTGCTGTGAAAAGCGCACTTGAGCGGTCCGCGGCCTGCCGGTCTGCGAGCCGTCGCCCGAAGCGGCGGAAGTCAGCTCCGAGAGGTCGAGCGCAAGCATTTTTTCCAGAATATGATTTCCGATAAATCCATGCGCGCCTGTAACAACTACGTAAGGACGCTGTTTCACTTCCCACCCCTTGCTGTCTGTTCACTGTAACACACACCTGCGCCGCAACAATTGCATGAAAACATCCAATTGTGAATTTGCCTGATCAGACCTTCGCGGACTTGACCCGCGGGCTGCCGGCGATCAGATTGCGGCATGCCCAAAGGGCAAGGTGATCGAAAGATTACGTTGTCGGACATGGTCTGTTCTTCCTTGCGTACCACCTCGTCACGATGTGGTACTTTTTTTTTCAGTCAAATCCCTGCCGCCTTTTACAACCCCCTAAAGGTCCTGCAAGCGCCGCCGATACCCCGAGTGAACTTCTCTGTCCAGGGAGGACCGAGTTATGGTCTGGCGTAGATCAGCAAATAAAGTGGTGAGTGCTGCAAGTGCTGCGGTACTGGTCGGGATGACGGCTGTCGCCTGTCTGCCCGTTGAGCAAACCGACGAACCGGCACCTGTCGCCCCCGCTCCGATGCAGAGTCCGGCAGCCGCCCCGCTCACACCACAGTGTGATGATGTAAAGGTCAAATGCGCTCCGCAAGGCGGATTCCCGCCTGCACTCGTTGAAGCCTGCAAGGTCAAATACGAAAAGGGCGACCCGACCATCTGCGTTCAACCGACTTGGCCGATGGAGCTTTACAACGAACTCAACAACTCTGTTGCATCGAACACGGGCGAATGCGTTCCAATGTTTGTCACCGGAACGACGACCGGACTGAAGCTTCGCGAACAGCCCAACACGACGGCAAATGTGATGGACGGCGCAAATGAAGGTGACGAAGTCTGCAGTTTGAGCAACTCGGGTCCCGACTGGGCCAAGGTCCGTTTTAAGGGCAAAGTCGGCTATATGAGCCGCCAATTCCTGACCGCCCGCGGTGCGGCAACTCCGCCGAAAGCGCCTGCAACTGCCGGCGGTCCGACCCGCGACTGCAGCAAGTTCAAGGATACGGTGGCCTGCAAAGTCAACAAGAGCAACCAAAACTGCTGGCTGAAGGTTCCCGACCGCGTTTACAACGGCATGCCGGTGGTGGACGACGATTTGACCCTTGTCACCACAGGACAAATGGCCTGCTATTCAAAACCTGAGACCCTGCGCGTGGCTTGGGGGCCGTTCTTTATGCACCGCCCCGCTCTCATGCGCTGGTCGCCCGAACTGATGTGCTACGTCGAGACCTCAAATCTCGACTGCCCCTGATAAACTCAGTCTTTCAGTTTCCGAGTCTCTAAACCGCGCTGCAGGCGCGGTTTTTTTTATCCGGTGACAAAGCCCCCCGCATATGCAAAAAGCCTGTCGCGAAATGAAGCTGCGGAGGATGGGTCATGAAAAAAATTGCTGTTGTCGGTGCCGGTTTGGCCGGCTCGGAAGCCGCGTGGGTTTTGGCCGAAAAATACGGGCTTGAGGTTATTCTGTTCGAAATGAAACGTCAGACCCCCACTCCTGCGCAGTCTGAGCCCCATAATTTTGCAGAACTCGTCTGCTCAAACAGCCTCAAAAGCAAAAGCCGGCTGAATCCTGCCGGACTTCTCAAAACCGAGATGCGGGCGTTGGGCAGCCTGACGATGAGCGCAGCAGCGCAAAGCGAAGTCCCTGCCGGTGAAGCTCTGGCGGTCGACCGCGAATTATTCTCGGGTTTTGTCACACGCACCCTGCAAAATCATCCAAAAATTAAAGTCGTCGAAGGTTGTGTCCGTTCAGTTGTCGAAGTCTTCGGTTATGGTGTGGAAAAGATCATCATTGCAACCGGCCCGCTCACGGCCTCCGAACTTGCCGATGATTTGCGACTCCAGACCGGATCGGAAAGCCTTTATTTTTATGACGCAATCGCGCCCATCATCGACGGCGACAGCATCGATCACTCGGTCGCTTTTTTCGCAAACCGCAAAACAAAAACAGCCGCCCGTGACGCACAGCTGAAAGTTGCGCAGCAGGGCCTTGCTGAAGACGGCACGGAACAAGGTCACTATCTGAACATTCCGCTGAACCGCGAAGAGTATTTCAATTTCGTCGAAGCGGTTAAACAGGGTGAGAAAGTCCCCTTCCATGACTTTGAGGAACCGCGTTTTTTCAACGGCTGCCAGCCTGTTGAAGTCCTTGCCGAGAGCGGCCCGATGACGCTTGCCTTCGGACCGATGAAGCCGATTGGACTGGACGATCCGCGCACCGGCCGCAGACCTTTTGCAGCAGTGCAGTTGCGGCGCGAAAAACTCGGTGACAATTCCTACAACATGGTCGGTTTTCAGACGCGGCTTAAATGGCCTGAGCAAAAAAAGATCTTCAAGCTTCTGCCTGCTCTGGCCAATGCCGAATTTCACCGGATGGGCAGCATGCACAGAAATACCTATCTTGTGGCACCGCGCCTGATTCATGCCGGAGACCTGTCCCTGAAATTCAATAAAAACGTTTGGCTTGCAGGACAAATTTCGGGAGTTGAGGGCTACGTCGAAAGTGCTGCCACCGGCCTGCTCATCGGGCACATCGTGGGACACTCACTGACCCGCAGCGCTCAGCTGGAACTGCCGCCCGTCGATACCGCGCTCGGCTGTCTGGTTGCACATCTGCGCGACAGTGACCCTGCCCGCTACTGCCCGATGAATATTCACTGGGGTTTGTTCAGCGCTCCCTCCGACGAGGATTTGTCAAAAAGTGAAACGCTTTATCCGGAACTGCAAAATCCAAAATCACGCAAAAAACTGGACAAAGGGCTGAAGCGCTCAATACTTGCAGACCGATCCGAAAGACTCTTTACCGATTGGCTGCGACGCACGGAGCTTTGACACGCTCATTTTCAAAAAATTTCTCCGATACCCCTGACAACGGAGGATTTTTTGAAAACAGGTCGTCCATACAACTTTGAACGTCTGCTTGCCGCACTGATTTTATGTCAGTGGGCCGCAGGCTGCACGCGCGGCTACAATGCGCGGCTGGACGATTACAAATCCTACGTTACGCGCGGACCTTCGGACAAAAAAGAAGCCGCCCTTGCCGGAAACCACACGCTTCCCGTGGCGCGACTCTCTGCAGCGTCATTCATCCTGAGCCGTGAAGATCTTATTCCGTGCGCGTCACTGCCTCCCCGAAAACTGACTTCCGCGAGCGGCGAAATTTTCTGGCTGGACGGAAGCTGGTCGAACAATGCGCGCCCGTTCGTTGTCAAAGGCAGTGCGCAGTCCGGATTATGCAAACTGGAACTTCATCCCTTCGGACCGTCGAACCTGCCGCTCGGCGGGCGCGAAACCTTTGTGAGAGATGAACAAATCCGTTTTCTCATCTCGGCGGCCAACGGTGATTCAACTTTTCCGCCCAGCAACCGCGGATGGGTGAAGTGTCAGGAAAAACAAAATCAGTTCGAAATACTTTACGACGGTCTGCTGCTCGGACAGTCTGCCATCTCTTATGTAACAAACGAATCCATTCATCTTGAACTGCATCCGCGCGTCTGTCTGGCCCGAATTCTCGACGGTTCAAAAAGCCCCACTCAGGAATGGGTCTTCATCATTCCGACGTGGGACACTCCCATGCCGTCATCAACCGACAAAAATTCAGGTACAGGCTCACTTCGCTGACGAATCGGCTGCGCTTTGGGCGTCGGGTTTGACAGGCAGCCAAGGCAGCTGTTCGAGCTTGATCTCAGCCACTGCATTCTTTTGAAATCCGAACTGCTCGGACTTCGGAACCACATCCAAAAGTGCCCAAGACCAGTTGATTCGCACCGCCCCGTTCGTTTCACGCAGATGCGATACCAGTTCGCGGTACCAGTACATGTGACGCATCAGACCGCTGACGTAGTGGCGTGTTTCGGGAAACGGAATGAGGTCGGCGAACAGGAGCGGAATTTTTCCGTTGTAACGCTTTTCCCATTTTTTCGTATTGTTCGGTCCGGCGTTGTAGGACGCAATCAGCCGCGAATAGTCGCCATTGTGCTGATTCCTGAGAATATGAAGGTACTTTGCTCCGATGCGGATGTTTGTCACGGGGTCGTACAAGTCGGGGGTGCGTCTGCGTTCAAGTTTGCGGGCGGTATTGGGCATGACCTGCATAAGTCCGCGCGCTCCGACAGGACTCGTGGCTTTGGGGTTGAATGAACTCTCCTGCCGTATCAGCGAGAAAATCAACGCGGGATCAATGTAGGCTGCCTGCTGGGCAATCTCGTTGCGGTATTTCAAAGGATAAAGACGCGACAGCAGGTCGGCGCACAGGTGCTTTGAACCGTACTTTTTGATTGTCTGCGAAATAATCTTGATAATCGAACGCTGCTGATGGGCCTCTTCAAAAACTTTCAGCCTGAACATTGCCGATTCAAACGAAAGGGTATCAACGTTTTCGTCCATCAGGCGGGACATCCGGTCCAGCTCGGTTTTTTTGCCCTTCACCATAAAAATGGCCGCCATCAGGTGTGAAACATTTTCAAGATTCCAGTCCTGACCTTCGTAAACACTCACCCGCGGCTCGGCGCGCTGAACGTAACGTTCGTAGGGATCGTTGCCGTTTATTTTATCGGCAATCAGTGCATGCAAAGTCAGCGGATATTTGTCGATTAATCTGTCCCAGTAGGTGTTTCTGGGTTTGACGGTCACTCCCAGATTCCCCGGCGTGACAGCCAGCTGAACAACTTCCCTCGCCTGCAGAGAGTCAATGTATCCGCGCCAGAACAGCAGCAAATGTTCATCTTTGAGTGATTTTGCCTGCAGGGCGACTTCAAGATGCGAGGCAGCTTTGCCCAGTAAATTTCGATCCAGATGCAAAAGTCCAAGACGGCCGTTCACCACTTCAAAAGCCTCGTGAGCGGGGCCGAGACAAGGTGCCGCAGCAGCGTAGAGTTTGTTCATCGCATTCCAGATATCTGAGGACGGAAGATAGTTTTCAAGATCCCTGATGATCGCTGCTCTGACCGCCGTCAGCCGGCAGTCCTTGGGATTCTCCTGAGCCAGTTGCGCACCGCGCAGGGCCGCTTTTTCGGACTTGAACTCCATGGTTTTCAGGACTGCGTCATAGGGCAAGGCAGACAGTTTCTGAAGGCCCGAAACAGAATTCGGTTCAACCGTCGCGATGCTTTTCTTTGATTTGCCCTTCCCCTTGGTTTTCCTGACGGGCGGAGAAGGAGGCAGTGCTGCCTGCTGCTGCGCTTTTTTGTCCTTGAGGAGATTCTGCCAGCGCCAGTAAAGGCATGAAATACCCTCTGCCGTCAGTATTTGCTTGGGTTGCGATGCGGCACCGGACTTTCTCTGCTCGCAGTATTTAAAAGCAGTGGTTTTTTCGCGTGCCGTGCCGACGAGATGACCGGAAAGCATCTGAATTCCGCGGGCAAGCTCGGGAGTCATCTTCATGCCGTGAAGTTCCCAAAAGCGTTCTTCCGCCGGCAATTTGAAGTCGTTCAGACTGCCCGTGAGCGAAGGAATGGCCGGACCGCCGCTGACCGGAACCTTCGTCCGTGCCGAGAGACTCAAATCTGCGGGCACGGGCTTTTCGGCCGTTTCGGGGGACAGCTCGGCCTGCGAGGGTGCGCAAACCAGAAGGCTGAAGACTCCTGCCCAAAACGGTATTGCAATATTTTGAAAACGCCATTTCGTTTTTTGACGTTCCATAATATTCCCAGCCCTCGTATCGGGATTCCGGACCCTTCCGGAGTCTCCCTCGTCTCGGCGGGGTTCTCGGTCAGTTTTCAACGGGGCTTTAAGATTTTTGCATTGACCGACATAAAAGTCCGTGTCATTTCAGGGTTAAGGTCTAAAGAGAGGACAAAAATGAGGCCAGCAGTCAACAGCCATTCCCGTGAATTGGGCGCCATGAGGAACCGCGTCAGCAGAGCGGTTCAGGCCTTTGCCCAAGGACAGGCGATTCTCGTGGGTGACGACGGCCGGCGGGAAAACGAAGCTGACCTTGTGTTTCATGCCTCTTTCGCAACTCCGGAACTTGTCAACATGGCCATCCGCAAAGCCTGCGGCCTGCTGTGTGTGTCCGTAGCCCATGAACTGGCCGACAGACTGGGCATTGCTTCCGCTCCCAAATGGCCCGGCGGCTTGTCACACACCGGCTTCACCCTTTCCATTGATGCCAGAAACAACATCACCAGCGGAATTTCGGCCGGCGACCGTGCGCACACGATCCGCCTGCTGACCCAGCCGACGACCACCCATCATGATTTTTTGAGCCCCGGCCACGTTTTTCCTGTCCGCGCACAGGATGGCGGTTTACTTGCCCGCACCGGTCACACCGAGGCGGTTATGGAACTCTGCCAGCTGGCCGGACTTCCGCCTGCGGCGGCCATGTGTGAAATTCTGGACTCCGAGGGCGAAGCGCTGCGGCCGGCCTCGATTGCCGGTGACAACGCGGCCCCCTCTGAGAACAACTGGTGGAGAACCCTCCCGTACGTCTCGACTGTCGATCTTCTCTGGTACAGGCTGCTGTGTTCGCACCGTTCTTCCGTACAATGGAAACCGGTCGCCTGCGAAACGCTCGGACTCTCGCGTCCTCCAATCCACGCATGGCGACTGACGCCCCAGCTGGAAGCCGATGTGCTCGTCCCGTGCAGCGTCGTTCAATATGCGCCGCATATCGATCCGCAAAAAATCCGCATCCGAATTCAAAACGGATTCCGCGAATGGGCCAACGATGTCTCTGTGGATGCCGCAGATGCGGAAATCAGTTTGCTCGTCCAGCATCAGTCGACGGATGCCGTCCCGCTGCATGTGGCTGACTATTGCGATTTGAGCGCCAAAGAAGGACTGCGCGGCACCCACATGGGCGTTCGCCGACTGCTGACGCAGCTGCGCGCGTTTGAATTTATCGTTGACAGTGGCAACTGGAGCGGAAGCAGGTCGGAATGGCTTCAGAGTGTGATGCTGCCGGTGACTTCGGACCGTGATGTTTTGTCTGCCGTCTGGGAGCTGTGAGGCGCAAACAGCGCATCTACAAATTCTTCGGCCACAAAAGGCTGCAGGTCGTCGACACTTTCTCCAACCCCGATATAACGGATAGGCAGTTTCATTTCGTTGGCGAGTGCAATTGCCACTCCGCCCTTGGCGGTGCCGTCCAGCTTGGTCAGCACAAGACCGGTGACTCCGGCAATTTCCCGAAAGGCTTTTGCCTGCTGCAATGCGTTCTGGCCTGTCGTCGCATCAAGCACAAGCAGCACTTCATGCGGCGCACCCTGAACATCTTTGCTGGCGACCCGTTTGATTTTGGCCAATTCCTGCATGAGGTCCTGACGGTTGTGCAGTCGGCCGGCCGTATCGACAAGACACAGGTCTGACTGCTGCCCGACAGCGCGCTTGACGCACTCGAACGCAACGGACGCCGGATCAGCCCCCTCCGAAAGTCGCACGCATTCGGCCCCCGCACGATGAGCCCACTGTTCGAGCTGGTCGACTGCGGCTGCGCGGAATGTGTCGGCGGCCCCGACAATCACTGTTTTACCTGCCTGACGTTCTTTGAATGCCAGCTTGCCGGTTGTGGTCGTTTTACCCACGCCGTTGACTCCGACCATAAGAACGACCGCAGGCTTCTGCTCGGGTGAGGTGAGTGACCAGCCCGCATCCGACTTGAGCAAGCTCAGAATTTCTTTGCGCAACACTGTCTTCACGGATCCTGCATCGGACAGTTCCGCTCCCGGCAACTCGTGCCGCACGCGTTCAATCAGCATTTCGGCGGTGCGGATACCGACATCCGCACGGACAAGAATTTCAAGCATCGCATCGAGAATTGCTTCGCGGGACGCCTTTTCATTCTGACTGGTAAAAAGTGATTCGATTTGGCGAATCAGCTGGTTTTGGGTTTTGCTCATTCCCGATGAAAGGCGGCTGAACCAACTGACTGAAGGAATAGCCTGCGGAAGTTCATTGCCGGTTGATTCGGCTTCCGACCCGACTTTTTGTCCGGCAACCGACTCCTGAGCTTGGCCATGGCCGTCGCTGCGCGTGTCGGGTGTTTTGCCGGCGGCAGAATGCTCCGCAATGTTCGCATCGCTTTTGCGGGCACTTCTGCGGCCCAGCCAGAAGGCCGCCGCTCCCAAAACTGCAGCAACGAGAATGAATCCGAGAATTTGGGGAAAAAGCTCTGTCGTCATAAATGTTCAATCCACTTGAAGTGCGTCTGCCAAACCCAAAGGTGCCGGCTTCATGCGTCCGTTGATTTGGGCGTGTAGTACAAATATTCGATGAGATTTCCAAACGGATCCCTGAAATAAAGGCTCCGTCCGTCTGAGCGATCGTAGGGACCCTTGAGAACCTCAAGCCCCGCTGCCTTGATTCGTTCGGCCAGCGCATCAACCTGAGACGGACTGTCAGCCATAAAACCGAAATGATCGAGCACCTGCCGGCCGAAAGAGCCCTGCTGCCGCGCCTGATCGATGGCATCGGCGGAAAGCTTGGCGACAATCAAATCCGGTCCGACATGAATAAGGAGCTGGGAGCCGCGCCAAATTTCAACGTCGGCGCCCAAAACGTCGGAATAAAACCACCGGGCTTTTTCGAGATCATCGACAACAAGTGCGAGGTGACCAATCCCTCTGAGAAACGGACTCTTGTGGGCGCGTTGCATGGCAGGTGTCCTTTTAAGGACTGGTGGTCTCCCAATTGTGGCGGGTGACAATGGTTTTCACCAGACCGATGAAGCGTGAATTATCATCGGTCAGCGGCTCTGCCAAGAGACTGAGCAAATAGTTGCGCGCCTCCTTATGCGTCACTGCCTGAGCTTCAAGGCATTCCAAAGCTGCAATCCTGACCTGCTCGTCGCGGCTGCGGACAAAAACCTGTGTCCGTTCGGCTATCCGCGCATCGGACAATTCCTTCAGAGCAAGCAGGATTTCGATATTGCGCTCGTGAAGGGTTTCATCAAACAAAACGTTTTCGGAATTAAGGCTTTCGAGCATCAGATTGAGGTATTCATCGGCGCCCAGCATTTTTTCTGCAAGCTTGATGGGCCATGCAATCCTCTTTTGGGTCCTGACCGCATCGCAGACCAGCGGCATTGAAATTTCTTTGTTTTCAAGCAAAATTTCCATGACTCTGTCTTTTTCGCGCTTGTCGATGATTCCGTGTTCAACCACAAGTTCAAATCTCTTCATCAGCTGCGGTGCTGCCAGAGCAAAATCACCGCCGCCGGCCAGAGCTTCAATCGCTTCCCAGCGCTGCTCTTTGGTGGTCACAAGGTTCTTAAGCACATCGCCCATTTTTTCGAACGACTTGGATTTTTGATTCGCGCGATAGCCGCGCCATGCATCAAGAAGACCCACGAATTATTCCTTTCCTTCGGAAACTCCGTTCATAACCACATCACGCCGGTTGGGACCGCGGGCTAAAATAATAAACGCCAGACCGGCAATGGCAAGGGCAATGAAGACAGTGTGACCAATCCAAAAGGTTCTCTC
>RFOM01000080.1 GCA_009926615.1 Pseudomonadota bacterium
ATGTCGTTAATTGCAGCCACCAGAACTGTTGCCGTTGCCTCGGCGGACAACGCTCCGCTCGCATCAACACCCATGACCTTGAAGGCTGGAATGCTGCTGTTGGAGTTTGCGGCAGGAGTCCATGTCAGAACGTCGTTCACTCCCACAGTTGTCGTGTTGGCCACAACCGCGGTGCTGTAGTTCTTCATCAGCGTACCGGCCAATATTGCGGTAATCTTGTATTCCACCGGTGCCACTTGGTCGTCGGTCACCGGAATCTTGCTCTTCAGCAGGTCGTAGCTGATGTTGTATGGCACGTCTTCGTGAGCACCGGTGAACGACGTCACGGTTCCGAGCACAGGCGAAGCGTTGGGGCCGGTCACTTGGAAGTACACGTCAATCGGCGTAACGCTTTCGTCTTTGTCGTCATAGGCGACAACGCTGAAGGCTTTCAGGCGACCGGTCAGGCCGGCTTCGGGCTTCCAGTTGAAAGATGAGTTCGTGTCGGAGTCAATAAGCTGACCCGCAACCAGAGCGGTACCCGTGCACGTTCCGTCGCCTCCGGCGCAGAGCTTGCCGTTGGTGCTGTATATTGTCTTCACCTTGAATTTGAGCGAAGGAACGCTCACGTTTTCTTCAGCATCAAATGCGTCCGAGCGTGCAGGAGTTCCGCCGCTGCGCAGTGCTGCGTAGGTGAACGGATACACTGTGTCTTTTACGGCACCCGTGAAGTCGCGCACGTAGCTCAACACGGGCACAAGGTTGTTTGTCGGTGCAGTGAAGGTCGCACGCACATTGCCCGCGTTGCTGGAGTAGACATCACCGTCCCACGCCTTCACCGTAAAGAGTGTAGTGGTGCTGCCGTTGCCGGCGGCCGACGGAATCACAAGAATAATTTCGTCGGGAGCAATGATGTTCGTGGAATCCGGAGTTCCATGATTTCCGCTGACAGTTGCAACCGCAGCCATGATGTTGCTGCCCTTCTTCAGGGTTGCGTTGCTCACCGAAGTCACAACAAAGCTGATCATCGCGCTGTCTGTATCAGCGGGTGCAAATTGCGATGCCAGCTGAGCGTAGCTGACTGCAAAAGGTGTACCCTGTGCGTAAGTGCCTCGGTCGAGGTTGCCGGCAGTCAGAGTCGGTGCTGCATTGCTGCCCGTCACAGTTACGTTCACCGTTGCGATATTTCCGGAGGCAACGTTGGAGGCGTCAAGCACACTGACCGTGAATGCAGGGATTGTGTTTGCAATGTTGACCGGCGGCAACCACCAGATACTCTGGCCGGCCGTGATTGTATTGGTTAACGATATACTCCACGGGGTCGCCGAAGTTGCACTGCCTGTGGGTGATTCTGCACCCAATTTGACTCCCAGTCCGGAGAGTTTCTGTTCAACTTTAATCTGCAGCCCTGCGGGCGGAGTCTCAGCATCGTTCATATTCAGCGCAGCGCGCAGAGTTTCAAACTTGACTTCAAACCACTGGTTGCGGCTTGCACCGGTCAAAGTCGCCAAAGAATTCATCGTCGGCGCGTCGTTGACCGCAGTCACTGTTCCCTGCACCGTCACTGCTGTTGAGGTGTCAGCGGTGCCGTCGGTTGCCCTGATCGAGAAGGCTGTCACAGTGTTGTTCACAGCTCCCGGACGCCAGATGAATGATTCACCCGGACCGATGGACGGAGGTGTAAGCGGAGTTCCGGTATACGAAACTTCGCCGACCTTGACAGATCCGGTGGTGATTTCTGTGACCTTAAAGCGCAGAACTTCGCCGTCGGCATCCGTCGGAGAGGTCAGTGAAGCGAGTGTTTCCCAAGTCACCGGCAATGCGCCGTTTTCACTTGCAGCATTCGGCAATGTCACTGTTGTTGCAGACCAAGCCGGAGTCGAGTTGGCGGCTGCAATTGTGACGTTAATATCGGTTGTGGTCGCTGCATAATCGGTGCCGTCGAATGCACGGATGCGCATAATCGTGAATGTGCCTGAGCCGTTCTGCGGAGGAATCCAGAACAGATTGCTGCCGGAAGTCGTGCCGTTGCCGCCCGTTTTGACAAGCAGCGGCATTGACGCCGTGTTTGCCTGAGTCGGCTGAATCAGGTTGGTTTCTCCGGATGCCGCGCTGCTGCCCAAATAAAGCTTGCCCGTCGGAACAACTTCAACTCTGAATGACACATTGGCATCACTGGTGTTGCCGCTCGGGAAGTCATAGTCTTTGACCGTCAGCATGCTCCAGATTTCGTTGTGGGTGATGATCTTTCCGGTGTTCTTGACCACTCCGGCCGGTGTGCCCGCCGAGTATGGATTGGTCACGCTTTGAACAATCGGAGGATTGTTGACGGAGGCAACACTGACAGCCACAGTCGTTTCCGAACTGCGGTTGCCGGCATCATCAAGCAGCTTGATCTTGAATGCGTTGAGCGACGATCCGCCGTTGCTGACGTTGTTCGCATAAGGAGCCGGAACCCAAGTCAGAATGTCACCCGGCCGCACGGCAACTGCAGGCGATACGGTGGCACCGGTAATTTCGGTGACTCCCTTGAACAGTTGTCCGCTTGATACGCCGGTGATTTCGTAGGTCAGCGGCGTACCTTGGTCGTCGCTGCCCGGATAGTTGGCTGCAAGGTTGTTGTAAGTGATTGTGTAGGGAATGTCCTCGGAGCCGCCGGCAAACACGCTGGCTGTGGTGAAGACAGGCTTGCTGCCCACATTCACGATCACTGTTATCGGTGTGTCACTTTCGAGCGGTGTCGCGGCATCATCGAGGGCAACCACCGTAAAGGCATTCAATGCGCCGCTTGCTCCAAGCGGAGGAGTCCACTTCCATGTTGCACCCGCAGCGAAATCTGCCGGTGCCGTGATAGCCGCTCCGCCGTTGATTTCAAGATTACCGCTCAAAATGCTCTTCAAGCGGAACTTGACAGTTGTTGTCGGCAGAGGTTCTTCAGCGTCGAATGCATTCGTGCGCGCAACACCGTTGACAAGTCCGCTGCGGAAATCCGAGTAGCTGAAGACCAGACTTCCGCCTTCGGTGATTCCGCTGAAAGGTTTCACATAAGTCAGGACCGGACGCTGATTGAAGGGTGTCAAATTCGCCTGCACGGTTGCTTCGTTGGCAGGAGTCGTTGAGTAACCCTCACCGTCCCAAACTCTCACTTTGAAGAACACTGTGTTGCCGACACCCGTGGCTGTCGGGAAGACCACGACACTCTCATTTTGGCTGATGACGGCATCGGTTGTCGGGGGCGTGCCGGTGTTCGCGTTGAACGCGACCATGTTGATTCCGCCCTTCTTGAGTGTCGAGTTTGTGATTGAGGTCACAACAAAACTCATGAAGTTGTTGTCAGAATCTGCCGGCTGAAGTGCCGCGGCAAGTTGAGCATAAGTCACTGTCAGCGGTACACCCTGAGTGCGGTTGCCAAAGTCATACACTTTGCTCACTGCACCCATCGTCGGCAACGCATTGCTGCCGTCGACAGTGATTGAAACCGTTGCCAGCTGCCCCGAAAACGCATTTCCTGTGTCAACTGCGGCAACACGGAATGCCTCGAACGTGCCGCTTTGATTTGTCGGCGGCTTCCAGAAGACCCAATTGGCTGATGTGATCAAACGGTTACCGTCGGAAAGCGTATCAGCGCCCGCAGCACTGTTTGTTGTGCCGATACGAATTTCCTGACCGACAATCATACTGTCAATGTAGAGTTTCATTGTCGCAAAGCGGCTGTTGACGTCCACGTTCGAATTGGCATCTTCAAAGTCGAGAACACCAAGATTCTGGGCAATCTCTTGGAAGGAGAGAGCCTTGAAATCGTTGCGGCTGACAGGAGAAGCCACGGTCCAAGCGGCGTTGATCGTCGGAGCCTGATTTACGCCGGAGACCGGAACTTTGACCTGCACTTCGTTCGTGCTGTTTGAGTTGGTGTCGGTTGCGGTAACCTTGAACGCGTTCAAACCGGACGTTCCGACTGTGTTAGAAGCCGGACGCCAGATGAAGCTTTCTCCGGGACCAATCAGAAGAGGAGTCGCAATTGCTCCGGCCGTGTCGTAGAGCGTTGAACCGACCTTCAATGAACCGGAACTCAACGTGCTCAGACGGAATCTCACAACGTTGCCGTCGGCATCGGTCGGATTGGTTGCGGCCAAAAGGGTGTCGTATGTCACCGGCAGTGCGCCGTTTTGAGTTGTACCCATGCCAAGTGTAACTTCGTAGGCTGCATTCACAACCGCATTTGACCAGATTGGCGCAGCGTTGCTGCTTGCGATGGTGACCAGAACTTCGCGCACATTGGCCGAGTAATCTGTGCCGTCGAATGCACGCACGGTCATGACACTGAACGTTCCTGAGCCGTTGACCGGCGGTTTCCAGTAAACAGCAGCGGTGGTTGAAGTTCCGTTGGCACCGGTTTTCACGACTCGCTTCATGTTTGCAAAGTCAGCTTGCGAAGGCGTGATTGAAGCGCCCGTATCGCTCGTGCCCATGAACAGCAAACCGGAGTTTACGCTTTCGATGCGGTATGTAATGTCACCCGATGCAGGTGTGCCGCCGGTAGCGTCGGCATCGGTGACAGGCAGAATTCCGGCGAGCTGGTCGTAGCTAATCGACACGCCTGCATTCTTGGCCAACGGTCCGGTGACGGCGTTCGCACCGGTGTTGGGGAACGCACCGGCAACACCCATGACCGGAAGATTATTCACTGCAGAGATGTTCACTCTCATGAGACGAGTTGCACTCAATGAGCCGGCATCGTCTTTCAGCCGGATTGTAAAGGCATCTTTAAGACCACTCTGCAGAGCAGGAGGAATCCATGTCAGCGTGTCTGTCGGCCGCACGGACGCAGGCAGATTGTTGGCTGCAACTGAAAGTTCAGTTGAGTTCTTATAAAGGGTGCCGTTTGAAATCGCCGTCACTTCATAGGTCAGCGCACCTGCCTGATCGTCGGTGCTCGGATGATTTCCGGACAGCACAGAGTAGCTGATTCTGTAAGGGATATCTTCAAATGCGCCGCTAAAGTCGCTGCCTGCGCCGACAAATGCAGGCGGTGTGTTCGTCGGAGTGACTTCAACATTGACCGTCACCGGCGCAGCGCTTTCGGAAACTCCGTCCCATGCAACAACCGTAAACGCAGGTACGGTTCCCACCAGTGCCGCATCGGGTGTCCACTTCCACGAAGTGTTCGGTTCGATTTCGGCATTGACTGTGACAGCATCGTAATTCGATGTCGAAGTATTCAGCTTGTAGAGCGTTCCGTTGCCGGCAGGAATGCTCTTGACTTTGAATTTCAGTGTCTGCGCATTTGCAACGTTTTCTTCGGCGTCAAATGCATTCGTGCGTTCGCTGCCGCTTGTATTGCTCGGGTCGCCGCGGAATTCGCTGTATGTGAAGAGAAGGTTGCCGCCCTTTTGCACGTTGGTAAAGTTCTTCACAGATGTCAGCGTAGGAATCTGGTTGTTGACCTTAAGATCCGCCTTGATCACTGCGTATCCGGTTGTTGCATCCGAGTAAGTTTCGCCGTCGTACAGACGCACGCGGAAGATCTCGGCGGCATCTTCGATGCGGCTTGTGTTCGGGAAGACGACCACGCTTTCGTTCGGAGCAATCACGGCCGTGCCGGCAGGAGTGCTGCCGTTGACAGGAGTGGTTCCTGCCATTGTCACAGTACCCTTCTTCAGTGTCGACTGGGTCGTGGAAGTCACCACAAACACAATGTAGGGGCTGTCCGAGTCACGCACATCAAATGCAGTCTTGAGTGTGTCGTAAGTCAGCGTGAAAGGTACACCCTGCAGTGTTGCGCCAAAGTTGTAAACACGAGGATTGGTGTTTGCCGTGTTCATGTAGGGAGCAGCGTTTGCTCCTGAAACATAAATCTTCACATCACCCATCGTGGTGCTCGAAAGATTTCCTGTATCAACAGCTGTCACACGGAACGCTGTAAACGGAGGATTGGGTGATACGGCTGTGAGACCTGCAGGCGGCTTCCAGAAGATGTACGAGCCTGCACCGATAACGTTGCTGGTGCCGTCAATGACCAGCGGATTTGCGTCCTGTGCCACACTCGTTGTGCCCAGCCGAATTTCCTGTCCGTCGACAATTTGTTCGATGCGCAGACGCATTGTGTTGTATCGGGTTGCACCCGTGGTTGTTACATCTTCAACATCAAGAAGATTCAATCCCGTTGCAATTTCTGCAAAGGTCATAGTCTTGAATTCGTTGCGCCTGCGCTTGAGTTAATCCAAGACGCCGCAAGCGTCGGAGCCTGATTGACGGCCGACACATTGACCTTCACCGCCAATGCGCCATCGGACTCAAGGAGTTGGTCATACGCGGTCACGGTAAAGGCTGAAAGTGCAGTTGCGTCTGTGCCGTTCTGGTTGGCAGCCGGACTCCAGACAACCGATTCATTGGGTTTAATGTAAAGCGCGGAGCCGGGGAGAACCGAATGGTCATTGCCGTTCACCTTAAGTGAGCCGCTCGCGATTGCCGTGACTTTGAACCAGATCACATCGCCGTCAACATCGGTTGCGCCTGATTTTTGGAGCAGAGTTGAGTAGGTGATCGGCAGTTGGCCGTTTTGCGATGTTCCGGAAGTTCCGCCCTGACCCATCGTGTGAGACGTAGTCGCAATCACAGGCTTGCTGTTGGACGAATTGACAGTGATGGTGACTGTCGTTGCAGTTGCGGAATAATCAGCTCCGTCAAAGCCGCGCAGAGTCATGATCATCTGGCTGCCCGTCGCATTGTTTGCAGGTGTCCAGTAAACACTCTCAAGACGGTCTGTTCCGTTGCCGCCGGAATTGACCAGCAAAGGCATCGACGCCGCAGATGTGCTGACCGGATTAATCAAAGTACCGCCGTTGGTCTTTCTCAGTTCGCCCGAGTTTACGCTCTCGATACGGTACGAAATCTGACCTGCCGCCGGATCGCTGGTGTTGCTGTAGTAGTCGTTGTCTTTGAATTTAATGGCAGCAAAGATGTCCGCATAAGTAATTGCTCTGCCGCTGTTCTTCGACAGCGCAGGAGACAGTGCTGAATTGCTGTGGAAGGTCGGAATGTTGTTGACCGGAGCAACAACCACTTTGACTGTTTGCTCTGCATTCGTGCCAGTGCTCAACAGTCCGTCGTCGTCAATCAGTTTAATCTTGAACGCTGAAATTCCAAGACCTGTCGGTGAATTGGTGTACAGAGTCGGAACCCAAGTCAGAATCTGTCCGAGTCCGACGTTGACCGGCAGCGAAATTCCGTTCACCAGTTCAACACCGTTCAAATAAAGCTTGCCGTTGGCAGCCACAGTCTCGGTGATTTGATAACGTACCGGTCCTGCCTGATCATCCGTGCCGCGGTATCTGTTTTCAAGCATCGCGTAGCTGATGTTGAAAGGAACATCTTCGTACGCACCGGTGATATCCGCATTCGTTGCACTGACAAACGCAGGATTCTGGTTCGGCGCCGAGACTTGGAAGTACACCGGCACAAGCGCCGAGCTTTCATTGACACCGTCGAAGGCGACAACCGTGAAAGCTATGATCCGGCCGACGGCATCTGTCGGAGGATTCCATTTCCAAGTCGTGCTTGCCAGCTGCGAGTCAATATTCTCGCCGACAGTCAACAAGGTCGCAGTACTGCTGACAACCTTGTACAGAGTGCCTGAACCGAGGCTCTTGACTTTGAATTTCAGTGTCGTCGCGGGCAGTGCTTCTTCGGCATCGAAAGCATTGGTTCTTTCAACACCGGGGGTTCCCGACGGATTGCCGCGGAAATCGTTATAGGTAAACGCAAATTCAGTATTTTTGATGACGCTCGTGAAGTCCTTCACATAGGTCAGGCCGGGAGCCTGATTTACAGCGGTCAAAGTGGCTCTGACGCTACCCGTTCCGGTTGTTGCGTCAGAATATGCAGCGCCATCCCATGCCCTTGCGGTGAAGAACGTTGTCAGACCCGTAGCCGTTGCACTCGGATAAATAACAACCGTTTCGCCGGGGGCTATCACGGATGTGGTTGGCGGCGCAGTGACCGAACCGGCCGCAACAGTTGTTGCCGTAAGGGTTGTGTTGCCCTTCTTGAGAGTTGAATTTGTAATTCCTGTAATCACCAACGACGTCAGCGGGCTGTCAAGGTCATCAAGGCCGAATGCTGTCTTGACTGCAGCATATGTAACAACCAGCGGTGCTCCCTGAGATGACGTTCCCAAATCAAGAATCTTGGATGCGGCTGACATCGTCGGGATCGCATTGCTGCCCTGAACATTCACGCTAACCGTAGCAACGATTTCGCTGGATGTATTTTGTGTATCCACTGCCGACACTTTAAATGCCGCAGTCGTACCGGTGTAGCCTTCGGGCGGCAGCCAGAACAGATTCGTTCCTACTCCCAGTGTGTTGTTGCTCGAATCCACCGCGACAGCCGAGGAAACAGTTGCACCCGTACCGATGAACAGTCCCTGACCGTTGACTTGCAGTTCGATGCGCATGCGCATGGTGTCGAAGCGGTTTGCACCCGAGGTACCGACGTCTTCAAGGTCGGCAACGTTCAGGTTTGAAACCAAATCATCAAACGTAATCTTGACCGGTTTGTTGCGGAAATCCGCGCCGGGGTTGTACGTCCAGTTGGCATTCAGAGTCGGCGCCTGATTGGTGGCCGAAACTCTCGCTCTCACAGTCATTGAATTCGTGGACAGATTGGAAGTCGCCATTCCGTCATAGGCCTGAACAGTGAATGCAGCGAGACCTGTTGTATCGGTTTCTGCAACGTTCGCAGCAGGACTCCAGACGAGCATTTCACCCGGCTTCACATACAACGGAGATCCCGGAAGAGTTGTGTATTCAGTTCCGTTGAGCTTGATCTTGCCGCTGCCGATTGCCGTCAGCTTGAACCAGATTGCATTCTCGTCGCTGTCGGTTGCACCTGATTTCACAAGCAGTGTGTCGTAGGACACAGGCAGCTGACCGTTTTGGGTGGTTCCCGAAGTTCCTGTTCCGGATGCGCCCAAAATCAGCGCTGTATTCGCAATAACCGGAGCCGAGTTAAGAGGATTGACAGTAATCGTCACATTCTGGGTTGTTGCCGCATAGTCGGTTCCGTCGAATGCACGAACTGTCATGACGATTTGCGTACCCTCAGCGTTCAATGCAGGAGTCCAGTACACGCTTGTCAGGCGTGTTGAACCGTTTGCACCGCTGCTGACAATCAGTGGCATGCTGCTGGTGTCGCCGGCAACAATGTTCAAGGCAAGGTCGCCGCTGACTTTACGCAGCGTTCCCGAGCGCACGCTTTCGATGCGGTATGAGATATCTGCAGCCGTCGGGCTCGACGGAGCAAAATCATTGTCGGCAAAGGGCAATGCTGCAAAGAGCATTGTATGGGTAATCGACACGGATGCATTCTTGGCAATCGCAGACAGTGCCGTGTTGCCGGACGATGTCGGAATGTCATTGACAGCTGTTACGCTGATCTTCACGTCAACCGGATCACTTTCGAGTCCTTCGTTATCAACCAGCACCATCGTGAAGGGCTGATACAGCGGAGTGCTGCCGGCGGCTCCGGAATTTGTATTGGCCTCGGGAGTCCATGTCAGCGAATCGTTGGGCAACAGTGTCAGCGGCAGCGATCCCACCGTAATCGGCAGGCCGTTGCGGCTGAGAGTTCCGTTCGCACCGGTCAAGCTTGTCAGACGGTATTTAAGTACGGACGTCGTGTCGTCGCTTCCTGCGTAGTTGGAAGACAACATGCTGTAGCTGATATTGAACGGCACGTCTTCGTAGGCTCCGGTCAGGAAGCTGGAGCTTGCAAACGAAGGCTTGACGTTGGGTGCAGAAACAATGAACTTGACCGTCTTGTCAGGTGAGCTTTCGCCGCCTGCGGCATCAAGTGCAACGATTCCAAATCCGTCGACCGATCCAAGAACGTTCGAAGGAGGAGTCCACGAGAACGAATCACCCGGATTGATCAGCGAGTTGATGGCAATTGCTCCGGTTGTTCCTCCGGTGCGCACCAAGCTGCCGCTTTCCAAACGGGTAATCTTGAATTTAAGTGATTTGCTGGCAATGTTTTCTTCTGCATCAAATGCATCTGTGCGTTGCAATACTGTGGTGTTGGCAGGATCGCCGCGCAGAGTGTCGTATGTAAAGTTGAATGCAGTGTTCTTGATGACACCGTTGAATTCACCCACGCGGGTCAAAGTCGGAAGCTGATTGAAGGCGGTCAAATCAACCTTCACGGTACCTGCAGTCGTCGAGTATCCTTCGCCGTCCCAAGCGCGCACCGTGAAGAGAACAGTTCCGTTTCCGACGACACTTGCAACCGGATAAACCACGATGTTCTCATTCGGTGCAATCACCGAAGAGTTCGCAGGCAGCGGCGAGGTAATCGGTGCTGTCGAACCTGTAATACTTGTAACCGTCAGGGTTGTGCTGCCCTTCACGAGTGTCGCGTTCGGTGCGGATGCGAGTACCAAAGTCTTGTAGGTGTTGTCCGCGTCAGTGACGTTCAGGCTGGAGCGCAACTGCTCGTATGACAAAGCAATCGGACGGCCCTGCGGCGACGAACCGAGGTTATACTCTGCAGCGGTATTGCCTGCGATTTGCGGAGCAGCGTTGCTGCCTGATGAAACATCAATCTTGACGTTTGCGGTCATCGGACTTGAATCGCCGTTGGCATCAACAGCAGCGACAATGTACGCATCAAACACACCGTTGCGATTGGTCGGAGGCAGCCAGAACACATTGGTGCCGTTGAGAATCAGCCGGTTTGCATCGCTGAGCAACACTGCGTCGGCAACGTTCGCCGAAGTACCGACGCGGATTTCAGTTCTGGCTCCGCCATGCTCTATTCTGAGTTTCATCAGTGAATAGTTTGGAGAAGATGGATTTACATTTTCAGCGTCGGCAACCCCAAGGTCAGCAGCGAGGTCGGCAAAGCTCTTCATGTAGTAGTTGTTGCGGACTGCACCGGTGTAGGTTTTGTCGACAACCGTAAGAGAAGGAGCCTGATTGACAGCCGAAACATTAACCTTATAAGCGGTCGGAACCGAGGAGAAATTCACTCCGTCAAAGGCTTTGACGGTGAATGCCGACAAGGCTGAAGCGTCTGTGCCTCGTTCGTTTGGAGCCGGACGCCAGACAAAGCTTTCACCGGGGCCGACAGCGAGTTCGGAACCTGCGGTCGTCGGCAAATTACCGCTTGTGTAGGTAGTACCGGCAACGATGACGGATCCGCTCTGCAGAGACATGATCTTGAAGCTGACCATATTTCCGTCCGGATCCAGAGCACCGCTCGTATTCAAAAGGGTGTTGTACGAAACCGGCAGAGCACCGTTTTGGGTTGTTCCCGATGTTCCCAAAGCAACGCCCAGCGTGACGTTCAGATTCGTCACCGTCGGATTGAAATTTCCGCTCTGAACATTGATGCGCACTTCCTGAGTCGTAGACGCATATTCAAATCCGTCATAAGCGCGGACGGTCATGACAAGGAAGTTGCCTTCACCGTTGAGTGGCGGAGTCCAGTTCAAGTCACTTGCCGTATTGATTCCGTCTGCACCCGAAGCAACCAGCCGAGGCATGCTCACACCTGTATTCACTTCGATACCTGTATTGCTTGAACCCAAAACAAGACGTCCGGAACCGATCGATTCAATGCGGTAAGAAATCGTGTCGGCATCAATATCGGTCACCGGCACGGCTGCTGCGACGTTCGCATAGGAGATTGGCCGGCCTCCGCTAACATTCTTTACTGTCTGTGAAAGGAGTGCGACAGTTCCGTAAGTCGGAGCATCATTGACCGACGCAAGGGTTGCTTCGACATCCTTGGATGCGATGCTAGAAACAGTGTCAGCATCAACAAGCTTAAGGGTAAACAGCTTGAAGCGGGTCGCCGAAACTCCGGAATTTGCGTTTGCCGGCGGGGACCAGATCAGATAGTCGCCCGGATTAACAATCACTGGTGTCGTTGCCAGACTTCCCGAAGTTACAGCCAATCCGTTTTTGCTCAGCGAACCGACTGCACCGCTCAAATTGTCCACCTTGTAGCCCAACACGCTCGTGTTGTCGTCAAGGCCGGGGTATGCCGAAGCGAGCATGGAGTATGTAATCACGTAGGGAATGTCTTCACGCGCTCCGGAAAGGAACGTGCTGGTTTGGAAGACCGGCGGCTGATTTGAATCGACGTAGTTAAAGTAAACAGGTATCGCCTGCGCACTTTCTGTTGTGCCGTCGTAGGCAACGACGCTGAATCCGTTCAAACGGCCAATAGCATTGGCGGAAGGAGTCCACGAGAGCTGGTCGCCCGCCGATATAAATCCGTTCAGCGGAACTGCTTCCGGAGTGCCCGGATTGGTCACAGGCGATGTGCGCTCAAGCGTACCTGAGGTCAACGCCTTAACCTTGAACTTCAATGTCTTGGTCGGAAGCGCTTCCTCGGCATCAGAAGCATCGCTTCTTTGGGTGCCGTCGGTAATTGCAGGATTGCCGCGCAAGTCATCATAAGAGAATGTTGTTGCCGCGTTCTTCACACCACCTGTGAAATCACGCACGCGGGTGAGCATCGGAGCCTGATTGACAGCAGCAATGGTGACTCTGACTGTAGCTTCATTCGCTGAATACTGAACACCGTCCCACGCACGTACCTTGAACACGGTGTACTGGCCGGTGAGGTTATAGCTGGGCAAATAAACCAGTTCTTCGTAAGTCTGGATTTGGTTGTCAGGATTGGGCAAGGTTGTCGGAGTCCAGCTGACAGCCTGCAGAGCCGTGCCGCCCTTAAGCAGGCTGCCGTTGGAGATATTGGTGAAGACCAGCGTCACATTGCTGCTGTCTGCGTCTGTGACACTCAGGTCATTCTTCAAGGTGTTGAACAGAAGTTTGAACTGGTTGTTCTGTGTTGCGCCCGTGTAGTCTTTGGTGATGGATGCGATATTCGGTGCAAGGTTGCTTCCCGAGACCGCGGCCTGAACTTTGGCATACGTCGGGCTGACAAGGTTTCCTGCGTCGACGGCAACCACGGTGAACGCATCGACTGTTGTTTCGGAAACGTCCGTCGGAGGCATCCAGAAGAGTTTCGACTTGGTGGAATCCAAAGCATCGTTGCTGCTGATGACCCAAGGAGAGGCCGATGCCCATGTGTCGGTGGACAAACCAATTCTGAGACTGCCGTTCAGGACTCCGGTTACGCGCAGCTTCATGCTGTTGTAACGCACACCGACAGCATCTGTCGGAATAACGGATTCAAGGTCCGTCACGCCGATGTTGGAGCCCAAATCGCTCAACGATTTTTCGAGGACCGTGTTGCGAATCACAGGATAAACCGGATTGTTCGCAACTGCCGGAACCTGATTTTCGGCGGTGACGTTGACCTTGAACAGCGATTCCGTCGAGGAAGACAAGCCGCCGTCATAGGCTTTAACCCTAAATGCACTCAATGCACTTGCGCCTGTGCCGACAGCGTTGCTTGCCGGACGCCAGATCAGCGTTCCGCCGACAGGAATGGTCAGCGGTGTTCCCAGAGCACCGGTTGTATTGACGGTTGTTCCGCCCGAAGTCAGAACACCGCTTTCAAGGTAAGTGACTTGGAAAGTAATAACGTTGTCATCTGCGTCCGCGGCTGCAGTTCTGGTCAGCAGCGTGTCGTAGGAAACAAGAACCGCACCGTTTTGAACTGTTCCCGCAGTTCCCGATGTTCCCAACGTGAAGCCTGCATTGAGCGTCGGCGGTGTGTTGGACGGAGTGACTGATATTTGAACTTTGACCGTTGTCGCAGCGTAATCCATGCCGTCGTATGCACGGACCGTAAAGACCGAGAAGTTACCTTCGCCATTCTGGGGAGGAGTCCAGTTGACGTCTGTGTAGCGGTTTCCGGACGGGCTCGCGGATACAACAAATGGCATAGTCGCAGTGTCATTGGTGTTGACCGAAAGTACCGAACCTGCGTTTGTTGCTCCGCCGCGCAATGAGCCCGAGTTGACGCTCTCGATGCGGAACTCGATGCTGCTTGCCGCGGTGTCCGGATCAACAACGTTGACCGCTGCTTTCAGTGTCGCATACGAGATCGCGAATCCGGTTGCGATGTTCTTGGTTGTGCTCGGAAGTGCCGAAATCGCTCCATAGGTCGGCGCATCGTTCACTGAAGTAACAAGCAGCTGCACAACACGGTCGGCCGCACTCAGTGAGCCGTCGCCGTCTTTGAGTTTCACTCTTACGATGTTTTGAACCGCGGCAGCATCGTTGAGAACCGGACGATAAATAATGCTTTCGCCGGGGCCAATGTCCACAGGCAGAAGTGCGTTGGTCAGCGCAGCGACAACACGGTTTCCGCTGCCGTCGAAGTACTGACGTGAGTATGAGGCTGATGCGTTGGAGAGCTCGGTGATCTGATATTTGAGAACACCGGTTTCCGCGTCTTCACCTTCATAGTTTGCAACCAGCTGGTTGTAGCTGATGACCTGCGGCATATCTTCGGCACCGCCGTTGACGGGTGTGCCTGCGTTCTTGAAGACAGGCAGGGTGTTTGCACGCGCAACTTGGAAGTTTACATCCACACTGCTGAGGCTGTCTTTGTTGGCCGGTGTACTTCCGAGATATGCAGGGAACGACTGAGTCGCGACAATTGTAAATCCGCGAATTCTGCCATTTGCTCCGGCCGGAGGTGTCCAGCTGAAAGAATCTCCCTTGTAAATCAGAGCGGTCGACAGAGTTGTGTCATCTGTCATCGCAAACGGCATACCCGTGCTGACAAGACTTCCTGTCTTGCTGAGGCTGCCGCCGTGGATTGTCTTAATCTTGAATGACAGCGGATTTGCAATCGATTCATCGGCACTCGCGGCATTCGTCAGGTCACGGAGACTCTGATAGGTAAACGTGTAAGCCTGATTTTGCGAAACTCCGATAAAGTCAGTTGCACTTGTAAGAACAGGGAATGCATAAACCGGAGAATAGTTCACAGACACAATCGCAGTGTTGCTTGTGTAACTGATGCCGTCCCAGCCGCGCACTTCAAACACAGTCGTGGAGCCCAGCATTGCATCGTCCGGCGAATAGAGGAACTCTTCTCCGCGGCTCAGGGTGTTGTTATCCGCCGCAACCGGCGCGACCGGAGGAACGGGGAGAGTGACAATCTGTGAATTACCTTTATAAAGCTTGCCGCCTGCAGTAATCGCCGTGACCACGAACTGCTCGGCATTCGAATCGGGATCGTCGAGTGTCAACTTGGTCATCAAATCGTCGTAGGTAATCCGCTGGCTTTGCTTGCGAACTCCTGTAAAGCCGGCTGTTGTCGAAACAAAAGCAGGAATCTGGTTTGCACCGCTGATTGTCACGTTGACTGTGGCAATGGTCGAAGAACGCAGGCCTGCGCTGTCTTCAACGCTGACCTTGAAGGCCACCACGTTGCCTGTGACGTTGGTCGGCGGAGTCCAGACAAAGTTCACCGAGCTTGGCGTTGC
>RFOM01000009.1 GCA_009926615.1 Pseudomonadota bacterium
CCGCTGATGTAAACACTCACTCCGCTTTTGCAGTACAGTTCAGGCAAATTGAAATGCGCCATTCCGTTCAGTGAACGGTACTTTCCGCCCGACAAAATCGGATGATGACCGATGAGAATCTTCCAGCGCGCGGCTGAACTCTTCAGCTTGCCGGCAAGCCAGTCAATACTGCACAGGGCAGAGATACCGCAGCGATCGGAAATGGTGGTGTCTGCAGCGCCGATTTCAAGTATTTCGCCGAACTTGAGCGAGTAATAGCGCGCAGGCATTATCCATCGTCCGCCTTTTACTTTAGTGTAAGCGATTTGCGCATCTGCCGATCCGCGATAGTCGTGGTTGCCGAGAATCGCGTAAAAATTGAGTTTTCGTGAACATTCTCCCGAATACATTTTTTCAAAACGGGAATCCCAGAGGGGATCCTGATAAAAATTATCACCCAATAAAATAACGGCAGCCGGATCAATACTCCTGCAAAGGGTTTCAATTTGATCGGCAACTTTCTTTTGAGAATCATCGCCTGTTCCCGTATCACCGACAAAGATCAGACGAACTTCCTGAGGGTCATTCATCCGGCCCATCAGTTCGTGGGTGATCACCGTGTGAGCAACCGAAAACCAAGTCTGCCATGCCGCAAACGCCAGAGCTGATACAAAAACAAACCACCACAATTTCGACTGAAAGAACTTTCGGACAATGGAACTCATTTTTCTCACGGCATTTATCCTTCTGCTCAACCGCGTGTTTCGCCGCTCAGCTGCAGCAGGCTTTCAAAAGAATCTGATTCTTCAGCATCATTCTCAAGGAATCTGTTCACTCTGCGGGTATCACATTTCTGACAGACATAGTGAATCATCCAGCCCTTTTTGGGATGCGCCGCATAGGAACGGGGCTTGAGCAGACCGCCGCAGTTCGCAGCCCTGTCTCCCGGATTGACATCCACGTGCAAACTCCAAAGGCATCGCGGACAGTGATCGCGGCAGGTCGAGCGTGACGGCGGAACCGGATAGCCGCAGTTGGCGCAGGGGAAACTCTCATTAATTTTTGTGAACTTGGGCAGGTTCTGAGACATGTACGGTCATCCGCCGCGCGTTGAACCGGCACGGACCCGCCCAAACCCTTCGATCGTCTGCTCCGGAGACATGGACGGATTTTTTGCAAGCCAGTCGACAAACCCCAAAATCGTATTTCTGTCCACATCACCGGCAACCCGATGCCGGACAGTTCCGGCAGGATCGACAAAAAAGGTCTCAGGTGTGCCGTAGACTCCGTAATCAAGAGAAATCTTACCTGTCATGTCTGCCACAACAGGAAAACTGAGCGAGAAATTCGTCTGATATTCAAGAATATCTTTAATTTCGTCGCGGATGTTTACGCTTACAAATTGAATGCGCGCTGAAGGGTTTGAGACGTCCTCACGCCACAACCGCTCAAGCTCCGGAGCTTCGACGCGGCAAACAACGCAGGTTGTGCTCCAAAAGTTTATGACGGTCCATTTTCCGTTGCCTGCAACTGCGGACAAATCAAAGGAAGCTCCCTGAGCAGTGGCTCCCGTAAACATGGGTACGGCCTTGCCGACAAGCTGACTCGGAACATAGTTACTGTCCCTGTTCAGGGCGTAAACCATCAAACCCGTGAAGATAAGCAGAGCAATAAGAGCTGAGTACAATCCACTTCTGCTTTTGTTGTTGACCACTTTCTTTATGTCCCCGAAGAAATTGGATCAGCCGAAGTCACTTCGTCTTTTCATGTTTGAGAATATCATCCACAAGCCGCGCTTCACGCATTTTCGAATGGTCTTCCTTGGTGTCGTAAACTTCGCTGTGCTTGACCATCAGGAGATTGGCCTGCAGCGAATTGTCTTTTCTTAAGTCGGAATGCGCCAGCTTGCCTTCAACGACGACACCCTGACCCTCTTTGAAAAGGTCGGGCGGCACTCCCTTGTAAGTGACCGCAAACTCGTGGCCGTTGAGGTCGCTCATGCGGAACTTGAGAACTTTATTCATGCCGTCCCAATCTTTGGTTCCATTGAGAACCAGACCGGAAACTCGAAAAGTCCTGTCGACGAACTTCTGCGGCGAAGCGTAAACCTCGGCAGGAGTAAAAAAAGTGACCGAGCTTTCGGGCTGAAGAGCCATGTAAACTATCGATCCCAATGAGGCGCAAATCACAGTTGTTGCAATGATTTGAGGCTTTGTCATCGCCATTTGGACTTTCTCCGCGTTAGAAAAATCACCACGTCTTATCGGCAGAAAAGCCCTCTTCTTTGAGTGCTTCCTGAGCTTTGCAATATTGCCGCCTGCATGAAATTGCAAAGACAATGATTGAAGCAGCGACTGACCCGTAAGCCGCAATGACATAAAAAAACCAAGAGATATTCCCATACTCGGAAGTATTCATAACTTTAACGCCCTTCTCTTGCGGCTTCCAGCGACTCCTGCGCCGCAATCGCGGTGCGCCTCATTTTGTAAAGAACCAGAGTCAGCAGAATCATCGCAATTAAATTTGCAAACAATACCAAGCCGATATCGGACGATGCGCTGCCACCCCTGCGGACAAAAGTCTGCGGTTGATGAAGCGAGCGCCAAATATTCACGCTGAAATAAACAATCGGCACATTCACGGCGGCCAAAATGGCGACAATCTGGCCGGAGTTTCTTCGGGACTGAATATCAGGCGTGAAACTGCGCAGGACATGGTAGGCACAACAAACCAAAAACATCACGAGAGTTGAGGTTAAGCGCGGGTCCCAGTCCCACCAGACTCCCCACGTCGGTCGGCCCCAAATGCTGCCTGTCGCCAAAGCCAATGCCGAAAAAACGGTTCCCAGATTGATTGCCGCGTGGGCACTCCGGTCCATTTCCTCAAAACTCTTCTTCTTGACGAATCCGAAAACTGCAAATCCGGCCGCAAGAATAATCCACATGAAAGCGCACCATGCAACCGGCACATGCACGAAAATGATCCTGTACACGTCGCCCTGATCCTTGTCCGTGCCGACCCAAAAAATACCGAGCCACCACGCAATCAGCTGCAGCACCAGAGCAGGGACAAACAGCCTCGACCAGCGTTTGTATGTGTGGGTCAGTTGTGCCGTCATACCGCAATTCCTTTCCGGTTATTCCTGAAACAGGGCCTGACTTAAAAGCACGCCCAAAGCCAGAAACACGACCGGAACTCCGGTCAAAAGAGTCCACCAAGAGGAGCCTTGTGTTCCTGCCAGCATCACAACAGCAGGGTCAGTGTAAGTCGCAAGACTGACTGCTGCCAGTAAAACACTCAATTGCAAAGGATAAAACAACAGCGGCATGAGCAGATCACGGCCGGTACTGCGCGCCGTCACGCATGCGAGCAAGGCACCGATGGTGCCTGTTCCCAAGTTAAACAGCAGCAGCAATGGAAAAATTGTCGGCAAAACAGAAAACAAGGCGGCATTCGGAACGTTGTAAAAGACAATCCATACCGCAAGCAAAGGCAGCTGAACCGACAACAGGTAGAGCACGACGAACAGAATTTTTCCGAACAGAATGGCCGACCGCGACAAACCGGCGGCGAGCATCATCTCAAGAATTCCGGATTCGGCTTCAGTCGTAAAAAGTCTTCCGACAGTCAGCGCAACGACAAATTCATTGATCGCCCAAAATGCACCATGACGAATTTCGGCCTTCTGGATGAGCTCCGTGCCGAATGAAAACGGAAACAAAATGGCAAGGCATGCAGCAAAGGCCAAGGTGCCTGCCCAAGACGCTTTACGGATAAAGACCGAACGGACCGAATATTCAAAAACAAGCCGGCAACTTGCAAACCAATTCTGCCCTGATGTCACGGTTGCCATTTTTGCAGCTCCAGCTTTGCGTCAGCCCATTCAACGAGGGCCGGATCATGAGTTGCAACCATTATGGCAGACTGGCCTGATTTCTTGAGTTCACCCAAAATTCCCAAACACAATTCGGCCCCCTCGGCATCAAGTCCGTTGGTAGGCTCATCGAGCAGCACAATTTTTGGTCGCGCCAAATGCAGAAATGCCAAACTCAGACGCCGTTTTTGACCGGTTGAAAGCGTCCGCACCGTTTGATTTTTGCGGGCCGACAATCCAACCACAGACAGTGCCTGCACGGCCGTTTCGGCATTCCATTCTGCGCCGCTGCAGCGCATATAAAATTCGAGATTACCGATCACGCTGTGGTCGGCAAATAATGCGGGCTGACTCGCAAGATAAAAAAACGAAGCATCCTGAACGTGATGGCCGGCAAAGGGCCAGACGCTCTTGCCGTTCACGGTGACTGATCCGCCGTAGGGCTTGCTGACACCGCAAATCGTCCTCAGCAAGGTTGTTTTCCCAAGGCCGTTTGGACCGGTCACTGCCACAGAGCTTGCGAATCCGAGTTCAAACGAAAAATTTTTGATCAATGATTTATAGCCGGCTCTCAATTCGAGCCCGTCACACCGGACAGCTGTCACCTGTCTTCCGCCTCATTTTGAAGCTCGTCGGTATCAAGAATATGAAAAACTGCACCTTGGGTTTCGAGAATGCCTGACTGTTTCAAATCTGCGATGGCACGGCTGACTGTTTCAGGCGTGACATCCGCAAGCTCGGCAATGTCCCTGCGGTTCAAAGGCGGTTCAAAAGATGTTTTTCCTTCGTCCGCGAAAAGAGTGAACAGCTCAAAGATCACCGAAGCGACCCTGTTTTTTGCGGGTTTGTACAAATCGTTTTCGATTCGTTTTTCAAGTCGGGCAAGTTCATTGCAAAAAATCTTCATGAATTGAAGCGATGCTGCGGGCGAGCGTGAGATCAAGTCCATGACCGCCTGTGCATCAATCGAGAAAACTTCACTGTCTTTCAGTGCAACACTCGTGCGGGAGTATTTGAATTCACCGAAGACCTCGCGTATCCCGACGATATGTCCGGGCCGGACAACCCGCGTTATGACACTCTCACCTTCAGCGCTTTCACGGACTATTTTGAGACAACCATTTGCAACCCCGTAAATAGATCGGGGCGAGTCTCCGGAAATAAAGAGATTCTGGCCTCTGCGCAGCCTGATGACGGACGAGCTCTCCTGAATGCGCGCAACCTCGTCCTCGTTCAATGCAGGAAAAAGTCGCCTCAGAGTATATGTCCCCTTGTTTTTCTTTTCCATCACATCTCCGGTGGAAGCAGGCGACCGAGATCGTCATCTATCGTGTCACGCGCAGTTTCGATACCGACGTTGGGCCTCTTTGAGGAACCATTGACAATGGCGCAAAAGGCAACCCAATCTCCGTCCTTGAGACGACTGTACCCTGCCAAACCGATTGCGTCATGGGGTTCACTCAAAGTTCCCGTCTTTGCCCTCAACCTGTCACGCAAATGCTTCGTCTGCTCGGAAGAGAAGCGTTTTTTAACTGTTCCCTCGGCACCCGGCATCGGAAGAGCATTCAGAAATGCAGGAAATTCGCGACTGTTCTGGTACATGCGATGAAGCACGGCAACCACATCCCGAGCCGAGAGTTTGTTCGAGTGGGTCAGACCGCTTCCGGAATCCAACACCAATCCCTCTGCCGAAGACTTATAAGGAGCCGGAGCGGCCTGAAGAATATTGGACATATAACTTTCAAGTTGCGCAGCTCCGCCTTCGAGGGTCGCCCCGTACTTTTTGGTTTCATCGAAATCGAGCTGGATGGTCATCATGTCGCCGATGAAGTTGTTGCTGACTTTGAACAGGCCCAAAAGCTGCCACGAAAGAGGAAATCCTTCGACGCTCGCAAGCGGCCTGCCGAGATCCTTTCTTGGTGTGCGTTCAACTCGGACACCGCGGCTGACCTGAATGCCTTCTTTTTCAATGAAGGCTTTCAGCACCGATCCGGCATACTGGTCGGCATCGGAAACTGATCGGTAAATCCGCGTCGGAAAGGCCATTTTTCCGACGTGACCGCTGGCGGTAAACACATCCTGCAAACCGGCGCGGGTGCGCGTGACCGCGACTCTTGAGTTTTCGCCCTCTTTGGTGCGGACAGTGCCTTGGATTCGGGTTGACTCAAGATCGTAGGGTTCAAGAGCAATGTGCGCCTGTGCTCCGGATGTTTCACCCGGACTGACCACGACTCCCATGACGCTGAAATTCACCGCCGCCGCAGACAGCGGACTGTCGTAGGCGTGTCTGCTCCGACGTGCAGCCAATTTGCGATCCAAATCGGGCTCAATGCGCCCGAAACGGGCGGTGTTTACCACCAGCTGACCGTCGATCTTCCGGATACCGGCACGGGCAACATCGGTTGTCAGAAACCATAGTTTTTCATTGGTCAGAGAAGGATCGCCGGCCCCTTCAAAAATCAAATCGCCTTTGAGAACTCCGTTCTTGACCGGACCTGTCGCGTAAAACCGGCTTTCAATGGAATATTCACTTCCGAATCTTTCCAGCGCTGCCGCAGCGAGAATCACTTTAGATACCGAGGCGGGCGTCATGCGCTGGTCAGCATTGAATTCACCCAAAATCTCACCGGTGCGCAAATTAACAGCAAACGCCGTTGAGAGTGCACCGTTCGCCGCAAGCGACCTCAATCCCGCAAAACCCTGCTTTGACTGCGCGTGTCCGCCTGAACTCGCACACATGCCAATGAGAAACATGGACAAAGCACAATTTCTGAATATTGTGAGGCGGGGTGAAAACATGACAGTCACCTTTCGTTTATTCCGTTTCCAACTTTGCATTGAAGGTACCGAAGATGGCGACAAATCCCAAGGGACCGATGAAAACTCCCCCCGCCGTGCCGGCAACACATCAAACTCTGTTCGAGACTCTTCTCGAACTTATCCGGATGACCAGCACCAACCTGCCGCCCGATGTCCGCAAGTCTGTCGTCGACGGACTTGAAAAAGAAAAAGCAGGCAGCGCCGGCGAATATGCAATGAAAGTCATCCAAAGAAACATCGACATTGCCTGCGGGGTGAGCCAGCCGCTGTGTCAGGACACGGGAAGCATACTTTTCTTTGTCAAAACCCCTGTCGGATATGACCAAATCTCCTTTGCCGAGGTTGCCGAAGCGGCGGTCGCAAAGGCCACGGAACTGGGCTACCTGCGGCAAAACTCCGTGGACAGCATCACCGGCCAAAATTCGGGAAACAATCTGGGCCCCGGCACACCGACCATCTATTTTGAGCAACACCGCTCCGAAGACCTTGACATACGATTGGCCCTTAAAGGCGGCGGCTGCGAAAATGTCGGGGCTCAGTATAGTTTGCCCGACAGCCGGCTGGGTGCAGGCCGCGACCTCGAGGGAGTGCGCAAGGTTGTTCTTGATGCCGTTTATCAGGCTCAGGGAAAAGGTTGCGGCCCCGGAATTCTGGGTGTTGTGATCGGCGGCGACAGAAGCACCGGTTTTTCATATTCAAAAAAACTCTTTTTGCGTCCGCTGGACGACGAAAATCCGGACGGCCGGCTTGCTGAGCTTGAAAAAAGAATCATGCAGGAAGCGAATTCACTGGGAATCGGGCCAATGGGCTTCGGCGGCAACACCACCCTGCTGGGAGTGAAAATTGCAGCTCTGAACAGGCTTCCGGCGAGTTTTTATGTTTCGGTTTCCTACATGTGCTGGGCATTCCGCCGGCAGGGAGTGAAGGCTGCGGCAAACGGCGCACTCAAGGAGTGGATCTACAAATGAGAGAAATCAAACTCACATTGCCCGTAAGCGAAGAACAAGTTCGGGCGCTGAATGTCGGTGACATGGTTTTGCTGAGCGGCGTCCTGTACACGGGCCGCGATGCGGTTCACAAGCATCTTTATGAAGGCAAAAGCATTCCTGTCGACATTCGCGGATCGGCAATTTACCACTGCGGTCCGGTGGTCGTTAAAACAGAATCCGGTGAATGGAGTGTGCGGGCAGCAGGTCCGACAACCAGCACCCGCGAAGAACCGTATCAGGCGACTGTGATCGAAAAATTCGGAATCCGCGCAGTGATCGGCAAGGGCGGAATGGGTGCCAAAACCCTCAAGGCGTGCAAGGACTTTGGCTGCGTTTATCTGCATGCCGTCGGCGGCGCTGCACAGGTTCTGGCAGAAACCGTACAAAAGGTTCGCGGCGTTTCCATGCTTGAGGAATTTGGCTCTCCTGAAGCCATTTGGGAACTGGAAGTCAAAGATTTTCCGGCACTGGTGACAATTGATGCGCACGGCAACAGTCTGCATGCCGACGTGGCTGCTTCAAGCGAACAAAAACTGAATGAAGTACTGGGAACCAAAAAATAAGAGCGAGGATTTGAAATGGAAAACGTGGTGATTATCGGTTCGGGTCCGGCAGGACTCACAGCAGGAATCTACACATCCCGCGCAGCACTCAATCCTGTGCTGATTGCCGGTCTGCAGCCGGGAGGCCAGCTCACAACGACGAGTATTGTGGAAAACTGGCCCGGGACTCCGGAAGGCGTGGACGGCAACAAGCTGATGCAGGACATGCGGGCGCAAGCCGAAAAATACGGTACGCGCATCATGCACGGCACAGTCATGAAGATCGAAAAAATAGCCGGCGGCTTTAAAATTGAAACCGATTCCGCTCCGCTTGAAACAAAAACGATTATCGTCGCAACCGGTGCCAGTGCCATCACGCTGCCGTTGCCGAACAAAGACAAGCTGATGGGATATGGTCTGTCGACATGTGCGGTGTGCGACGGATTCTTTTACCGCAACAAAACAGTCGCTGTCGTCGGCGGCGGTGACAGTGCCATGGAAGAAGCGCACTACCTTGCAAAACTTGCAGCCGGCGTCACCCTTGTTCATCGCCGTGACAAATTCCGCGCGAGCAAGGCCATGCAGGAAAAAGTGTTTGGCAATCCGAAAATCAAGATCATCTGGAACACCGAGGTCACGGACACTTTATCGGACAGCAGCGGACTGACGGGAATCGTCATGAAGAACCAAAACGGCGAAACCTCACAACTGAAGGTCGACGGACTTTTTATGGCCATCGGTCACAACCCGAACACCGAATTTTTGCGCGGTGTAGTTGAGCTCGATCCGGCAGGATATGTGCTTTGCAAGCCGGCAAGTACTGCGACCAGTGTCGCAGGGATATTTGCTGCAGGAGACGTGGAAGACAACAAATTCAGGCAGGCGATTACCTCGGCGGGTCGCGGCTGTCAGGCAGCCTTGGAAGCAGAACGCTTCATCGAGGGTCACGGTCACTGACCATCCGCCCGTCAGATTTCATGACGGGCGGCTTGCGTCGCAGTTGAGCCGTTGAGCGGATTCAGCGCGGTGCGCGAGGTTGCCGTGCCGACGGGTTATACAAACCCAAACACAATTCGTTCAATTTTTCATCTTTGACATCGGCACAGAATCGCTGTGTATTTTGCACGTGCGAGTAGCAAAGAAACTCAAGATTCGGGTCTTCAATGTCAAAGCATGCGATTGACGTTTTCTGCTGCAATGCAAAACAGTAATTGGTCAATCCGTCGTCGCCGATTTTCAGGCATTCTTCCGGATCGCGTGTGATGCTGCTTCTGCAGAAGGTCTGCCACTTGGAATCCGCAATCCGGCTGCAGGCATCTGCACGTTTACCCGTCTGAGCGACGCAGAACGCTTGCAAATCGGGATCCTTGATGTTCGCACAAGGTTCGGCTGCCAGAGCCGGTGCACTCAAAAGTGCCAGCGGGACAGGCAATAACGAAACAGCTGAAAGTATTTTTTTCATGCGGGCTTTCCTCCTGAAAAGAACCTACGCCTCAAAAATGCCGCTGACAAAGATCCGTTCGTCAATATCGGCTTCTTCCTCATTCAAAGTTTTTGTGATGGTGAATCGGGAGCCCACGAAAGTATAAGTTCACATCCCGATGCGCGGCAGAGTCTCAACGGTGCCGGAAAGTCTCCGTTGCGGAAAGCCGCACCCAATCCGCGCACCACAGCTTCGGAAGACTTCACCACGAGGAAATAGCGCACGTAGATTCTCAACTGAACATGCTTACGCCGGCCGCGCAGCCGCGCTTCGTACAAAGCTGCTGTCCGCCACAAATTCCGGATCTGAAGCGGACGAATCAAAGGACGCATGCGGGCCTCGCAAAAAAGCTCGCGAAACTGTCTTCTGCTTTTTATTTTTGTGGTCTTGATTTCAGCCACACAAACGTCTGTCTGACCTTCATTTTCGGCGTTGCACCGCACGAACAGCCGATCAATTTCTCCGCCCGCTATCCGCAGATTTTTTTCCTCACAAGACCATCCCAGACCGGTAAGCCATTCTTCGACGCACCTCTCTCCTGCCCTGCCTGCTTGTGTCGTCAATTGCAGAATCCTCCATAGAACATTTTCAAGGACCGAAAATGCTCCGACAGCGATCACCTTTTCGCAAGCAATGCACATTTCGTGATCAAATTTTCGGGCATTTACAGATTTTTTATCGGGGCGGTTGACCCGCATGATCGGAGGTGTTATCCACCGCGTCCTACTCGTGTTTTGCGCAGCCTCCGAAGCATGCCGAAACGCTGTTGATAGCCTGTTGATAAGTCGTCTGAGCCATCTTCGGCTCAATCTTTCAGCAAATTGAAATCACGCATATTTTTAGGGCTATTTGTAGATTTAAAAAATCAGGTCGCCATTGTTGATAACTCAGAGGCCAAGCCATCCGAATGAGCTCTTCCAAACTTCTTCATCCCAGCCAGCTGTCTCCGGAAATCTTCGAACCTATTCTGAGCGCGCTGCAAAGCAAATGCGAAGAGTTCAACTCGCACCAAAAGCCGCTCCGACGGCTCCACATCCGTGACTTCTGGTTCATTGTCGAAGACGGTCAGACTGTTTTGGATATTTTTGCCGAACCATGGCCGGGACATGCGGGACCGACACCGTTTCCGCAGCCGCAGGACGCCCTGAGTCTGGACGAATGTCTTCCGCTTCACCAATTTCTTCTTGATTCTGGTGCGCTTGATGCCTTCGACGATGAAATCAGCATCCGGATAGGGTCGCTCGGAATGGAGCCCCCGCTGAGAACGCTGGCTCATTTTGAATCCGCCAAAGGACTGCCCGTCACACTCAAGACGTGGACAAAAAGACAAGGGCGCGATAGATTCAGTATGATTTTGGATGATGTCAAAGCCAACGTCGCTGCACCCTCGCTTCTACTGCGGGAGGGAACTGAAGTCATTGAAGTTCCCCTCACAGCCGTCAAGTTTGCCCAGGCCCTCTTTCAAAAACCGAAGGCTGCCAAAGCAAACGCGCCGAGAAAATCGAAGCGCGGATAGGCGTTTGTTTGTTTTTTACAAAAATTCCGGAAGGTTAGGCTATTTTTCTCAAAAGTGAGTGACAACCGGACAAGCCGAGGATATAGGGCCTCGGGAATACTCCGGAAATCACGGATGCTGAGGGTGCGACATGCAAATTGATCTTAAGCGAGTCATTGAAGCGGTTGGCAAAGAAAAGAATATTGATCGCGAATTGCTGATCGGTGCACTGAAAGACGCAATCGTCACTGCAGCCAAAAAATTCTTCGGCGACTGCGTTTTTGAAGCAAAATTCAACGAAGAAACCGAAGAAGTCGAACTGCTGCGCTTCCGCGTGGTCGTACCTGACGAACAGTTCACGAACACATTCCGTGAAATCAAATTCAGTGAAGCCCAAACAATGGATGAGTCACTGCAAATCGGTGACGAAGTCGGTGAAGCACTTCCGACCGACCAGCTGGGACGCATTGCTGCTCAGGCCGCCAAACAAGTGATCGTTCAAAAAATGCAGGAAGCCGAAAAAGAAAAAATAGTACGCGACTTCCGTGACAGAAAAGCTCAGCTCGTGACCGGTCAGGTCAAGCGCTACGACAAACAGGACCTCATCATTGACCTCGGTTCCTGCGAAGGCGTTCTGCCCATGCGCGAACAAATTCCGAACGAGAAATTCAAACTCCGTGACAAAATCACCTGCTACGTACTCGATGTTAAAAAATCGACGCGCGGTCCTCAGGTGATTCTGAGCCGTGCGCATCCGGAAATGCTCGTCCGTCTGTTCGAGCAGGAAGTGACCGAAATTGCGGAAGGCATTGTCATCATCCAAAGTGCAGCCCGCGATCCCGGCAGCCGTTCCAAGATTGCCGTTTACAGCACGGAACAATCTGTTGATCCCGTCGGCGCGTGCGTCGGAGTCAAGGGTTCGCGCGTTCAGATGGTGGTTCAGGAACTCCGCGGTGAAAAGATCGACATCATTCCGTTTGACCGCGATCCGGCCAGATTTGTCTGCAACGCTCTTGCACCTGCAGAAGTATCCAAAGTGATCGTCAACGAGCGCGTTCACACGATGGAAGTCATCGTTCCCGACGACCACCTTTCGCTCGCCATCGGCCGGCGCGGACAGAACGTACGTCTTGCCGCACAGCTGACAGGCTGGAAAGTTGACATCCGTTCCGAAACTAAAATGCGTGACCTCGTTCAGGAGTACAAAGCCGTGCTCTCGCAGATTCCGACTCTCGGCGAAATGCGTGCAGAGATTCTGGTGAACGAAGGATACAAAGATCCGACCGACGTTTCGCGGCTTGAACCCAAAACTCTCAGCAAGCTGCTTCGGCTCTCTCCCGAGGAGTCGGAAACTGTTATTGCCGGCGCCAAAGAGCTCGCTGAAAAGCTTGCTGCCAGCAAGAAACAGGATATCGACGTTGATGCCGAACTCGATGCATTCGAGCTGACCGGTGCACTGTCCGGCTCGCAGTTTGACGCCGCTGCCGAAGCTTCTGCTCTCGAAGATCTGGTTGCGAAATCCCGCCCGACCGCTCAACTTGACCCCGAAAAAGTTGATCCCCGTCAGGTGCCGCATGATGTTCTTCACTACTGGATGAAACTCAGGGGTGTAGGAGAATACACCGCTGCAGTTCTTCATACGGCCGGTTTCAGTGATTACTCTGCGGTGGCGCAGGCGACTCCTGAAGACATTGCCGTGCGTACAGGCTTACCCTACAAGTTCTCAGGAAAGATTCATGCTGAAACTGCCAAAATCGTTGGAAACTGATGCCCGTGCTCCTCTGATACAGACGAGCCTGAGCAAAAATCTGAAGCCTTTATGGATCGAGGGTCGGCTTAAAGTGCCGACCCTTGAACTTAGTCCGGCACTTGAAAAAATTCTCTCACTGTCGCGGCGGGCAGGTCAGCTGCGCGGCGGACTTGAAAATATTGAGTCATGCCTGAGGCGGGAGAAAGATGGCCTTGATGCACTTAAACAAAGAAAACTCTCACAGGATTCAGGCCGGATGAGCAGAATTCTGCTGATGAGCTCGGATGGTTCGGAACGCTTTTACAGGCATTGCGAATCGCTCCTCGAAGTCCACTCGGACCGCCTGATCGGAATTCGGCTGAACATCGCGAGTCAGAATCTTGGTCAGAAATTCTTTGGAAAAGATGCACAAGTTAAAGCCGTTTTGGTTACACATAAAGATTTCGTTGCAAGAGCTCTCGAATCCCTAGCTGATTCCTGAGAAAGCTGTTAAGGACGTTTGGTCTTCGGAAAAGTCGGAACCCTGCCGATAATTTGGGGTATTTTGGGAGCGGAGTTGGATGAGCCGTCTGAGAGTATTGGATATCGCAAAAGAGCTTAAGCTCGACACAAAAACAGTCATTGCGAAGCTGCAGGACTTGGGAGTCCAAGTCAAAAATCACTTTAATGCGATTTCTGATATCGAAGCCGACAAGCTGCGCGCATACCTTCGTTCAGGAAAAAATCCTGAAAAAGAAGCATCAGCGAAGACGACAAGTAAAGTTGTAATTCGTCGGCGCACTGATTCTGCAGCTGAAGGCGCTGCCGCGGACTCTTCCGCTGCACCGGCAGCCGAATCTCCTGCAGCCGTAGCTGCGGAAGCAGAATATGTTCCCGAGCTACCGGCAGTTAAAGCACCGGCTGCAGCGGAAAACATTTCAATCACAACCTCAGAAGCATCCTTACCGAAGCAACCGGCCGAAGCCGCCTCTGCGGCTGCGGCGACAGCGAAGCCCGAAACGGTTGCGCAAACAACTTCTCCGGCCGCTGAAACAACTCAACCTGCACCGCAGGCTCCCGCGACGTCAGGAGCTACGATCATTCGTCAGGCTGCACCCGCCGCCGGTGCGACGATCATTCGCAGAGCAGAACCTTCAATGGCACCGCGTCCGGCTCCGGTTCCCGCTTCGGGACCTCGCCCCTATGGATCCGGCCCCGTTCCTGCCGGTCAAAGACCGGCACCCCGTGACGGCAGCTACAGCGGTCCGCAGGCACGTTCCGACAGAAACTCTTATCAACGCGGCGAACAAGGCGGTTATCATCGCCCCGACGCTCCCTCGGGCTACGGCGGACAAGACGGTGAAAGCCGCGGCGGTTGGCAACCCAGACCCGCAGGCGGCGGATTTGGCGGACCTCGTCCTGCAGGAGCAGGCGGCGGATTTGGCGGACCTCGTCCTGCAGGAGCAGGCGGCGGATTCGGCGGACCTCGTCCCGCAGGAGCAGGAGGACCATCATTTGGTGCTCCCGCGACCGACGCAACGCCTCTCGGCAAAGAGATGCCGCGCGGACGCGACAAAGAAAAAGAACATGAAATTCGTCGGCGCCGTTTGCAGGAAGAAGACGAAAACAGAAAAGCGCGCGCCAAGGGCGCACGTAACTCCGAGGGAGATGAATTCCTCGATGAAGAAATTTATTTAAACGCAGCAGAAGGCGGCGAAGGCGAAGAAGCCGTCAGTCAGGTTCGCACGGTCATCCTTCCCAACCGCAGACGCGGCTCTGCGCCCTCGCGCAAGCGCGACGACAGACGGGCAGAACAAGCCAACCCGATGAAGGCATCGAAGCGTGTCGTGCGCGTTGATGAGTCCATTTCGGTATCGGACCTTGCAGCAGAGATGAGCATCAAGAGCTCTGCAATCATCAAGGTTCTGATGAAGCTTGGCATGATGGCCAGCGTCAACCAGCAGCTGGATTTGGAAACGGCAACGCTGGTGGCTACGGAATTTGAATTTGAAGTTCAAAACTCGTCCGTGAGCCTGTCCGACATCCTCAATACTAAAAAGACGGCGCAGACCGACTCCGCACAGGCTGAATACGTCACACGTGCTCCGATCATCACAATCATGGGCCACGTTGACCACGGTAAAACATCTTTGCTCGACGCAATCCGCTCGGCCGACGTTGCTGCCGGCGAAGCAGGCGGGATTACCCAGCACATCGGCGCTTATCAAATTGAACACAACGGCAGACTCATCACATTCCTCGACACACCCGGCCACGAAGCGTTCACACAAATGCGCGCACGCGGCGCACAACTTACCGATATCGTCGTTCTGGTTGTTGCTGCCGATGACGGTGTAATGCCACAAACCGTTGAAGCTGTTTCACATGCCAAGGCAGCCGGCGTGCCGATTGTTGTCGCAGTGAACAAGATGGACAAACCGGGCGCGAATATGGAACGCATCCAGCGCGAACTCGCCCAGCACAACGTGACGCCCGAAGAATGGGGCGGAGACGCGATGTTTGTGCCTGTTTCCGCGAAAACAAAACAAGGCATCAACGAACTTATTGATTCACTTCTTCTTCAGTCCGAAGTCCTCGATCTCAAAGCTCCGAAGGAAGGCCTTGCGGCAGGAATTGTGATCGAGGCGAAGCTGGACAAATCCCGCGGACCGTTGGCGACTGTCATCGTCACCAGCGGTATTCTGAATCAGGGCGACTGCATTGTTGCCGGCCTCGCTTACGGGCGTGTCCGTGCAATGTTCGACGACAAAGGCCAGCGCCTGAGCACGGCGTTGCCTGCAACCCCCGTGGAAATCATCGGTCTGTCCGAGGTTCCGGCAGCAGGAGATCAGTTCAACTGCGTTGTGAATGAGTCGATTGCCAAAGAAGCTGTCGCATACCGCGTCGAAAAGCACCGCCAAAAAGAACTCGCCGGCAAACCCAAAGCAACTCTCGAAGACTTCCTTGCCAAGCTGGGTGAGGACTCGAGCAAGCCCAAAGAACTGCCGATTATTCTCAAGGCGGACACACACGGTTCGGTCGAGGCCATCCGCGCAAGTTTGCAAAAGCTTGATACTGAAAAAGTCAAAAACCGGATCATCCACTCTGCGGTGGGCGGAATCACCGAAACAGACGTGACTCTCGCGGAAGCTTCCGGTGCAACAATCGTGGGCTTCAACGTTCGTCCGGACAAACTCTCAAGTGCGGCGGCCGAGTCCCGCGGAGTTCAAATTCAGTGCTTCAGCATTATTTATGAACTCATCGAAACCATTGAAAAACTCATGGCAGGCAAACTCGCGCCCATCAAGACCGAGAAAGTTTTGGGACACGCGGAGGTCCGAAATCTGTTCTCCGTGCCAAAGATAGGCGTGATTGCAGGTACTGCAATTACCGACGGCAAAGTGACCCGCAACTCGCACATTCGTGTTGTGCGTGACGGTATCGTGATTTACACGGGCCGAATCGGGTCTCTGAAGCGCTTCAAGGATGATGCCAAAGAAGTACTTCAGGGCTTTGAATGCGGTATTGGTGTTGAAAACTACAACGACCTCAAGGTCGGAGACGTCCTCGAATCCTTCATTATTGAAGAAACGGCGGCAACTCTGCACTGAGTGGTCAAACCAACACCGGGCTCCAAGCCCGGTGTTTTGGTCTTAGCCGGAGATTTTTTGTGTCCTCGAAACGAATTCTTCAAGTCAGCGAACAAATTCGCGAACATATTGCAATGATGCTCATTCGCGGCGAGATCTCCGACCCCCGAGTAAAGAACATCACCATTAACTCGGTGAGAGTTTCGCCTGATTTGCAGCTTGCAAAAGTCTATTACAGCGTCATGGGGACAGAGGCTGATCAGTCTGCAGCGGACAAAGGACTCAAACAGGCAAGCAGCTTCATCCGCCGTTCAATCGGGGATGCTCTGAAAATGCGATACACTCCGGCCATTTCTTTTTTCTACGATGAATCGATTGTCCGCGCTGCACGCATCTCGGAACTGATCGAAACAATCAAACGTGAAGACGCGGAAGCAGACGGTGAAGTTGCTGTTAAAAAACCCGTCAACGGTTCAGACCAAAACTGAATGTCATAACAAACTGAACGCCGGCGAAATCATTCACAGCTGCGCGGGTACACACCGTTGTCTTTATTCCTGCTGGAAAAAAATATGTCTCTGCTTCTCATCGACAAACCCGAAGGTCCGACCAGCCATGCCGTTGTGGCTCTTGTGAAACGCACTCTCAAGGCCGACAAAGTCGGACATCTGGGAACGCTTGACCCTTTTGCATCAGGCCTGCTGCCGGTCATGACCGGTAACACCGCGCGATTGTCCGATTATGCGATGGACGGAAAAAAGGGATATGTTTTTACAATCGGATTCGGACGTGAAACGGACACTCTTGATCCGACCGGCCGCGTTGTCAGAGAAGCCGACTTGCCCACACAGCAGGCGATAGCATCGCTCAGCTCAGTGTTGCAGGCGTTTACCGGAACAATTGAGCAGGTTCCGCCGGCTTACTCGGCACTCAAAATGAACGGCATGCCTTTGTACGAATACATGCGCGCGACAGGAAAATTGCCGGCAGATATCGAAACCAAACGACGCACAGTCGTCATTCACAGTCTCGAATTGCTCGAAGCTTCGGTTGAGAAAGCGGTGCTGAGGGTCGTTTGCGCAAAAGGCACTTACATCCGCAGCCTTGCCCGTGACATAGCAGTTGCCCTCAATACCGCAGGCACATGCACACAACTCAGGCGCGAACTTGTTGAGCCTTGGCACGTCAAAGAAGCTCTGACGCTGAGCACGGATGCAAGCGGAAAACTTTTACCGGTCGAAGCTGCCGTTCTTGCAGAAAAACTGCAACCGGCGTGGACGGTCGTTCCTCAAATGCCTCGCGCGCGAATTGATCAGGAATACGAAGTTCGTCTGCAATCAGGCAATACACTGACTTTGACTCCGGAAATTCTGCATTGGGAATCAGAAGCAAGACCGGCATCCGAATCCGCGTCCTCTCTTTTTCTGGGCAGCGGTCAAACTCTTTTTGTGTGTGAGTCAGCTCCTGCGGAAACAACAGGAATGTTGAAAATTCAGCCCCGCAAAAGAATCATTTGAAAAGAATCTCAAAGCAGTCGGATTGACCTTCGGATGGTGTCCACGTCATCGTCCGTCAGGGGATTTCCGGCCACGCCGAGAGTGTTGAGCATGCTTAAATCCCTGATGGGCTTAAGCGACATGATTCTGTTGTCGCGGACGTCGAGTTCGTCCAAGTCTCTCAGATCCTCAAGTCCGTCCAAATTCGTCAGGGCATTGCGGCGCAGCCTGAGAATGCGCAGGCTCTTGCGCTTGGCAACGGGGCCAAGATCATCGACCAGATTGAACGACAAATCCAGCACTCGAAGCTTTTCAAGATTCGCAAACGGTTTGAGAGTTGTCAGGTTGTTTTCGGCCAGATTCACCTCCCTCAGGTCCGAAAGTCCGGAAACGAACTCTGCTGATCGTAGCCCGCATTTTCTGGCCGACAGCACTTCAAGGCCGGTAAAAGCAGAAAGCCAGTCCAAATTTTCTGCCGCAAACTCATCCATGGAGAGATGCCTGAGCGCGGTGAGGCCTCTGAGCGGTTCGAGAGACGCAACTGCACTGCCGTTGAGTTTTAATCCCGAAACCTTGGGGAGCATGTGCAACACTGTTAAGTCCAGCGGCCAGCTTCGCTTCATCCACGGATCAACCGACAGATCCAAAACATCAGTCCGGCCCAAAAGATTCAGCGCTTCCTCGTGAGTTGAGGCTCTGACCAGCTTACGAATCAATTTGGCTGTCTGGATCGCAGGATCCTGAGATACGTCTGCGTTCCAAAGTGCAATCAGCTCGGCACTCACTGTTTGACTCCCAACTTGGTGTAATCGAGAAACGAAAGATAATAGCTGAACTCGGCAATCGATTCCCCGATGTCTCCGAGCGCCTCATGCCTGTTTTGTTTTTTGAACTTCAAATTGAATGCGTTTTCAAAAAGCACCTTGAAGGAAGAAACATCAAGCATCCGGTAATGCAGCCGCGCAGAAAATTTCGGCAGGTACAAATCCGCAAATTTGCGATCCTGTCCGATGGAATTGCCGCACAGCACAATCTTTTCATCCGGCTTGAAGAACTCTTCAGACAGACGAACCAGAGACTCGTCGAGTTCTTCCGGCTTCATGCCTTCAGGAACGCGTTTTATCAGCCCGCTGGCCGTATGGGTTTTGACACACCACTCATCCATTTTTGAGAGCTCTTCGGGCGACTGATAAACGGCAGTCGAAAATGTTTTGAGCGGCTGCAGTGCCCAGTCCGTCACAATCACGGCAACTTCGAGAATGCGGTGATTGGCGGGATCAAGACCCGTCATTTCCATATCGAGCCAAAACAGATTTTTCATTGCCCTCACCTCAGCTCAAAGAACTGAGACTTGCCTGCAGGACTGCAAGTTCTCGCTCGTTGGACGCCTGCTGTTCGCGTGCACCGTTCACGATATGAGCCGGAGCCGATTTGACGAACTCTTCGTTGGACAGCCGCTTGCGAATGCCCTCGAGAGTTTGTTCGACTTTTTGAATCTTTTTCAGAAGACGGTCTTTTTCCGCTGCGGGATCGACAAATCCTTCCAAGTCGACAAAAATCTCAAAGCCGCCGGCAAGCGCCGTGCCGCAGAGTGCGGGACGGCGATCCGAGAACGTGAACGCTGCCCTTGCCAAAAATTCCATCTGCGGAACCATCAGTCCGAATCGTGCTTTTTCGCTGTTGACGGTCACTTTAAGGTCTGCGGCCGGATGAATGGCGAATTGCCCGCGAACGGCACGCACGGCGCCGACAACCAGCTGAACTTCGCGCATTGCGGAAATCGCTTTGGGATCCAGCATGTCCTGCCGCGGACGGGGCAATTGCTCATGTCCGAGCGTTTTGGAAGAATGATCGCCCAAATTCTGCCAGATTTGTTCGGTAACAAAAGGCATGACGGGGTGCAAAAGACGAAGTACGCCGTCCAAAATACTGAACGCAGTTGTCAGCGTTTCACGGGCCAACTGTCTGTGTTCGGGAGTCAGAGTTTCCGGATCCGCAAACCGCGGCTTGCACAATTCAACAAACCAGTCGCAATAGACCATCCACACAAATTCATAAAGAGCGGACGTGTAGTTTGCAAATTCAAGCTTACCGATGCTGTCATGCGCTTTTTGAACAACAGCAAAAAACTCGGAGGTCATCCATCCAAGCATTGTATCCGAGGGTGATTCCTGCAACTGATCAAAACTGATTTTGGAACAATCGACCTGATGTTTTTCGGCGTTCATTAAAAGAAAACGTGTCGCATTCCAAATCTTGTTGGCAAAAGTCCGGCCCAACTCGCATGCATCGTCGGACCAGAGAATATCCTGACCCAAAACAACCTGATTGATGACACTGAAGCGAAGTGCATCGGTTCCGTATTTGGCAATCAGGGCGTTCACGTCCGGACTGTTACCCAAAGACTTGCTCATCTTGCGGCCTTTGGTATCGCGGATAATCGGCGTAAAATAAACATCCCTGAAAGCTGTTTTGCCGGTAAAATAACCGCCTGCCATGATCATTCGGGCGATCCAGAAAAAGATAATGTCGGGCCCTGTAACGATGATGTCGGTTGGATAAAAGTAGTCCAAATCCTTCTTTTGCTCTGCATTCGGCTCAGCCCAGTTATGCACACCGAAAGGCCACAACCAGCTGCTGGCCCAAGTATCGAGGCAATCAGAGTCCTGCCGGAGATGTCCGTGACCGCATTTTCCACAGGATGCAGGCTGCTCTTCCGCACACGTCACATGCCCGCAGGATTCACATGTATACATGGGCATCTGATGTCCCCACCAAAGCTGGCGCGAGATACACCAGTCCTTGATGTTGGTGAGCCAGTATTCCCAAATTTTTTCCATGTGCGGCGGGTGTAACTTCAAATGACCGTCCCGCGTTGCTCCAAGAGCAATCTCGGCCAGCTTGTCCATCTTGATGTACCACTGTTCACTCAAATAGTACTCGATGGGCACTCCGCCGCGTTCGGAAATTCCGACGACCATTTTATGGGGTGCGGTTTTTTCCAGAAGTCCGGCGGCATCCAGTTCGGCAACAAGTTTTTTGCGCGCAACAAAGCGATCCAGTCCCTGATAGTCTGCAGGAACTTTGTCGTTCAGTGTGGCATCCGGATTCATGACATTGAGCAGCCCGAGCTTGTGCCGCTCTCCGACCGCAAAGTCATTCATGTCATGTGCAGGAGTGATTTTGACTACTCCTGTGCCGAATTCCTTTTCGACGTATGTGTCGGCAATAACCGGAATGGAGCGGTTGCAGACAGGTACGATGACTTTTTTGCCGATGAGCGCAGAGTATCTTTCGTCGTCGGGATGGACTGCGACCGCAAGGTCGCCGAACAACGTTTCGGGACGGGTGGTTGCTACAACAAGGTAAGTTCCGGTTTGCCCCTCAACCGGATAGCGGATGTGCCACAGATTGCCGTTGCGCTCTTCCGGATTGACTTCCTCGTCGGAAATCACGGACTGACTGACGGGACACCAGTTCACAAGCCGATGGCCGCGATAAATTAATCCGTCTTTGTAAAGTTTGACTATCGCTTTGATAACGGCCTTTGAATACTCCGGCGACATGGTAAAAACTTCTCTGTCCCAGTCGCAGCTGACACCAAGTGTTTTCAGCAGGGAAACAATGCGCCCGCCATATTTTTCTTTCCAAGCCCAAGCATGTTTCAAAAATTCTTCGCGGCCGATGTCACGCTTGTTGATTCCCTGCTCGGCAAGCATCTTTGTGACCTTGGCTTCCGTGGCAATACTCGCGTGATCGGTTCCCGGAATCCAGCAGGCCGCTTTGCCGTCGGCGCGGTTCCAGCGGATCAGAATGTCCTGAAGGGTATTGTTGAGCACATGGCCCATTGTCAGATCGCCGGTCACATTGGGCGGCGGCATGACTATCGTGTAGGCCTTTTTGGCGGGATCACGATTCGCACGATAAAACTTGTTTGACTCCCAATAAGCACGCAAATGTGCTTCTATTTGCTGCGGTTCAAAAGGCTTTTCAAATGCATCGCGACGGGCCACGGCATCCCCCAGATCAGTTTTGGTTTTGCACGGAATCTGTGTACCATTCAGTAAAGCGGGTTAACAACCTTCAAACACAAGGACTCGTACTTCATGTCGTCGACGTTGAGTCTCTTATGGTCAGGTGCTACAGACCAAGGCAAAGTACGCAAGCAAAATCAGGACAGCTATTTTGGTGATCCCAAAGGCCGGTTCCTTATTCTTGCAGACGGGATGGGCGGCCATTCCGGCGGCGAAATTGCCAGCCAGCTGACTGTAGATGCCATTGCGGGCGTCCTCAACGAGGTCAACTGGGAGGAACTTCCCCCGCCTGAAGATCTGGTCGAAGCCTGCGTAACCGCCGCCACCGACAGTCTCAAAAACTGGGTGAAATCGCATCCCGAACAGTCGGATTTGGGAACAACACTGCTTCTGTTCATCAGGGACGGAAGCCGCATCATTCTGGCCAGCCTCGGCGACAGCAGAATTTATCTGCGGCGGGCAGGCGGATTGTATCAAATAACATTCGATCAGGTGATTGAAACCGAATTACGGCGGCGCGGTGCCGATCGAAATCAGGCTGCGAAAAGTCCGGGTGCGGCATACCTGTCGCGCTGCATACTTGCTTCAAGAACCTGCGATGCGGATGTGATGTGCATTGAAGGACAGCCTGATGACGAGTGGCTTCTTTGTTCCGACGGCCTGACCCGTGAAGTTGAGCATGACAATATAAAAGAAATACTTGTTAACAGCGGACACAAAACGCCTCAGGAATCGGCGGACGCACTGATTGAACAGGCACTCGAAAACGGCGGAAGAGATAACGTAACAGTCATCATTGCACGTACTCTTCAATCGTCTGCAGAAGTCAGCTGACTCTTTTTTCACATGAGCGATTCGCGGGAAGATTTTTTGGTGCCCAGAGAGAGACTCGAACTCTCACGACCTTGCGATCGGTGGATTTTGAATCCACTGCGTCTACCGATTCCGCCATCTGGGCACTGTGTCATAGCCACTACACCGGTCTGTTGTACCAGTTCCTTTTCGGGGTAAACTGGTGGACAGCCGAGGCTCGGACGCCAACGGTGTACGATTGCGGCCATCGGATTGTCAAGCCGCTGCGTGATGTTCGGGTTTGAAGTACGTCTTTTTTCGCTTATTTGGGGGAATTCAACTTGGAATACGTTATTCAGGAACACAACGGAGCTCACTGGGTCACACTTACCGGAGTCATCAACGAGGATGCGGAACTCCCGCTCAAGCAGGTCGCTCAGGAGCTTGAAGCTTCGACGATGATTATCTTCAATTTCAAAGATGTAAAGTCAGTGAACTCTCTTGGTGTCCGTGCATGGGTGACGTTCCTGCGCGGCGTTGACGGAGTGACCGGACGCACGATTTACTTTGCAGAATGCATTCCCGACATCATCATGCAAATCAATATGATTCCAAGTTTCCTCGGAAAAGCTTCGATTTTGAGCTTTTACGTAAACTACGTTTCGACAGCCACAAACAAAACACACCGTGTGCTCATTGAAACGAAGGACTTGGCACCCCAGTCCATCCCGCCTGCGCCAAACTGTCCGGACAGCGGAACACCCATGGAAACGGAAGAACTTGAAGAGGAATATTTTGCATTCCTGATGCGATAAGACGTTCTTCCCGAGGTTGACGGCCAAATATCCCCCTCCCGTCACTTTGAACTAAAGTAATCCAAATCTTCGTCCGAAGCCTCCCTCGCAAGCACAGGGAGGCATTTTGCATGTCTGCAGTCGCAATACCGATTCGTGAAATCTCAGATCAAGAACGCAAGGACGCAGAACTTTTGGCAAAGTTCGAGGTGTACCGCGACTTTACGAGAATCTTTCTCGACGGTTTCGTACTCATCAACTCGCAACGCAAAATTCTCAAGTTCAATCAGGGACTTTGCGCGGCATTTGGGGTCAAAGCCATCGAGATCAAGAAGCTGGCGACCATCGACGACCTGATCACCATGCCGAATCCCAGCGGCGTGGGAAGTGCGGTCGATGAAATTCTGAAGGCCACGGGACCGCTGCGCATCGATGAAATTCAAGCCTCTCGCGAGAGCGGCGACAAGCATTATCAGCTCATCGTGGGCAGTTATCCGTTTTTTGATGCGAAAGGCGAGTTTCTCGGAGCCTGCATCATTCTCCGCGATGTAACTGCAGAAACGAATCTGCAGGGCAAGTACAAAGAGAAGTCAATTCAGAGTGTGACCGACCCGCTGACCGGATTGTACCTTCGCCGCTATTTTGAAGAACAAGTCGATACAGCGATGGTCAAACTGCGCGAAATCAACCAGCCTCCGGCGATCGGAATTTTGATGTTCGACCTTGATAAATTCAAGAGCATCAACGACGGCTTCGGGCATCAGGCCGGTGACTTCGTGCTGGTGGAAACAGCCAAAATTCTCAAGGAAGTTTCACGCAAGACAGATATCGTCGGACGCTACGGGGGAGAAGAAATTCTCATCGTCGTTTTTGGTGCGACACGCGAAGACCTTTGCAAAGTCGCCGAAAAATTCCGGCAGTCGATTGAAGAACACCAGTTCTTCTTCGAAGGCAGAAAAGTTCCGGTCAGTACGTCTGTCGGTGTGAGCATGTTTCAGGATCTGAATGATACGCGCGACAACGTAGTCGCACGTGCAGACAAATGTCTTTACGCCGCCAAGGCCAACGGCAGAAACGTCGTCTATTCGGATTTCGGAGAAAAGCCGGATCCCGAACGCGTCACGCCGGAAGGTCAGGGAGGACGGCCCGACCTTGGTGCCGCAGGATTTGGTCACTGATTGCTCTGACCTTCTGCGTAGTTTTTGAAAACAGCGCACCGCAGAATCTCAAGAGACTGAGGCACCCACTCTTCGAGTGGGTGTTCGCTTTTTGAGGGTAAAACCACCTCATGGAACGTCACCGAAAATCTGCAGAATGGCAGCGGCAACAAAAAACGGTCCCATGAATTAAGCTTCAAACATGCGACAAATTTGCCAAAGAAAACCGGTCTGAGTTCAAACACGGGCAAAAAAAGCGAACCTGTTGCATGCCATGCACAGACCCCGATTCCGGCTTTGGGGATGAGCCGCGGCCCCCGCGGACCGTCAAAAGTTATGGCAACGGGATGGCCGGCCTTGAGGGCCTGTTTCAATGCCCCAAGCGCCTCCTTGCCCCCTCGGCTGGAAGACCCCCGCACGAGGCTGAAACCGCGTTTTTGAAGGAACTTTGCAGCAATTTCCCCGTCAGAACTTAAACTGGCCAACAGAGTTGCCGGTCTGTTTCCGTAGCTGAGAGCGCTCAAAAGAATTGTATGATGAGGGACTGCAAACACGGGGACGAGGCCTTCCGAAATCTGCCTGTCGACGGCCTCAAGTCCCCGAACTTCAAAGCGAAGTGTTGACTTCCAAATTTGCCAGAACACTTCCAGAACCAAACTAATTAAAAGATTCACCGACTCACCTTTGGCGCATCCTGCCCGAAATTTCTCAGACTCCCTTTAGCAAACTCATGGAGCTGTCGATAGAGCGATCGGGTAAAGGAAGGGACTGCCGATATTCGGGTATGGGCCTGAAAATTTGCAGTCCGCGTGCAAAGGGGTGCATGTGAGAGCATTACGGAGGCCTGTCCTGCTGTGCTCGGCGTTTGTTTTGTCTCTGTGTTGGGACAACAACCGCTCAGCCAAGGCTGACGTCGCTTCAGACCCGTCTGTTTCGCTCTCCGAAAATGCCTCGGAAACGGCCCGCAGGTTTGTTGAAAACGCCCGCTTTATGCTTGCCAACGCCATCCCCGAAGAAAGAATTATTGCCGAACAGGAACTCGTTTCGGCAACCCGCGTTTGCCGGACCTGCGCGGAGGCCTACATCGAACTCGGCAGGCTCTGGCTGACGGACTACAGCCTCGGACGAGCCGGCATTTCAGCCCTGCAGAGGGCGGCATCAATGGCTGAAATCAGCAAAGAGCTGGAGCCTTCGAAACCGGCGGGTGATTATCTGGCCGCCGAAATACTGTTTACAATCGGACGTCAGGCCGAAGCACTTCAATTATATACTGCGGCCCGTCAGCTTCATCCCGATCACGTTGAAACACTCGCGTTTGACACTCGCCTGTGGGCGGATGTTGATCCTCCGCGGGCTCTGAAGGCTGCACAGCGGGCACTTGCACAAGGTTATCCGGTGCAGGAACTGGCTCCGTGGATCGGCAATGCACTGATTAAATCCGCAGGTGAAGGAAAGCTCGGCGAAGCTCTGCAAAGATTTGCAGAGGTCTACCCTGACCGTTGGCTGTGGCACCGCGCTGCGATGGCATTTGCAGAAGACAAACAATGGTTCTCGGCAAGAGTCGCATTTCAGCGCGCAATCGAACTTGGAAATAATCTTGAAAGCCCGCTGCAGCTCGCGATTTTCGAATACAAGGAAATGAACCTCGCACATCAGGGAGCTAAACGCCTGAACAAACTGCTTGAGGTTATCCGTACGAATAAAACCTTGAGTTCCGATTCCCGTGCATTGGTCGAGAGCCACGCAGCCTTTGCTTTTTTGGCCGCAAAAAATCCGCAGGCTGCGAAAGCACACGCCGATCGCGCACTGAATATGAGTTTGCAAAATCAGGCCCGCGTCGCGCAGATCGTTGACGTTTTCAGAGACAACAACCAGCTCGTCCTCATCAAAGACTCACTTGAACAGGTTGTGGCCGGCAACCCGCTCCTCGAAGATGCACACCTCGCGCTGGCGATGATCTCGTCCCAGAAAAAAGAATACACGGGCGCTCTTGAACACCTGACATCGGCAATTGCTTTGGCTCCGAACAAAGACGAACTCTATTCTGCCCGCGGATATGCGGCTTATCTTGCAACAAAATATGAAGCAGCACTGCAGGACTTTGACACGGCCATCAGGCAAAGACCGGAACATGCACCGTATCACTACAACAGAGCATGCCTCCTGAGTCTGCTCGGCAGAAACTCAGAAGCTTTTGACAGTCTTAAAAGTGCTATTCTGATGAACGACTCTCTCCGTCAGCAGGCAGAGAGCGACAGCGACCTTGACAATCTCAAGAAAGACAAAGAATTTGCCCTGCGGCTCGTGGAGATCGGATTACCGCTTCAGGACTTGAGTGCAAAGAAAAATCCGCTGCCCGAGCAGACCCTGCCGGCAGAGGAACCCTCGCCCGCAGCAATTCAGCGCGCGCGTCCCGACAAACAAAATTAAAAGCCCGCCGCGCTCTTGCGCGAACTGCAATTCACCGCTTACTTTTGGGCGGGATATTGAGTTTTGTCGATTTGAAGGACCGCACCGCCGGCCAGCGGTTTCTGCGGCGATTCCTTCCTGATGAGAAGGATTGCCGTATCGTCCGCATCAGGCACAGATGCAAATCTCACCACGTGCAGTCTTGACCCGTCAGGTCCGGCCAGATGCATGCCTATTTTCAAGCCGTAGGCGAACCCCCGATCAACGGTCACAAAGCGTCCTTCGCGACGGGTTACTTTTATCTCGGATTCTTTCAGCGGCTGAACATATGAAGCAATTTCCGCACTGACAGTCTGAGCCAGTTTGTCGGGATTAAACGGCTGACCTGCCGGACTGATCTCCGCCGATTTTCGGATGGGATTAAACGGCAGCGTGAGCAGCTGAATACGCCCCGAAACGGTTGCCCATTTATCCGGAGTTTTTGGTTTTGTCCCCGTAAGTCTGATCTTCACCTGACGGTGACCTTTTTTAAGAGGAAATGAATCCGGTTTTTCAACCGGAGAAGTTTGTTTTGCTGCCGTCCCTGATTGATTTGATGCCTGCCCTCCGGTCTTTTCCGGATCCGGATTTTCCCTGAAACAAGCCAGACCCGAAAGATCCGAATGAACAATGAACCCTTCAGCAGACAAGCGTTCTCCTGCGACAGCCTCCGTCAGCCACGACATTGAAGGTCCCCAATATCCAAAACTTTCGATACTCAGCCGGACGGGTGATTTAGGCTGATCGTACTTGCGCGAAGATGCGTCCCTCAGCCCCGATAAATCCTGTTTTTGAATTCCCTGCGGCAACACGGAAGACCATTCAGCCCCCCAAACCACACGGCTTCCGAGCATCTGACAGTTTTCTTTTCGGAACAGCACTGCAATGCGCGCAAGTTCTGTGTCCGCCGATTTGCCGGCGTTCGGAAAAATGAAATAGGTTTGCAGCAATCCGTCGAAGTTTTCGTTCCATGAATAGTTGCGTGAGTTTCGGAACGCGCCGAATTTTGTCTCGCCTGCAGCGGTCGCATTCCAGAGTTTGACAACCCCTGCGCGAAATTCGTCCATGTCCTTCCGGCGGCGCATGACCCGCTCGGCATCGTAAGGTATGACCTGTGTCGGCGGAACGAGGAGAACAGGCATCAGAAGAGAATTCCGAGGCCGCCCGTGAGTGCAAACGGTGTGCTGAAGTCTGTGCCGTTGTTACCGTCACTGCCGATAATTGAATAATTTTTCAACTGCACATCAAGCACAATTTTTCTGGCCATAAAAAAACGGCTGCCGATGGCAAAGTTTGCTGTCGGACTCGTCTGAGCAATCGGAGTCGGCCGGCCTGCCATGCCATATTGTTCGTCTTCGACCACACCGACATCCTTCATATTCACGGTCTTGCCGTTCGCGTCCGTGAACGTTTCCTGCAGCTTGTAAAAATTACTCAGCGTGACACCAAGGCCCGCATTCAGATAAAAATCGAGATACACGACCTGCGAAAGAAAAAACAACGATTTGCCGTAAACCGGTGTCCACTGATAATTGGCCGACAGCAGGGCACCGATTTCCCGAATCGGCATGTAGGCTGCATTTTTTTGGAACGGACGGCGGTTTTCATATGTTTTCGGATTATCTTTGAATTTATCTTCATTCCAAGGCCGTGTGTTCGGCTCTTTGTCTTTGGCATTTTTGGGCGCTGAAGCTGCAGGGCCCTGATAGCAGGGAAGAGCTTCGCCGTGATAGCCGGCATATTCCGGATCAAGATAAAAATTCTCAACACAGGTCCGGTCCTGCTTGTCGAACGACTTCCCCATCAGGCCTTCAAAATGTATTCCGTGCCATTCGTCGATGTGGTAGGTCAGAGAACCGCCGAAAAGAAAAGTATTCACAAACGACTGGTTCAGCACAAATCCGCCTGAACCGTTCATCTGAAATCTGCCCTTTTTCGGATAAAATTTTCCTTTGACAACCTCATTGCCTTCAACAGACTTGCGGTAATCCGCGTTGGCCGGTTGCGGAATCAGTGCGCCGGAAATGCCGGTCAGCAATGCCAGCAGCGCAACCACAATTTTCACCGTTTTGCCGGACGAAGATTTGCCGGTCGGAGCAGACGGGCCCGAAGAAGCAGTCTGCCCCCCGCCTGCGGGCATTGATGTCATATTGAGCGTTTGCGGATACACGGTATGGTGAAGAAAGCGCAGACCCATCACACAGGAATTTCCGGCCTTCCCGCGTCCCATTGTGGGCATCAGCGGATGCAAATCAACAGTCGGCTGAGCATTAAGGACCAATGGTGCAACACAGTTGCGCCGGACATTCAAAGTGGCAGCTTCGTTGCCCGAAAATACAGAAACAGACCGTGCGCTGGACAGGTCATTGATCGTATTTACAGCGGCTTCAATCCCGTCAACAGGAATAATTGCCACATCCGGAGCGAAAAACGCATTGGAAGCATAAACGCTGTTTCTCACCTTGGAATTGTCCATCAAATGCACGCCCGGAGAGACAAAATACCCGCCGCCCTGATTGTCGATGGCTTTACCCCATCGCAGTGTTTCGGAAGATTCGCGGGCGGCTATCCCCTGAAATCTGAGAAAACGCTCCCATGACGTCTGACTGCACAGAGGCCCCATAATGTGCATCGACGGATCGTTGAGGTCGGCTTTTACACCGATGGGCATCTGCTTTACTGCTTTTACAAATTTATCGACAAACGCATCAACGACGCGATTGTCAACAAAAGCAAGACTGGTGGATTCAAGTCTTTGACCTGCATCGAGACAGGCTCCCAGCAGGACTTTTTGAACACACTCGTCAAGGTTGGCATCGGACGCAATAATCGCCGCATTCTTACCGCCGCCGCACAGTACCAGTCTTACGTTCTGATCGGTGGACATATCTCTGCGCAGCTGCTCAAGCGACTCCTCGCCGCCGGTGTAAAAAATGGTGTCGAACTGATGCGAAAGCACCAACCGGCGGTAGACTTCAAGATCACCGTAAACAACCTGAACGATTCCGGCCGGCGGGTTTGCCTGATGAAGACAGCTTGCAATCAGTGACGCTGAAAGCGGGCAATGAACCGAAGGACGAAAACAGACGGCATTGCCGGCCGCAAGTGAAGTCAGAATTGAATAGACGGCCGTGTACACCGGCAATGCCACGTTTGTGCTGATGAGGATCAATCCGACAGGAGCGTAAGTCCAGTTCCATCCGAGTTCAGAGCGTTGCGGTGACAATTCGTCCGAACAAAATCGCGGCAGATGACGGAAGACTTCTTCGCAAAGCTGCCATTCCTGCTCAACTGCCCAACGCGAGCGGGCAAGTTCGAGCATCATCTGGCTTTTAATTTCGTCTGCCGCCTGCCGAAGATTACTGATGACTGCGTTGACAAACTGCATTCTGGAGGACAACGACTGCGCAGCAAACTGACTCTGGGCCCGCTTGGCGGATTCGACAATTTCTCCCACCAGATCCTTGTTCCAGCCTGTCACCGCGAGCACGTCCGAGGGCTTCATCGGATTGTTGGAGTGAAAGACCCGCTCCGGTTTTTCGAGCTGAAGAAACCGACCGTTGATGTATGGCGAAAGAATATTGGATGTCGTTCCCATGCAGCTAATCCCCAAAATAATCGCCTATGCGTCCCGCACCTTGAATGCTAAATGGTTTACTGATGAAACGAAATTCAGGCGTGCGGTCAGAACAATGAAATATTTTCCCATATCTTACGATCGAGTGACGATGAGATGCCTGATTCTGTTAGAGATTTTGACACCCATCGGGGAGAAGCGAACTGTCCGCCCGCGAGGGACAAAAGTTTCAGAGAAAAATCATCAGCCGACCCTGCAGATGTGCGTACTTTTATATCAATGACGCGAATTTTCAGCTGATGATGAGTGATTGTGTGAGAAAGACAATCTTCGGAGTCTTTTATTTCAAGGACGCATTCATCCGAGCTGAGCCAACGTTTCAATTTGTCGGCATCAGTTTCATTCAACAGAGGAAAACCGACTGTACCCGATAAAAAGCCTTTGCGGCGTTCGACCAGCAGGCTGTGTTCCTCGGCATCCGGTTGGCTTTGTGACGAGGTAATTCGAAGGGCAGAGAGCCCGACGACTTCGAATTGCCGGCGAGGTTTGTTGGGCGGGCAAACGTCCGTTTGACCGCACCGAAATGCGTGGCAAACCGACTTGACCGGACACGCCGGACAATCGGGAGACTTCTTTTGGCAAACTGTTGCACCCAGCTCCATCATCGCCTGATTGAAATCCCCCGGACGCTGCCGGTTGATCACAGCATCTGTCAGTGTTTGAATTTCCCGTCTGCCCGACTCAGTCCAAATCCTGACATCCGCGCATCCGGTCAACCGTGCGATCACACGAATGACGTTTCCGTCGACACAGGCTCGCGGCTCTCCAAAACTGATGCTGGAAATCACGCTGGCTGTGTAAGGTCCCACTCCCGGAACCTCCAGCCACGATTCAAAGTCGGACGGAAATTTTCCGCCGAGACCCGAAACAATATATTCCGCGCCTTTTCGTAAATTTCTTGCACGCGCATAGTAACCAAGCCCCGCCCACAGGCGACGCAGCTGTTCATCAGGACACCGCGCCAAACTGTGAAGATCGGGCAGTTCATCGACAAAAGCAAGAAAGCGGGGAACAACGACAGCCATCGTTGTTTGCTGACTCATGACTTCGCAGATCCAAGTCCGGTAGACCGACGGATCACGCCGCCACGGGAAATCCCGTTGGTTCAGGTCGTACCATTGCAGAAGCAACGAAACCCAATCTTGATTGGTGCGCAGGTGTGAATCTTTTAAAAACATAAAAGTCCGGCCTCAGTTCCTGAAGAACGACTGCCGGACTTTTTAAACGGTTGGAACCAAATCGACAAGATTAAATATGGCCTGCTTCGCCCATTCCCGCGTCGGCAGCTCCGCCTTTAGCCGCACCCTTGCGTGGACGACCGCGACGGTGAGACTGGCGAAGTTTTTCGAGCTTGCTCGGACGACCGCGCTTCTTGGGAGCGGCGGCTTTCTTTGCTTTGCCTGCCTTCTTTGCCTTTGCAGGCTTTTTAGCGGCAGCTTTTTTTGCCTTTGCAGGCTTTTTAGCTGCGGTTTTTTTTGCAGGCTTCTTGGCAGCCTTTTTTACGGTTTTTTTGGCAACAGCCTTCTTTACGGTCTTCTTTACGGTCTTCTTTACGGTCTTCTTTACGGTCTTCTTTGCTGCAGTCTTTTTCTTTGCAGCAGGTTTCTTTTTGGCGACAACCTTCTTTGCTGCAGGTTTCTTGGTGACCTTCTTAGCCTTGGCTGCTTTTTTCGGAGCAGCCTTCTTTACTTCTGCCATGAAATTCTCCTTTCCATGAAAACTGGCAATCCACTCTTTCGATCTCTTACGAATGATAAACCACGATAAAAAAAAATGGTAGTTTCGGAGCAACGGATGCAACGAATTTTTTTTACGTCTGTTCACAACACTCGTGTCGCGTTGATATAGGCATCACATTTTTTGATGTCAAGATCACAACGTGACGATCATCATTCAATGAATTCAGTTTTCGCGGAGAGAAAAATGAGTCACACAAAAATATCAGCGGCAAATCTCAATCCGTTAAAAATTGCATTGATCTTTGATCAGCCCGACAAACTTTCCCGTTCAAAGGAATTTCCGTTTCCGGAGTTCGCCGAAGCTGAATGGGAAACTCCTGAAACTATCCGGCGGATCAGTGCCGCTTGGAAGAAAGTCGGATTCGAAGTCGCAGAGCTGCCGCTGGATAATAATTTCCTCGCAGTCTGGAGCTCACAGTTCAGGAATGTTGATTTGGTTCACTCACTGGTTGAAGGTTGGGGAACTCCGTCACGCGAGGCGTGGATTCCTGCACTCAGCGAATTGAGCGGTATACCCTGCATCGGTACCGGCCCCTTCGGCCAGTGCATCGCTATGCGAAAAAGTATGTTCAAGATTCTCTGCCGGCATTTGGAAATTCCTACGCCTTCATTTCATGTCATTCAGCGTGAAGAAGACCTTGACAGTATCCCTGAGTCATTTTTGAACCGGCCTCATTTCATCAAACCTGATTGCGAGGGTTCGGGAATGGGAATCGGCTCTTCCTCAATTTCCCGCTCGGCCGAATCAACGCGGGTGCATTGCATTTCGCTGCTCAAAGACTTTCCTGACGGACTGATTCTTGAAGAACTGCTGACAGGTATCGAGCTGACCTCGGCTTTTGTGGGAAATAATCCGCCGCGCATGCTTCCGGTTGCTCAAATTGAAGTTGAAGGCGGAATATACGGACTGGCGCAAAAAGGAAAAGACGAAATGGGTGAAAAGGTCACCTTCCCCGAGCTCCCCGAAAGCGTAACTTCCGCGATCGTCAGGTCAATGCAAATTCTGCAGATCCGCGCCGGACTGGAGGACTTCACCCGATTCGACTGGAAACTCGATTCAAACGGAATTCCGATGCTGCTGGAGGCAAATCCGCTGGCAGGCCTGTCCTACTACTACAGTGTACTGCCGAAAATGGCGGAGGCGGCGGGTTACTCGTACGAAGACCTTTTGTCCGAACTTGCCCAATCGGCACTGGGCCGCTCAAAATCACGCCGGCTGTGGTACGGTCAATCCCGACTTCAAAACAAATCCTGAAATAAAAAAAGCGTCCTCAGGGACGCCTTTTTAATATCCGAATTCGGGTCGGACCGAATTAACGCTTGCCGGTTGCAACCAGACGGGTCAGGTCGATCATGCGGTTGCTGAAACCCATTTCATTGTCATACCACGAAAGGATCTTGACCATATTGTCGCCGATGACCGTCGTGTACTCGGCATCAACCACGCTTGAAAATGCGCTGCCGTTGAAATCGCAGCTGACCAGAGGTTCGGTACTGTAACCGAGAATTCCCTTGAGGCGGCCTTCGGCAGCGGACTTGAGAGCCTGATTGACCTGCTCTGCAGTTACAGTCTTTTCAAGTTCAAACGTCACATCCACAAGCGAAACGTTCGGGGTAGGAACACGCACGGCGATACCGTTGAGTTTGCCCTTGAGTGAGGGAATGACTTCCGAAATAGCCTTTGCTGCTCCGGTGCTTGTCGGAATCATGCTCAACGCGGCTGCGCGGGCACGGCGCAGGTCGGAGTGCGGCAGGTCGAGAATGCGCTGGTCGTTCGTGTACGAGTGGATCGTCGTCATCAAACCCTTACGAATTCCGAAGGCGTCGTTCAGGGTGAGCGCCACCGGAGCAAGACAGTTGGTCGTGCATGAACCGTTGCTCAGGATGTTGTGCTCGTTGATTTTATATTCGTTGTCGTTGACACCGATCACAATCGTCTTGTCTACGGCCTTTCCGGGGGCGCTGAGAATGACTTTGCGCGCGCCTGCACGAATATGGGCAGCAACCTCTTCGCCTTTGGTGAAGCGGCCGGTGCACTCAAGAACAACGTCAACCTTGTTTAAACCCCAAGGGATTTCAGCAGGGTTGCTGATAGCGGTCACCTGAATCGGCTTGCCGCCGAACACAAGCGCATTCTCGCGGGCTTCTACAGTAGCCGCGGCTGTGCCGTGGACGGAGTCGTATTTAAGAAGATGAGCCAGTGTCGCCGCATTGGTCAGATCGTTGATCAGGACAATTTCGACATCCTTGTGGGCCAGCAGTGCCCGCGCAACGCAACGACCGATACGACCAAAACCATTAATACCAACACGAATCGTCATACTAGGCTCCCTTTTTAACTGAATGGCCTTTACCTACACCGGAAAATAAAAGAATCAATGCCGAGACGGCCTTCTCTTTTGGCCTTCCCGCCGGTCGTGAGACTGGCCGGAAGCTCGGCGACCCGTATTTTGGTCATGCTTTGGCTTTATTTCAAGCGCCGTCAGGAATTCATCGACCGATTTGAGACCCTCGAAAATCCTGCCGCTGATGTGCAAGCCGCTTATCAGCCTGACCTCTGCCGCAACAATTTCGCAATTGATAAATTTACATTCATTGAACGAACAATCCTCAAACCGAAGCCCCTGAATATCACACTGGTCGATTTCAGTTTCACTCCATCGGGTCGAGGAAAAGACCGAACCGGCAAACCGGCTGGCGTTGAGAACCACGCCGCTCAATTCGCTCCGCAGGAGTTTGTTGTTCGTAAAATCAGCTTCGGAAATTGAGACGTCCGAGATTTGCGAGCGGGAAAGCCGGTTGTTCTCAAAACGGGACTCATGAATCGTCAGTCCTGACAGCCTTGTCAGGCCGAACTCGTTCAGCGAAAAATTGGAACGCTGGCAATTCAACCCGTTGACCTGCGACAAGGTAAAGTGATTGGCGCAAAGTTCTGCGGCACTTGCAAAAACAGCATTCTTCCATTGGGAGCCGGAAACGATATTGCCCTCGGCGCGGGAATCAGAGCTGACATCGACGGACGTAAAAATTGAAAGCTTGCTGTCGAATCCTTCCTGCGAAGGACGAAACTCCACTTTCCGGCCCAATTCGCGGGATTTTTTGAGCAGGGTGGAAAAACCAATCCTCTCGCCCAGACTGCTGAGGGAAGAGTCCAGTTTGCTGCGGCCCTTGTCGGCCGGCCTGACTGACTTTTTACGCGCGGTGCGACCTGCCCCGCTTTGAACGGCGGCTGCCGCCGTCCCTGAATCAAATGAGGCTTCAAACAACTCCTGAATCAAAGTCTCGGCTTTGGAAACATCCATTTTGCCCCGCGACACCGCCTTCAGAATGGAATGCAGATCTTTCATCAACTTCTCCGATCAACTCTCAGCATGACAACGATTCCAAGAACCAAAAAGAGGAGCGTGGGTCCCCACGCAGCAACGTAACTGGGGAGCAGCCCGTTCACCGCAACCGCCCGCATTGCCGCAGAGCTGCCCCAAAAAACCGCAGCAATAATCAAACTCGCAACAATTCCAATATATGTATCTGCCTGACGCTCACGGCGCAAGGCAAAGGGAAATGCAAAAAAGGCAAACAGCAGATTTGCAAAGGGGGCGCTCAATTTTTGAAACAAATCTGTTTCCCTGACCGACGCCGCTCCGCCGGTTGAGGTGCCTTCACGCAATACTTGCCGCAATTCACGAAAACTTACGAGATCTGAAGATATGCCGTCACGCAGCAGTTTGGGCGGCTGCGAAACAACTGTTGTTGCATAGCTGTCGACTTTTTCGATCTGCGCGAGCTCACCGGATTCGCTGAACCGGCTGACAGTTGCCTCGGTCAGTTTCCATGTACCCAGCTTTCCGTCAAAAACCGCCCGCTTGCCGTGAACAATCTTTTCGATGTTGTTGGGACTCCGGAAAACCACATATTCGGGCTGAACAAGACTGTGCTCAATCTGATTCAGTTTCTGAAAATGCAGTATCGAATCGGGCGTACTCACCCACTGGCTCTCAAGAAACAATTTGGAGAGTTCGGATTTCTCAATTTTGACTTTTTCAATTCTCTGCATTTGCAAAAGAGCCGAAGGAACGACGTATTCACCGATGAACAGGCAAAGCAAAGAGATAATGAAGCCGGCTGAAAGCAAAGGAGCACAGACTCGGCGGACAGGTTGTCCCGCTGCCCGCAGAACAGCGATTTCGCCGCTCCTTGAAAAGATCCACGCCGTGAGAATACCGCTGAACATGACTCCGAAAGGACTCATGTCGATAAACATTTTTGGCATCTGCACAAGGTAGTATTCAAAAACAACCGCAGCGGACGCATTATATTTTGGAAAGTAACGCGTGTTTTTTTCCAGAAAATCAATGACACAGTAAATAATCAAAAAACCGAAACAAATTGAAACATACAGCTTGATGAATTCACGAAGCATATATCGGGCAAATATCATTTAATTGCCCTTTCGGCGGGGAGCAGAAAACTTCCGGAACTCACGGGTCAAAAACTCCGGAACAGAGGTTGACGGCGGATGCCGCTGTCTCCAGATCAGGACGAACAGACTCATTAAACTCAGACTGACCAGCGGCAGAATCAGTGACACTTCAGGTATGACAATAAATTTAACCGCCAATTGCTGGCTCATCATTATGAGTGCATAAAATACAAACACAACCGTCAGAATACCCAAATATGCAAAACCCGCTTTCCTGCGCGGGTCCTGAATTCCGAGACACACTCCGATGACCGGAAAGAACAGACATGACAAAGGGACTGCGATCTGCTCGTAAAAAAAAGTGTGGTCTCTGACCGAGCGCTGACTTGATCCCCAGTCGGAGCGCTGCCTCAGCGCTTTCAATTCGGTTATGTATCTTTTGGGATAATAAGAACGCATATCGTTGGAATCAAAAGCACCGATTTCAAATTGCTTCTGAAACATATTCACAAGCGAAATCCGGAAGACGTCGAAATTCGCGACATTCCATCCGCCGGCAGCCGTCGGCTGATGCAACCGCCCGTCATACAACTCAAATATATAGTCGTAGTTCCCTTTGTCGGTATCCGTCCGCAAACGTCCGGAAGCGGCGGTCAGGACCCGTGAAGGACGTTCCCCGTTGCCTTCATTGATACCAAGAAAAACGCCGTTGAATCGCTCTTTGCTCTGCGAAATGGAATCGACATACAAGGCTATTTTGGAACCGCCTCCGTAAAAGAGATCCGAAATGAAGGTTTTTTCCCGCAGCCGGTTTTCAAGTATGGATTCAATACCTTTTCGGGCATGAATCCAGCGGAAAATTCTCCACTGCTGACGGGCGTAGGGTTCCATCCACAGAGCACTCAGGGATGCAGACAGCGCAAAAACAAGTCCAAGTATCAGCGGAGCCCTGCAAAAACGGAGAATACTGACGCCCGAACTCATCCATGCTTCGGCTTCCCTGTCACCCGACATCCGCATCGAGACAATTGCCGATGCAAACAGAAGTGACAGCGGCAAAGTCAGTTTGAGGATGTTCGGGACGACAAAAATAATGAACATCAACAACGAAAAAATGCCGTCCTGAGTCAGAACCAGATAGTCGGTCATTGTCAATATTCGAAACAGAAACATTACGGTGCTCAAAATCGCCAGAATAACCAGCGTGAGCGTCGCTATCTCTCCGAAAATCAACCGGTCAAGTTTTGGAATCACGCACGTCTCCGATGCGGGCGCAGCGCAAAATCAGGCTTGTGGAGCAGCTTCCTCACGGAACATTCCCATCACATGATAACCGCAGTCGACGTGAAGGACCTCGCCTGTAACCCCTGACCCCAAATCCGACAAAAGAAACAATGCCGATCGTGCAACATCTTCACCGGTGATATTGCGCCGCAGGGGTGAAAACTTCTGGCTGTAATCAAGCATATTGCGCATGCCCGGAATAGCGCTTGAGGACAGCGTACGAATCGGCCCTGCACTGATCGAATTGACCCTGATTCCCGAAGGCCCCAAGTCGTCGGCCAGATAGCGGCTGCAGGCCTCAAGGGCTGCCTTCGCAACACCCATCACGTTGTAGTTGGGAACAACTTTTTCAGCTCCGTAATACGACATGGAAATGATACTTCCGCCGTTGCGCATCAACGGAGCAGCATGCTTGGCGGCAGCAACGAGAGTAAAGGCCGACACATCCATAGTGGAGAGAAACTGCTGACGCGTCGTATTGACGAAAGGCTCTTTGAGACACTCTTTGTCGGTGTAGGCGACCGAGTGGATGACAAAGTCGATATTATCCCATTTCGTCCGGACCCATTTGAAAAAATCTTCGAGCTCGTCGTCTTTGGACAAGTCACAGGCCTTGGCGCCGGCATCAGGAATTTCAGTGATCAGTTCGTTGAGTCTTTTTTCCTGAGCCGCGCCGAGGAAATTGAAAACAAGTGAAGCTCCCTCGGCTGCGCAGGCCTGAGCACACGCCCACGCCAGAGATTTGTTGTTTGCCACGCCGAAAACGATACCGCGCTTGCCCGCCAGCAGACCAGTAGCCATTGAGTTGCCTCCCCTTAATCAAAAAGTTGGGCTCCTTATAACCCCTTCAATGCGCTTCCGACAACCAACCCGCGTTGAAAGGCTGTTTGAAGTGCGATACCACTCATCAGTCACTGCTTGGAGGACACCCAAAATGAACGAAGCTCGGACGACGGGAATGACCTACCGGAAAATTGAGATTGACAACGCCGTCTGCAAACGTCGTTTTCACATAGCCTTTGAAGAGGGGCAGGCGCCCGTTCCGGAAACAAAAGTTGAATGCCCTCACTGCGGCGTGACCCTCTTTGAATCAAAAAACCACCCGCCCGCGATACTTTCGAGAGACGAAAATCTGGTGAAAAGTCCCGACGGCTCAAACTCAATCCTGAACGAATGCCACTTTCTCAAGTGACATCGCTTTGGGCACTGCTGGCGCCGCTTGGCGCAGCCCTTGTATTACTGAGTGATCGGTTTTTTTACGCTGCCGCCCAAAAACTGAGAGGCCGATTTTGGACCGCCGCCATCCTCTTTGGTGAGGCGGCAACCGTACCTCTGCGGATTTTGTCGATGACCGTCGGACTTGTTGCGGCACTTCCCGTCTGCTCGGCCATCATGACAATCAACGGTCAAACGAGTTTTACCCCTCTCTCCACCGGTCAGCTTTTTCTGCTGTTTTTGTCGGTTCTGTTCCGTGTTCTGTTTTGGCCCGCTGTCGGCGCCGATTGGACTCAGGTCGGGCGCTGGGAGCAGGAAGTTGTCCGCCGGCCGCGGGGAATGCTCTGGGTTTATGCTTTAAGCTCCAATTCCTCGGGCCGCGAAGTGTTCGCACAGCGGGCTGCAATCCTCGGCCGAACTGCGGCGGCCGCCGAATTGAGGGAATTTGCCAAGTTCAATTCCATTCCCAAACAGGCCCTCGGCTTATTACTTATGTATTATGCAGTTATGCATTTGCCTGCACATTTCGGGCCGCTTAAAACGGAACTTAAAGTCGTTTTTCTCACATTTTGCCTGTGGACTTTTGCAGCAAATGCGGTTGCTCAAAACGAAAAAAACGGAACAACTCAGAGATGGGCAACGGTACTGCTTCTGATTCCCGCAGGCCTCTGGTTCTGCAGAATTTATTCGGGAGACTGGCCTTTCGGAGTCAATGTTGCACAAATAATCACCCATGATGTTATGCGGTTAAGCATCCTAAGTGTCGTTTTTCTTCTGACGGGCAGGGATATTGCACGACTTTTGGACCTCAGGCCCGCCTCGGCCCCCGAAGTGGGACTCGCCCCGCTCGACAGACGTTATTCTTTTTTGAAAAAAATTACTCAAACCTCCCAGTGGCTTGCAAAACCCTCACATCTGCTCACTCTTTTTCTTCTGCTGGATGTCCTTCTGGCTACCCTCAGGATTACGGTTACTTGGTAGTAATCAGGACAATAACCCTTAATTTTCATAGTCATAGCGACTAAAAAAAACCCCTTGCTTGTGCTTGAAGTGGTCCGTTTTTTTCGCTACGACCCGCCAATACTGGTGGTCAGTGAAAACTCTTTTTACAGAGGCTTTTTCAAGTCTCCCAGTGTTTATTTTAGTCCAACATATCGTTTTTACTGGTTCCGTTTTTGGACGCAGTGAATTGGCACGGGCCCTGCTACACCCCACGCAGGCAAGCTCTTTTTCGGAGCCGCCGTAACTGCATCCGCTGACGGAAGCACTTTGGTTGAAGGAGTCATTCACATGGATAACGTCATCAACCTGTTCTCGCGCCGCACACCTGCCAAAACAGGACAGCAGTCGCGGGGAGGTGAGTCTTCACAACAGGCATCTTCCGCGGTGGTTCTCAACCCCGGAGGTTTCTCCGAGGTCGCAGAGCGTAACCGCGTGAACCAGCAGCGGCTGCGCAAAGAGCGGGAGCAGGCAAACAAAAACGTGCTGAAGAGTTACCGGATTAAGTAAACAGGGTGTTATGCGGAGGACCGGCTCCGCTGCAAACGACACTTCAATGGTCTCTGGTTTGGTGGGGTGAACCATGCAGAACAATAACTTCGAGTCGTTCTCTATTGCACAAAACGCTGCGGCATCCGACGAAGGAGCCGTGGTCGTTGACCTTCAGGCCTTCCGGATGAAAAAGGCCATGACCGGCGACAAACGCCGCGGGGTGCAGGACACCTTCGTACTGTCGGGTGAAATGGATCTTCCTGACAATTCGGTCCCGACGGGACGCAGAGACGAAGAACTCGCGAGCCGGCTTGAGCGCATCAAATCGAGCATTCAGAGAATCAACCAGCTCATGACAGATCTCCGTGACTCGAACAATCCGTCACAGAGCCGCTGATCAAAAGCAATCTCAGGCATGGTCTGTTTTTAGTGGCTTGACCTGCCCGAACAATTGATGAAGATGAGGAGACGCAGTCGAGCCGGCTGCGTCTTTTCTTTTTCGAGGACGGACATGTCGGGAATTCCATTTTACGCCAAACGCTGGGTCTCCGGAACAACACTCAACGAAGCCCTGAATCAGGTTGTCATCCTGAATTCAAAAAATATTGCGGTCACACTCGATCTGCTCGGCGAAAACATTACCAGTCTTGAACAGGCAAAAGCTTTTACCGGCGATTACGTCGAAATGCTCGGACGCATTGCCGCGCAAAACCTCAAATCGCACGTCTCCGTGAAACTGACCATGCTCGGACTGGATATCAACGAAGACGTCTGTTTTGAAAATCTCAAAACGATTCTCCGCAAAGCCGATGAACTTGGAAACCGCGTCGCCCTCGACATGGAAGGAACGCCTTACACCGAGCGCACACTGCGAATTTACGAAGCAGCGGCAAAGGAATTCGCTTCACCCGAAATCGTGCTGCAGGCTTATCTGCACCGCACGGAAAAAGACCTTGATCGGGTTTTGCAGGCTAACGGCCGACTCCGCCTTTGCAAGGGTGCGTACAAAGAGAAACCGGAACATGCGCTGCAAAAGATGCCGGCAATTGTCGAAAACTACAAAAAACTCGCAAGTCGGCTTCTTAAAGAGGCCAAACGGGTTTGCCTTGCGACGCATGACGACGAGCTCATCAACTTTTGCAAACAGGAGATCGCCGGCGGGCGTGTTCCGGCTGAACGTTACGAATTTCAGATGTTGTACGGAATGCGGGCAAAAACATGGGAATCAATTGCCGGTGAGGGCCACAACATGACCATTTATCTGCCTTACGGCGAACAGTGGCAAGCCTACTATTCGAGGCGACTTGCCGAGCGTAAGGAAAATGTTTTCTTTGTTCTGAAAAACCTCTTCCGCGATTAATCTGAGCGCCGTCTTCAGCGTCAAAAGCCCTACCCCTTGCCTGCTCTGAATCTGATAGGATTTTAGTGGATTGCGCTGGGGGAAAGGTCATGGAGCTTTCAAGTATTCTCGGTCCCATTTTCGGGATCGTCGCCATTTTCGGCACAGCCATGTTGAAAGGCCTTCCCATTATTGCACTTTGGGGTGGTTCGGCTCTGATGATCGTGGGTTTGGGAACCTTCGCAGCTGTGACGGTTGCCTATCCGATGGCCGACATGATCCATTCGTTCAAATCACTCGGAATGTTCCTCAAAGGCCCGCAAATCAATGTTGAACAGCTCATCACGGACGTGGAAAGACTGGCGCAGCTTGCACGTAAAGACGGATTTCTGGCTCTGGAAAAAGAAGTTGCCAACCTGACCGACCCGTTCCTTGCCAAAGGCATTCAGATGCTGGTGGACAACACAGAGCCTCACGTCATTCAGGAAGTTCTTGAAGGCGAAATTGCGCTCCTTTACGAAGAAGAGGAAATTGCCGCAAAATTTTGGGAAGACGCCGGAGCGTTTTCACCGACAGTGGGAATCATCGGCGCCGTGCTTGGACTCATGGTGGTTATGGCCAACCTCAGTAACCCCGACGCGATCGGTCCCGGAATCGCTACCGCGTTTATTGCAACGATTTACGGCGTGGCGATTGCCAACCTGTTTGCCCTGCCGGCCGGAAAAAAAATCAAACGCATGTGCCACCACAAAAAAGTTGCACGCGAAATGGCAATGATTGGCGTATTGGGCATTGCACAAAGCCACAGCCCGAAAGTACTGGCCGAAAGATTGCGCGGCATGCACGGACACTGATTTTGACTGAAGGCTCTCCGCTGATTCCGGAACACGGCAAAGGATAAGAGCATGGCCAAGAAACAAAAATGCCCGGAATTTGAAAACCACGAGCGGTGGCTGGTCGCATTTGCGGACATGATGACGCTGTTGTTTGCGCTCTTTGTGGTTTTGTACGCCATGGCAAACCTCGACAAGTCAAAAGCGAAAAAAGTTGAAATCTCAATTCAAAAGGCTTTTGCCAACGAGTTCGACGACGAAACGATGCCCGAAGGAACTCCGCGCGGGTTTGACATGAAGAAGGGCATCTTCAAATTCACAAAAGGAAATACCAACAGGGAACAAGTTTCTACCCGCACACGGCGCGAAATGGCAGCAATCATTTCAGCGGACAGCCAAAAGCTCGAGCGGGAAATTTCGGAGCGGCTCTATGGTTCCAAAGACTTTCCGCAGGCTCAAAATCAGAAACCGGAAGACAGGGTCGTCTTTGTCAACCGCGACAATGACGGTATCAGAGTCACTCTGCTGGCCCGAAAGTTTTTCAATCCGAACGAAACAACCCTGACCAATGAAGCAAGGACTGTCCTCGACGGAGTGGCCGCTGCCGTAAAAAATATCGGGCGTCAGGTGCGGGTCGAAGGACATACGGACAATTTGCCGTTTAACATGAACGGAATGACGAACTGGGAACTCAGCGCTGCCCGTGCATCGGCGGTCGTGCGGCACTTCATCTCCAAACATCAATACAATCCCAAATCGATCTACGCTGCGGGTTTTGCGGATTCACGCCCTGTCGCATCCAATGACACTCCCAAGGACCGGAGCATGAACCGCAGGGTGGACATCAAAATTCTGTACGATACGCCGACGGATTATGCTCCCTCGGAAGAGCCGGCGGCGGCCGGCGGCGAGGGGTCACCGACCACCCAACCCGCAGCCCCTGCAACTCCCTGAACCTATTCGCGGCCCTGATGCTGATGCGATTTCTGCTGACCTCTGCGCAGAGGCAGAGTTGCGCCATTGCGGATTTCAGGCGGATTTTTCCTTTTCGGAGACGCGGGAATTCCTGTGACCGTCGTGTTGGGTTCAACGTCTGAAACCACCACCGCACCTGCCCCAATCTTCGCCTCTTCGCCGATCCGCACAGCACCGATGACCGTCGCGCCGACACCCACAATCACTCCGCGTTCGAGAGTCGGATGCCGTCTTCCCTGCCTGTACCGCGAACTGCCCAAAGTGACATTTTGAAAAATCAGGCAATCGTCACCGACGACTGCCGTTTCTCCGATCACCGTGCCCATTCCGTGGTCGATGACCACTCTTCTGCCGACTTCGGCTGCCGGATGGATTTCGACACCCGTCATCGCGCGGCTCACCTCGGAGAGCATACGGGCAGCAAATTTCGCATTCATCTGCCACAAAGAGTGTGAGACCCTGTGCAGCAAAACCGCTTTCACTCCCGGATAAAGAAACAGAACTTCGACTGCCGACTGAGCTGCCGGATCTTTCCCGCGCACTGCTTCGGGAAGCTCACGGGCATCGTTCATGATGGCGTTGAGCCCATCCAGCAGGAATCTTGATTTTTGCAAAAATTGCATAAATTCAGCCTCTCAATCGTTTCAATAACGGCAGAATTGCTTTACACTGACAGCGGTTCTCCGAAAACGCACTGCGACGAATCCGAAGGTGGTCTGCGGCAGTCTCTTGGAGTAAAGCACAAACCGTCCTCTTCAAGAGGGTATGGTGACAAACTGCGGGACCTCAAGCCCTCTTTGCGACATTGACAATTGCGTGACTTAGTTTTGACAAGGTTGGGAAAAGGCAATGTTTAAAAAATACGCTTCCCCACGAAAAAATATCAACGGAAAAATGCTTTCGTGTCTTGCTTTCCCGCTTGCCTGCCTGCTTCTGCCGGCATGTATGACCTCAAAGCGGGAAGAGGAAATAAATGCCCAACTTAAATCCATGGAACTCAGACTGATCGAAATGGAAAAGCGGGTGCAGCTCCGCGAGCAGACGGTCGATGCGGTAAAAAACACAACTGAGGAACTGCCGCGAAAATTTCTCACAGCCAAAAATGAGCTCGACGAAGTTCGCCGCCAGCTCACAATGACACAAGGCGCGGTCGATGAACTGCGCGTTAAAATGACGCGGATTCAGGAAGGGGCAACAACCGGCGGACTGAACGTAAAGCCGCTCACGGACGAGTCCTCAACTGTAAAGCTGTCAGAATTGGAAGATTGGCAGAACAAAGTTGAAAAACGCCTGACCAAAACCGAACTGCTTGCCAGAGACGCGCATCCGGCGAACGTCCGCTCCAAAGCTCCTCCGGCTGTCAAGTCGAAAAATGAACTGACCAAAGTTTTGGGTTCGGCATACAGCCAAAAAGACTACAAACAAGTCGTCAAACTTGCGACCAACATCATCGGCAATTCTGCCTCGGAACAGTTGAAAACACTGGCCATGGAATTTCGGGCGGAAGCCAACTTTCAAATGCAGAACTATGACAAAGCCGCAATCGATCTGATGGAAATTATTGAGAAGTATCCCGCATTCGAAAGAAAACCGAGGGCTCTCTTGCTCGCCGGTGACAGCTGTGTGTATTTGAAGCATCTCAGGGCCGCAAAAGCCCTCTATTCGGAATGTGTCCGGCTCTTCCCCGACCGCGAGGAATGCAAAGCATCAAAAGAGCGGTTGTCTCGTTTGGGAGTTTAGGTGTTCACCCGTCGTACTCTGCTTGCCGTCGAAACCTCATGCGACGAAACTTCAATTTCCGTCATTCAGGCCGAGTCTTCATTATCCGCACCTGACAGTCTGCCCGAGCGCGTTAAAATTCTTGCTCATATCGTTGAAAGTCAAACTTCACACCTCGCATTCGGCGGCGTTGTCCCCGAAGTTGCCGCGCGCGACCATCTGCTCAAAATCACACCGCTTGCCCAAACAGCTTTTGAACAGGCTAAGTTGAAGCCTGAAAACCTTGATTCGGTCGCTGTCACACTCGGGCCCGGACTCATCGGAGCATTGATGGTCGGTTCGTTGTTTGCGCAGGGCTTATCCATCGCTCTCGGTAAACCGCTTGCCGGCGTGAATCATGTGGACGCTCATCTGGCTCCGGCTCTGTTGTTGCGGAATTTTAATCCGGAGCACGATTGCGGTCAGTGGATGGAAATTGACCTTCCCGCATTTCCGGCTCTGGCTTTAACGGTCAGCGGAGGTCATTGTCACATGAGTCTGCTTCACTCTCCGTCCGAAAGACTCCTGTTGGGACATACGGCAGACGATGCCTGCGGCGAGGCCTTCGACAAAGTCGGCAAGCTTCTGGGCCTCCCTTATCCGGGGGGACCGCAGATCGAAAAGTTGGCTTCACAGGCATTGCCGGAGGCGGTCAATTTTAAGTTTGCATCAACACTCTCCGACAAAAAAAACCGCTATGGATTCAGTTACAGCGGACTTAAAACACAGGTTCTCGACTGTGTGCGCAGAGAATTGGGGTTCCCGCAGGGCCGCATTCAGGGCGCAAGCCTGCCGCCTGAAGTTAAGTCCCGCATCGCTGCTGCTTTTCAAGACGCCGCCGTCGGACAGTTGTGCGATCGGCTTAAAAACGCACTGGAAGACTTTCCTGCGGTCAAATCAGTGCTCGTGGCAGGTGGCGTTGCGGCAAATCAAATCTTCAGGCGAAAAATTTCCGAAGCAACATATTTGCCCGTGCGCTTTGCTCCCATGAGCCTGTGCTCGGACAATGCAACAATGATTGGGCTGCAAGCGCTGATTCCCGAAACGCAACTGAAAGTCCCGCATCCGTTTTCCCGTTATCCCTACCAAACATAAAGGCTTGATGATGAAGAAAAACAGCCGGCTTGCTCAGGCAGAACATTTTGCCTTCGATTTGGAAACGCGAAAAAATCTGGGACAAAACTTTCTGGCAGACAAGTCGATCATTGCCCAAATTGTCGCCCGTTCAAAAGTTCATTTTGACCAGTCGGGGGGAACATGTCTTGAAATCGGCCCCGGCTCCGGCGCGCTGACGCGCGGTCTGCTTGATGCGGGCTGGAAAGTCATTGCGCTCGAAAAAGACAAACGGGCCGTTGACGGACTGATGACCACCTTGGGCGAAGAGTTCAAAGGCCGGCTGAGCGTCGTCGAAACCGACGTGTTGCGCTTCGATGCCGAACCTTTCATTCAACAGCTTTCATGCCGGCCGCTTTGCATAGGAAATATTCCTTACTACATCACAAGTGATATTCTGCTTTGGTTTCTCGGCCGGCAAAAATTATTTTCTGCGGCGATTCTGATGGTCCAAAAAGAGGTCGCGGAAAGGCTCGCATCCGGCCCCGGCCAAAGTCAGTACGGCAGGCTGACTGTTCGGACGCAGCTGACCTGCGAGGTGGAACAGGTGCTGGTTGCTCCGGCCAGAGCGTTCGTACCGCCTCCGAAAGTCGATTCGGCTGTTGTCGCCCTTATGCCGTTGGAAAATCCGCTGATAGCCGCCGGCGAATTGGAAGAATTCGGAAAATTCACCGCAACACTCTTCAGCGCGCGGCGAAAAATGCTTAGAAAAACTTTGCTTCACGCTGCGCACGAAATGTCCGGCCGGCAAGCCGGTGAAATTGATGCGGCGCAAATCGAAGCCAGCGCCGAAAAAGATTGGGGAATAAAACTGACTCAAAGGCCCGAAGAGCTGAGCCCCGAAACTATCCTGAAAATTTTCAGAACGCTCAAGGTATCACGCTGAGCTGCAAATTCTGAACGGACTCGCGGCCGTTGGATAACCTGAAGACCAAGCGGGCGATATAACGCCCCTCGGCAGCATCTTCGCCGACGTTCACACTCAGCGTTTTGCCTTGAATAATGCTTCCTGTGACACCCTCTGCAGTCACTCTGAATTCCGCAGATTTCAAAATACCGGAACTGATGACCTCTTCCGTCAGGGGAAGAGCAAATTTAACATTCCCGCCTTTTTGAATTGTCAAAGGATCAAGAGGTTTGGAAAATAATTTGAATCGGACGGCATCGGTAAGTTCAGATGTGCGTTCACCGGACGAACTTGCGGCAGGTAATGAACCGGCCGGCATTTGTCCGGAACCTGACTCAAGGCTGCGCTGCTTTTCGGAACCGAGTTCAGGCCCCTGCGGTCCGCCGCACGAAACCGTTACAGCTCCCATGGCGGCACAACTCAGCACCAACAATAAACGAAATTTTACCGCACCGGTGAACAGCATGTACAGATTCCCCCACATGAGAAACTATTCGGAACTGCTGATTATAAAGTTTAGTTTTCTTAATTCCTCAAAAACAAATCCCCTCTTGACCATCGCCCAACACCCAGTCAAAATTGGAAAAAATTCGGAGTGCGGACACATGCGAAGCTTCCTGTTGCGGCAAATCACTCTTTCTTTCTTCGTTCCGGCCGTTATCGTCGGAAATACTTATTCTTATCGAGCCTTTGCAGCTCCTGAAACCAAAAAACCGAATGAAACTGAGAAGTCAGCAGCTCCTGCAAAACAGGAATCTCCGGCAGAAACCCTTGAGAGCCGAAACCGCAAGTTTCAGTCTTTGGAGGCGTTTTCAAGAGTCCTGAACCACTTGGAAACCATGTACGTGGACGAAAAAGCAGTTTCCAGTGAAGCACTGATCGAACGGGCTCTCAAAGGCATGGTCTCATCGCTCGACCCGCACACCACTTATCTGCCCGCTCAGCAGCTCCGTGAAATCACCAATGACACATCGGGTAAATTCGGAGGCGTGGGAGTCGTCCTGACGCAACAAAACGGGAGGCTTGAAATCATCGAAGTTCTGCCCGACACACCTGCCGCAAAGGCAAAACTTCAGATCGGTGACACTATCACGGCAGTCGACGGCCTGCAGGTTACAAAAACCAATATCGAAGAGGCACTCGGAAAACTTCGCGGGCTTCCCGGTTCTACGGTCAAACTTGAGATTCAGCCTGCCAATGAGAACGTCCGCGGTAAGGTGGTGCAACCCAAACCGCGCAGCCTGCAGATTGTCAGAGAAATTATCAAGAGTGTGAGTGTTTCTCATCAACAACTTTCCAAGGGCTACGCCTATGTCCGCGTGGGAGTCTTTCAGGAAGACACAAGCGACCAAGTCGATAAAGCAATCAGAAAATACGAGGCTGAATCGGGCGGCAAATTGCGCGGACTCATTCTCGACCTGAGAAGCAATCCGGGAGGACTTCTGGATCAGGCGGTCCGGCTGACCGATCTCTTTCTTGATTCGGGCATTATTGTTTCAACCGTCGGACGCGACCGAGCAAGGCAGGAAGTTGAATACGCGAGCAAACGGCAAACCCATCCGTATATGCCGATGGTTGTTCTCGTAAACGAAGCTTCAGCCAGCGCTTCGGAAATTGTTGCGGGTGCGCTGCAGGACCACAACCGCGCTCTTGTCGTCGGGATGCCGACCTTCGGCAAAGGAAGCGTGCAATCGATTATTCCTCTGCCCAACGGTGCGGGGCTCAAAATGACCGTCGCGCGCTATTACACGCCCAACGGCCGCAGTATTCAGGCCAAAGGAATTCTTCCCGACGTCACACTTCCCGCAAGCCCCAATATGCGGTCTGCAATCAAAGCCAATCAGGCGACAAGCAGCGACATCGTCAAAGAGGATGAACAACAACAACAACAGCCCCAGCAACCCAAATCCGGCCGAAAAGAAGTTGACCTCGAAGGCCACATTGAAGCGAACGATCTCACTTCAACCAAAGCAAATTTGGGTTTTGCAAGCGACATTGATCAATGGCCTGCGGCCCTGAAAAACGATTACCAGCTGAAAATGGGATACACATATCTGCGCAGCTGGGCTCGCTTCGCACAAAATTAATCTTTGGTTGAAGGCTCCTGACGGTCCTGCTCAACCGGTTGTGCAGCCGGCTCAGATGAAGGGTCCGCCGACCGAGGAACGGGCCCCGAAGATACAGCCCGTGCTCCGGCATTGTCGCGCGGAACCGGTCCCTGCGTTGCAGGCTTCGGACCGGAATTTTCGCGCGGAACGGGTCCCTGCGATGCCGGTTTCGGACCGGAATTTTCGCGCGGAACGGGTCCCTGCGATGCCGGTTTCGGACCGGAATTTTCGCGCGGAGATGGTCCCTGTGACGACGGTTTCGGGCCGGAATTTTCGCGCGGAGACGGCCCCTGTGACGAGGGTTTCGGGCCGGAATTTTCGCGTGGAGACGGCCCCTGCGACGACGGTTTCGGGCCGGAATTTTCGCGCGGAGCGGGCCCCTGTGACGCAGGCCTCGGACCGGAATGATCAAGCGGCACGGGTCCCTGCTGTGATGCCGGCATTGAAAGCTCATTTTCAGAAGAAGAAACCGGCCTTGGAGAATTCGCCTGCTGCTGCTTTTTGGGTTTGTCTTTTTTATCCGGACGCTCCCGCCGATCGGAGCGATCTTTATGACGTTGAGCTTTCAGCAGGCGCTCCATCCGGTCGTTAAGTTCTTTTCCGCTCCTTTGCTCTCGCGGTGAACGATACGAGACGTCTGCCACAGGAATCGGTCGGAGCGGCAAGCGCGGCAAAGAGTTTTCGAGGACTTGCTGATCGGGTTCTTCGGCTTTTTCGGACAGCAGATGACTCTCCAGCCAGCCCAGTTCTATTTTAAGCGTGTCTGCTGAGCTGAACGATGTTTCAAGTGCAATATCTGCTTGGGAATAACTCGTTTGGCGATCATCGAGAAGCTGCTGCAGACGTTCTGCAAGCTCTTCCTTGGTCCGGCAATCCGCCAGCAGCGGACGATTATTTTTTGAAGGCCACAACCGTTCGGCGATAACCGGCACAGGAGCTGTCAATAAAACAATGCAACCGAGTTCCTTCGCGAGAGCCAGCGACTCAGGATGACTCAGAGTACCGCCGCCCAAGGCAATTGTGCAGCGCTGACGGCGAAGAAGACGCTCCAGACACTGCGCTTCCAGATCTCTGAATGCGGCCTCGCCATCCTGCGCAAAAATTTCGGTCACGGACTTTCCGGCAAGTTTTTCGACGTATTTGTCCAATTCGACAAACTCGGTGCGCGACATTTGTGCATAAACTTTGCCAAATGTTGATTTTCCCACCCCCGGCAATCCCGCCATCAAAACGTTTCTAAACCGCCGGTGTCCGCCCGAAGTCATCAAAGGTCCTTTCGATTGCTTACCTCAAAACTCACTGTTAGAACTTCTAACCGTTTCCACACCTCATTTCCAGCACGAGGTCACAGAAGATGCCCACGGCAGACAGCAAACGAATCGCACTCGATTGGACCAAGGCCCACGATGTCATCCCCCTTGAGAGACAACTCAACGACACCATGCCGCAAATCATTGCCGCCAAACGCTCACTGTGCGCCGGCAGCGGCAAAGGCTCAGATTTTATGGGCTGGGTCCATTGGGTTGAAGACCATGCACCCAAACTCCTGACGGATGTCAAAACGCTCTCCGAAAGGATTGCCTCGCACTCCGATGCTCTTGTGGTTGTCGGAATCGGAGGAAGTCTGCTCGGAACAAAGGCGGTTTACGAGGCGCTGACGCACAGCTTTGCCATCGCCAATCCGACACAATTTCAACGCAGGCCGGTATTGTTTTGGGCAGGTCATCATGTTGCGACCGACGAACTCAATGAACTTCTCGATGTGCTGGACCAATTTTCCCCCAGCCTGCTGGTCGTTTCAAAATCAGGAACAACCACTGAACCGGCATTGGCTTTCCGCGTTCTCAAGCAGTATTTGGACGATCGCTTCGGCGCCCGCGAAGCATCTGCAAGAATCTTTGCGATCACCGACCCCGAAAGCGGAACGCTGCTGAAACTCTCTCAAACCCACGGCTATCCTGCGCTCAGCATTCCCCGCAACATCGGCGGACGCTACTCGATTTTCACGGCTGTCGGCCTGCTGCCGCTGGCGGTTGCCGGAATTAACGTGAACGAATTTCTTGAAGGCGCACGGCAGGCCCGTCTGGATGCCGTCGGCGAAAAAAATGAAGCTCCCGAAAGCAATCCGGCGCTCTGTTACGCGGCAATCCGCAATGCGCTTTATAAAGAGGGCTACAAGATTGAAGCCCTGTGCCACTGGACTCCAAAACTGCGCGCCGTCGGTGAATGGTGGAAACAGCTGTTCGGCGAAAGTGACGGCAAAGGCAACACGGGTCTGTTCCCCGCAAGCGCGCAATTCACAACCGACCTTCATTCGATGGGGCAATATTTTCAGGAGGGCGAGCGGCATCTGTTTGCAACTCACCTGAGAGTTCTCGACGAATCTTCGTTGAGCCGAGGAGCCCAAAAAAGAAAAATTCGTATTCCGCAGGCCGGACTCGCCGACGGTTTTGATTACCTCACCGGTCAGAACCTTGAACAGGTCCAGCACGAAGCGATTTCCGGTACAAGCCTTGCGCACGCTGACGGCGGTGTGCCGACGCTCATATGGGACATCCCCGAGTTGTCTCCGTTTTGGCTGGGCTACTGGCTGTACATGAATATGTTTGCATGCGGTGTCGGCGGACTGGCCCGCGGTGTCAATCCTTTCGATCAGCCCGGCGTTGAGGCCTACAAAACAAATATGTTCGCACTGCTTGGCAAACCCGATTTGGCAGAACAAACTGTTCAGATACGGGCGCGACTGGAGCGCGGACAGCGTCTGCGCAGCCTTGGTCTGACCCAAAAGCGTTGAACAAAAAATATTTATTGCGGGAGATCTCACATGAATTGCAGCTCAACGCTGCGCATATTCCTGCATGCCGCATCGTCGGCCATTCTTTTGCCGGCCGTTGCCGCTGCCGCACGAAGCCCAAAAGAGCCGGTGCCCGACATCCGACTTCCGGCAGGTGTTTCAATGCTCGGCTACGGCAAGGCTATCGAAGGAACTCCGGATCTTTACAAATTCAAACTAGCGAACGGGCTCAAGGTTCTTATTTTGCCCGACTCCCGAAATCCGCTTGCAACGCTCAGAATAAAACTGGATGCCGGAAGCAATCGGGAGCGTCTCGGGACAACCGGACTTGCCCATTTTTTTGAACACATGATGTTTCGCAAAACTCAGGTCTCACCGGAAGGTCACTACGACCGGATTCTGGCCGGTGTCGGCGGCCGCGGCAATGCCGCAACCAGCACCGACTATGTGGTTTACGAATCCAATTTCCCCGGACCTGCGCTGGACAAAATGCTCGAACTTGAATCCCAGCGGTTCAAGCTTCTTGATTTGCAGGATCCCTACTTCACGACCGAAAAGGGAGCCGTGATTTCGGAACGCAGACTCCGTTATGAAAACGATCCGCAGCAGAGGGGGCAGGAGATCGTCCGAAGAGCCGCCTACAAAGGCACTCCCTATGAGTGGATGACCATTGGTGCGCGCATTGACGTGCAGCAGATGTCGATTGCCGAGGCACGCAATTTTTACCGAGACTTTTACACTCCGGACAATGCGCAGCTGACCGTCGGCGGGCCTTTTAAAGTTGAAACGGTTTTGCAGAAAGTCAACGACGCATTTTCTGACTGGAGCGGAAAAGTCAAAAATCAGCCCCCGCGTCTTGCTGATCGGCCCGAAAAAGAAGTTGCCGGCAAAGAATTTGTCTGCAGCGAAAATGTTTTTGAAGAACAGCACACGATTATTTTTCCGTCTGCCGACAATTCTTTCCGTTCTGCGCTGCTGACCCAAATTCTGATGCAAATTCTCAACGACCACCCCGAAGGAACGCTCCAGCGGCGGATGACAAAGCGCAAACTTGCGACTTCGTTCTTTCTCTACAAAACAACATGGCAAAAATCATCACAGCCCTACGTCGCGTGGTTTAAACTCTCCAAGGATCAATCTTTTGCTGCCGCACGTGATTATTTTTACACCGAACTGAATGCCGCTTTAAGCCGGCAACTGACCCCTGAGATCAAGAAAGTCATACTGAAACAGAGCGAAGTCGAAGAGTCCGAGGTCGCCCAAAAAATGACGAGTCTGGCCGAATTCTACGAATGGAACGAGTTCTTCCACGGGGATTTCAAAATTCCCGCACAAACAAAGAAAATAATAACCTCGCTGACCACCAAAGATTTTCAGGCGTGGGGCAAAGATGCCTTCGCTCAAAAAAAGTCGTTCCGTACGGGAGTGACTGCTGCAGGCAAATCCGTTCCATGCAGCGAATTTGAAAAAAATACGGCGCAGAATTGAGAACAAATATGAAGAAATACAAGGTAAAAACACATCAATCGCTGCCCTCGGTTTGTCTGCGTCACCTTGTACCTGCAGTTGCGGTTGTGCTTGCTCTGTGCGGAACTGCGACCAAAGCCGCAGCCCAATCCGGAAGCGGAGCGGCAGGGCTCAACAATCAGCGGCCGGCCGTGCTCGGCAAGCCTGTTCAGTTAAACTGGCGCAGCATCAATTGGCCGTCTCTCAATTTTTCGCGCACACCCGTTGACGGCGGTGCGGCGCTGTACACAATTCCGGCGGAAACAGGCAAAAAAATCAGGATTGATTTTCTGTTTCAAACGGGGGTCTACAACCTGCCGAGAGAATGGCGGACGAACCTGAGCGCGACGGTCGACATGTTTCTTCAGGGCGGAGCCGGAGCGCGCAATTATGAAGAATTGCAAAAACACCTTGCCGACAACGGCATTCAGGTCACGACAACAACCAGCCCGCTCGGGCAATTTCTGATTACAATTGAAGTTCTCTCCACAGATTTCGGAACTGCGGTTGCGGCTCTCGAGGATATGCTTCTGCGGCCGCGCTTCGACCGAGACGCGCTCGAGATCTGGAAAATGGAACAAAGCGACGGCTTTCAGGCCGTGCTGGACGGAGGAAGCGCGCGCAAGCAAGGGCGTTTCATCGAACAGGAGGCAATCCGTCTTGCTTTCGGAGCGGAACACTATTTTGCGCACGCGCTTGCCCGCATGTCGAAGCCCGAAATTGACAAAGTCACTCAGGACAAGGTCAGGCAGATTGCCGGTCTGCTCATTAATCGCGCCGGCCTCAACGTCGTTCTTTCCGGCAGCGTGAATTCCAAACACGAAAAGAGTGTTGCAGATCTCATTCGCAAAATACCGAGGCTTGCGCCGGTCAGCTACAGCTGGATGCCGGATCGTCTGAAACCCGCGGGCAGCGGCAAACTCCGCATGACGATTATTCGCAAGCCCGATCTCAGTCAGTGCACGCTCTCTTTGCGGTATTATCTGCCTCACATCGGAAAACTGAACCGCATTGAACGCACACGGATGACTCTTCTCAAGGAAGTGTTCAGTTCGTCGGGCGGAGTTATCGGCAACGACCGTTTTTCCAAGGCGATGAGGGCAGACTCAGGACTTTCATACAGTCCGAATGCGTCTTTTGACCCCGAAGTTATTGAACCCAACACGAATGCCGGCGCGTGGCGTCTGAATTTTCAGAGTCCGAACGATCGCTTCGTTGAGGCTGTACAGCTGGCCACCAAGACTTGGGAAACATTCGCATCCAAGGGCATATCCGCAGATGAGCTTGAGAACGCGAGAATTTCCCGCATTAACAATACACTTGCCGCTGAGCTGACGGTTTTTGACAAGGTCGAAGAATTCCTTGACGACATCCAGTCCCAAACGCTGCCAAATCCCGTTTCACTTGAAAGCAGTTTAGTCAGGCTGGAGCAGGAAAAAGACGTCAGACCAATCAACAGCCTGCTTGGTTCGCAGATTAAAGCCGGAACTCTTCCGGTTTTGGTGGTCTTCGGCAATCCGAGTGATTCGGCTTTGTCGGCGATTAAAGCTCTCGACGGCGTGGAAGTTGAAAAGGTCGTCGCTTTTGATGAACTTGTAAAAGAAATTGTTGCAGGGGGTCCCAAGTGAAGAACTTTGAAAGCGCGTCCGGAACGATCTCCGAGTTTGTAAAACGGGTGGAAGCTGCACTGCAGGGCCGTGATTTGGGATCGATCACAAAATTCGCTCTGGAAGGTCAGGAGCTGAGAGTTATCTTTTCGAAACTGGGGACAACTGAACTCAAGTATAAAATTGAGCCCCGTCCTGAAGGATTCAGGGCTGAGCTCGTCAGTGAAAAAGTTGCCCTGACGCATCGGCCGCTCAAGTCGGATATCACAGCCAAGCTGGCAAAGGTGATGGAGCGTGAAGGGGCAAAGTGCACTCTCTGATGTCAGACTTTTGTTTCTGCTTCCGGCTGTTTTAAGGCTCTTCTGCGTTATTTCTTGATGTTTGCCATCGGCCTTATTGATTAATGTCAACCGGTGCCTTGCTCGCTCTCGAATCAGATGCCGTTTATCGCCGGAACACTAAGACAATGCATTGAAAGTTTAAAAGATTGAGTTGCGCAGAGCTGACGGTTGAATGATGCTTTGCAGCAGCTGCAATTTAAATTTACGCGTTTTGTAAGGAGGAGTGCCGCATGAGTCAGGGTATCCTGAAGTACATGAGCAGCTCGATCGGCCGCAAGTACATTATGGCCGTCAGCGGACTTGTTTGGGTTCTGTTTGTTCTCACTCACATGATCGGCAACCTGCTCATTTTTGCAGGCAAGGACGCCTACAACGTATACAGCCACAAGCTGATTACCAATCCGTTGATTTACCTTGCCGAGGCGGCGCTCGTGATTTTCATCGGCGCACATGCATTTACCGGCATCAGCCTCAAACTTCGCAATAACCGGACCAAACCAACGCTTTATGCGGTCACCCCGAAGAGTGCGAAGGGAGCATCGCTCTCTTCTAAGAGCATGATTTGGTCGGGAACGATCACCCTTGTCTTCCTGATTCTTCACCTCGTGACCTTCAAGTACGGCCAGTACTACGCCTACAGCAAAGACGGTGCGGATGTTGTTCTGGACGGTATCAAGGTGCGCGACATTCACCAGCTCGTCATCGAGTGCTTTGAAAAGCCCGGTTACGTCGCGTGGTACGGGATCTGCCTCGTTCTGGTCGGATTGCATCTCTATCACGGAGTTGCTTCGAGTTTTCAGACTCTCGGTCTGAACCATCCGAAATTCAACAACGCGATAAAGATGTTCGGCTGGGCGTACGCAATTGTCGTTGCACTCGGTTTTCTTGCCGTCCCTCTTTATGTGTTCATTTTCTGAGTAGGGGTGATAAATGAATCTGGACTCAAAAATCCCAAGCGGCCATATTTCAGAGAAGTGGACCAACCACCAGTTTGAATCCAAACTGGTCAACCCTGCCAACCGCCGCAAATTCAGCGTCATCGTCGTCGGAACCGGTCTGGCGGGTGCCTCGGCGTCTGCATCACTCGCCGAACTCGGCTACAACGTAAAGACTCTCTGCATTCATGACTCCCCGCGACGCGCGCACTCGATTGCCGCGCAGGGCGGTATCAACGCGGCAAAGAACTACCAAAACGACGGAGATTCGGTTTACCGTTTGTTTTACGACACCATCAAGGGCGGCGACTTTCGTGCACGCGAAGCCAATGTTCATCGCCTTGCCGAAAACTCCGTGAAGATTATCGACCATTGCGTCGCACTCGGTGTTCCCTTTGCGCGCGAATACGGCGGCCTTCTGGCAAACCGCAGTTTCGGCGGTGCGCAGGTTTCGCGAACCTTTTATGCACGCGGCCAAACCGGACAGCAGCTGCTGCTGGGCGCCTACTCCGCCATGATGCGGCAGGTTGATGCCAAAAAAGTTGAACTGCTGAATTTCCGCGAGATGCTCGATCTTGTTCTCGTCGACGGAAAAGCGCGCGGAGTGATCTGCCGTAATGTTCTGACCGGAGAAATTGAATCCCACGCTGCAGATGCGGTGATTCTGGCGACCGGCGGATACGGCAACGTCTTTTATCTCTCGACGAACGCAAAATGGTCGAACGCAACCGCAATTTGGCGTGCCCACAAACGCGGAGCTGCATTCGGCAATCCGTGTTTTACCCAGATTCACCCGACCTGCATTCCGGTGTCGGGAGACTATCAGAGCAAGCTGACGTTAATGTCAGAGTCACTGCGCAACGACGGTCGCGTATGGGTACCCAAGAACGGCACCGACGCACGTTCACCCGACCTTATTCCTGAAGACGAACGCGATTATTACCTTGAACGCATCTATCCGAGTTTCGGCAACCTCGCACCGCGCGACATCGCGTCGCGCGCGGCCAAGTTTGTCTGTGACGAGGGACGCGGCGTAGGAAATACCAAGCTCGCGGTTTATCTTGATTTCGCTGCAGCCATCAAACGCGACGGGCGTCCGGTCATCGAAGGCAAATACGGCAACCTTTTTCAAATGTACGAAAAAATTACCGGCGAAAATCCGTACAAAGTCCCGATGCGGATTTATCCGGCCGTGCACTACACCATGGGTGGCTTGTGGGTGGACTATAACCTTCAGTCCACGATCCCCGGTCTGCATGTGCTCGGTGAGGCCAACTTCTCCGACCACGGTGCCAACCGTCTCGGGGCATCCGCCCTGATGCAGGGACTCTCCGACGGCTACTTTGTTATTCCGACCACTCTTGCCAACTACCTCGGCTCAACCAAACTCGACAAGGTTGACGTCAGTCATCAGGCTTTCAAAGACGCGCGCGCGGGAGTCGAACAGGGCATTTCGCGCATGATGAACATCAAGGGCGGCAAAACAGCCGATGAGCTGCACAGAAAGCTCGGCAAACTGATGTGGGACAATTGCGGAATGGCGCGCAACGAGCAATCGCTCAACAAACTGCTCGAAGAAATTCCCAAACTGCGCGATGAGTTTTGGAATGACCTGCGCATTCCCGGAGATGCCGCAACTCTGAATCAGGAACTTGAGCGTGCGGGGCGCGTGGCCGATTTCATCGAACTCGGTGAGCTGATGGCACGCGATGCTCTTGAGCGTCGTGAATCCTGCGGCGGACACTTCCGCACCGAATTCCAGACACAGGACAACGAAGCACAGCGCGACGACGAAAAGTTCTGTCACGTTGCAGCTTGGGAATATCAGGGCGAAGGCAAGGCTGCCAAACGCAATACTGAAGCGCTGAATTTTGAATATGTGAAGCTCGCAACCCGAAGCTACAAATAAGACCAAGGAGAGATGTCATGGCTGGAAACAACAACTCACGCACCATGCGTATCAATCTGAAGGTGTGGCGGCAGCAAAACGAAAAGGTTCAGGGCAACCTTGTCGATTACACGCTCGACAGCGTCAGTCCGGATATGTCCTTTCTTGAAATGTTTGATGTGCTCAATGAGCAGCTGGTCAAGAAGGGCGAAGAGCCCGTTGCCTTCGCCCATGACTGCCGCGAGGGAATTTGCGGTTCCTGTGCGATGGTGATTGACGGTGAACCGCACGGCCCGCAAACAGGAACAACGACCTGTCAGCTTCATATGCGCTCCTTCAGCGACGGCGATACGATTGTTGTTGAACCGTTCCGCGCCAAGGCTTTTCCTGTTGTCAAAGACCTCGTGACCAACCGCACTGCACTGGACCGTATTCAGGCAGCGGGCGGCTACGTTACGGTCAGCACAGGCAACGCACCGGACGGAAATGCAATTCCAATCTCAAAAGAGATTGCCGACCTCGCAATGGATGCGGCAGCATGTATCCAGTGCGGAGCCTGCGTTGCCGCCTGCCGCAACGGCTCTGCAATGCTTTTTGTGTCGGCGAAAGTTTCGCAGCTTGCGTTGCTTCCGCAAGGTCAGGCCGAGCGCGACAGACGCGTGTCACGCATGGTTTGGCAAATGGACGAAGAGGACTTCGGAAGTTGCACGAACATGGGTTCATGCGCCGCTGCCTGTCCCAAGGAAATCAAAGTCGAGAACATTGCCCGCATCAATCGGGAATACGCACATGCCATGTTGTTCGGGCGTGTCAGTGAGCGCGTCTCTGACGAATGAACGCTGCGCGACACCGCGTTTCAAAACAAAACCCCCGCAGGTCATCCCTGCGGGGGTTTTGTTTTGAAGCGATCCGAGAGTCTTCAGCGGCTCGCCTTCTTCAATGTCGACAGCACCGCAGCTGCGTGTCCGTCGACCTTTACCTTCGGCCAGTGAGCAACAACGTGCCCCTTTGGATTCAGGAGAAATGTACTGCGCTCAATTCCCATGAACGTCTTACCGTACATGCTTTTTTCCTTCCAGACTCCGAACCTTTCGCACAAATCGCCGCTCTCGTCCGATAGGAGCATGAAGGACAAACCTTCCTTTTGAGCAAACTTTCGATGACTCTGACAGGAATCTTTGCTCACTCCGATGACAACAGCATCCTGCTGCTTAAAGTCATTCTTGAGAGATTCAAAGTCGCGGGCTTCGATTGTGCATCCGGGTGTCATGTCCTTCGGATAAAAGTACAAAACAACCCATTTGCGATTCACGGAACCTGCTTCAAAGGCCTCTCCGCCAACAAGCCCCGAAATCCTTGGAGCCTGATAGGGAGAGGAGAGTAAACCGGATTCGCCGTCGGGCTCGGAGGGCTCTCCGCCTTCGCTTGCTGCAGGAGTTGCAGCAGGCGCAGCCTTAGCGCGACGCGCGCCACCCTTGCGGGTTGTTTTCTTTGCAGCTGTCTTCTTCGCTGCAGGCTTCTTGGCAGCGGCCTTCTTGACCGTTGCTTTCTTGGCTGCAGGTTTCTTTGCTGCCGTCTTCTTGGCTGCAGCTTTCTTGGGAGCAGCTTTCTTGGCGACAGTTTTCTTGGCTGTCGTCTTCTTAGCTGTCGCCTTCTTGGCTACCGTCTTCTTGGCAGCAGGCTTCTTCTTCGCAGCTGTCTTCTTGGCAGCAGCTTTCTTGGGAGCAGCCTTCTTGGCAGCAGGTTTCTTGGGAGCGGACTTTTTCGCAACTTTCTTCGTAACCATATTTGTGACCTCCATTTTCTAAAAATGTAACTTCGTCTGTTTCATCTGTAAAGACGTGGAAGAAAACTTTTTGAAAAGGAGACACGTCAACGCGTCGACTCGCGCGCTGCGCAGCTTATTAGTTATCATTATGCAGCTTGAACAATCTGCATGATTGCGAATGGAAAAAAGCATGACGGACGCATCGGAAAAAACTTCACCTCCCATCTCTGCCGAAAAGTTCAGATCGAACTTCAGACATGACTTGCGCTCAAACTTTTCCGTTCTGATCGGATTGGGGGAGGTTCTCAGAGATGACCTTGCCGGCAGCGGCAACCACAGCGCCGCCCAAGCTTTGGAGACTGCGCTTGAAGAAGCCCGACTGTTGCTGGATAAAACGATTTCGATGATCAATCACTGTCCGATTGCATCCGTCGAGGTCTTCAAAAGTGAGGTGAAGTCCGGTCTGGGGGCCGCCACACTGAACAGCCTGAGAAGCATCAACCGGAAACTCAGAAAGATAGAATCAACGGCAGGAAAGCAGGAATTACTAACCGACATGATCGAAGCTGTCCGCCAGCTCACCCGCGTCTGCAATGCGCCCTTTAAAGACAGTCTGGCGATGAACACCAAAGCATCCCAGAGCAAACGGATCGCTGAACAGGAAAAACCGGCAGACGGGTCCCGCGGACACGTGATGGTGATTGACGACGAAAAACACAATCTTTACCTGATCAAAACTTTTCTCAACCGGCTCAACCTGTCGGTTGCGACGTATTCAGATGCAAAAACTGCACTGAATGAACTGAATACTGCGGCTGCGGATCTTATCCTGCTTGATCTCCATATGCCCGAGATGGACGGGCTGGAATTTTTGAGAACCGTCAAAGCCCGTCCGGAATTTGCCGAAATCCCCGTGCTCGTCATAACAGCCTCCGACGACGCCGAAGAACTTGCGGAGTGTATCGAAGCCGGAGCCGTTGACTCACTTCCCAAACCGTTCCAGTCGGCTTTTTTGAAGGCACGCATTCTGACGTCTCTCGAGCTTCAGGCAACCAAGAAGCGGGAGAAGGCCATTGCCGAAGAACTGCAGATTCAAAAGAACAGGATTGAGGAACTTCTCGAGGCCATCCTTCCTCACGATGTCATCGAAGAACTCAGATCAACCGGAGTTGTCCAGCCCAGACGCCATGAATCTGTTTGCGTTTTGTTTTGCGACATTGTCAACTTCACCCAGAGTTGTGATGCACAGAACCCCGAGAAGATCCTTATGGACCTTCAAAGCCTCTTTTCGGAATTCGAAGCCATCTGCGATCTTCACGGCCTGCAAAAGATAAAGACAATCGGAGACAGCCTGATGGCTGCTGCCGGCCTGACACACACCGACGAAAATATTGAACTGCTTGCCGTGCGGGCCGGACTGGACATGATCGCCTGCTCGGAAAAGCACAGTTCAGGCTGGAAGGTCAGAGTCGGAATCCACTCGGGCCCGGTGATCAGCGGACTTTTGGGAACCAAACAATTCCTTTTTGACATCTGGGGAGACACGGTGAACACGGCAGCGCGCATCGAGAGTGCCTGCCCTCCGCAGCTGCTGAGCGCATCGAAAACCACCTTTGAAAAACTTGGGTCGCATGTACAGGGCTATTCACTGGGACAGGTGGCACTCAAAGGCAAAGGACAGCATGAAGTGTACGTCATTACGGCGGTCACCGAACCCTCATAAACAAAAAAACCCCTCCGTCAGGAGGGGGTCGCATCTGCATATATGCACTCAGACTGGCTGAGTTTAATTACTTCTTCTTGGACGAGCGCTTCACGCCTACTGCATCTTTGAGAGACTTGGCAGCGCGGAAAGTCACTTTCTTTGAAGCAGGGATGCGGATTTCTTCGCCGGTCTGAGGATTGCGTCCCATGCGGGCTGCGCGTTCTTTGACCTGAAGAATGCCGACTTTGTCGATACGGACTTTGGAATGATTGCCGACAACTTCCTGCTCAATGAGTGTCAGGAACTCCTGAAGAACTTCCTTGGTCACTTTCTTTGGAAGTTCGGAGTGGTTTGCAGCAACACATGAAATAAGCTGAGATGTAGATACGGTTGACTTTTTCATTTCACGCTCCTTGTGATGAACCGTTTGCAGATGCGATTTAACAAGGAGATTAGCGACCGTACCGGAATCTGTCAAATTATGCGTTGAGCTTCGGCCCGCGCGGCAGGTTCGGTGAAACGATGGGGCGCAAGTGTTCCTTGCTGCGGGACTCAATTTCAATCATTGATTCAAACAATTTTTTCGAAACGTTGACCGTCTCGGAACGCAGACCGCAGAAGGTAAACATCTCACTGCTCGCCGTCCAGCGGACCTCACCTTTAAGAACCAGAACAGTCGCAGTTTTGGATTCGCTTTCCGATTCGCCCTCACCTTCCGGTTTGGCCAGCGCAGTCTTGATGCGAACAGCAAGCGGACTCATGGTCGAGGACTTGGAAGATTTGGATGACGTGGCAGAATTGGCCTGTGCGCATGCAAATGCATTCAGCTCCTTCGCCTGAACCTTTTGCCATTTTTCAAGAGCCGAGGCACCCGCTTCAACAAGGTTCGACGGCGGCACATGCACGTTCAGGATTTGCCCCTCGCGCATATCAAGTATCTGCGTGACAGGTTTGCCCTGAATCATCCAAGGATGAGTCAGCTCCTGATTTTGAATTCTTAATTTCGCACCGCCCAGACTCACGTCATCAATCATGACTGGAATAATTTTGCGGACCGGCTTCAGCGGAGCTGCGGGCAACTGCTTTTGCCTGCTTGTCTGTTCCGCTGCAGTCCTGCTGTTTGGCGCAGCCGATTTGCCTTTCACGGGCGTCGGAGTCTTTTGCACGGTTTTGCCCGCGGCAGAGGTCTTTTTCAGTTCCGCCGCAGGTTTTCCGCTTTTGGCGGCCGGCGAATTTTTGGTCTTGCCGGCGACTTTGGAGTTTACACCCTTGGCAGGTTTGGCAGCCTTGGCCTGCTTTGCGACCGGCTTTACGGCAACCTTTTTTCCTTTGTCTTTGGCAGCTGCCTTCTTCTTGGGAGGAGCTTTGACAGCAACCTTGGCACGGGCAACCTTGAGAGCCTTGGTTGCAGCCGACGCTTTTGCCGCAATGGCTGCCGGATTGAATTCAACTTCCAGAAAAGCGGGAATACTGCACGCCAGTCTGCGCTGGCAACGATGTTTTCCTTCGATGAAGCGCTGCGCCAGCGACACGACAAGCTCAGGCTTGACCGGCTTTTTGAGCCAGCTCAGACAGTCATCAAACGCCGACAAGTCGCGATCGATCGTCTGCTGAACGTCAGGGCGATCGAATGCCGTAATCAAAATAGGCTGCTGATGCATTTTTTTGAGTTTTGCAGCGGTAGAAGCTCCGTCACGATCAGGAAGATCGTAGTCTATAATGAACGCATCGAGCTCTCCGGCCGACTTTGCAAGTTCGATGGCATCGGCAGAGGTTCGGGCAACAACGACCTGAACTCCGGGGAAATGGTCTTTGAAAACTTCACTTGTCATCACCAAACTGGCCTTGCTCGCATCAGCAATCAAAATCCGTTTCATCGTGTTCCCCCTGAAGTATCAAAAATTCGAAAAACTGAATCTCGTTTTGTTTTACTTGCGGACCGCATCGGGCTCTGGCTGACCGGAACGTGTCTGGTTCTCGGGTTGGGCAGGGTCATTTTTGTCCTCAAAAGGATCCACGACCGGAGAATCGGGATTCACTCCCTCCGTAGAGACTCCTTCCATAGGGAGGCCGACATCCCAACTGTACTCTGAATCCACCGGTGTCACCTCTGCGATGACCCACTGGCCGTTGACGTACTTCATTGTCGCAATGCTTCTGACTTCCTGCATCGGAGCGCGTGTTTTGTCCTCTCCGGTAAGCCACGTTTTGTATTTGACGCGGTATTCGATGCGGACTTCCTTTTTCGGGTCAACTTCGGTCTTGCCGGTCACTTCGAAAACTTCGAACTCAAACCGCCTGTCCAGATAATTCTTTTTGAACGCCTCCGGAGACGCCGATGAAAGGTTGTCCAAAAACTCACCCGTCGTATAGCTTTCGAGCTCTTCGCGCTGATCCATCTTTGTAATGTTGACCGCCAGCTCCAGATAAGCGCGAAGCTGTTCTTCCGGCGGAACATCCGTGCGGCTGCTGCAACGTGAAGGTCCGCAACCGGCAATGATAAAGATCCAGACCAGCAGCTGCATACGACGCCATGGGCTCTTCACGGACGAACTGAATCTCAGCATGAACATCTCCAACGAATCGGTGACCCGTTGAAAGTCTATCAAAGGCAGATGAGGGTGGTGTTCAACGGACTGTCGCTGCTTTGGCGGACTGAGCAGAGCCTGCCCAACCGCAGACCTCCGCTGATGTCCAAGGCGCCGCTTCGACCTCAACGGAACCCGCTGAAGTTTCTGACAAGGGTACGCTGATCGCCCAAGCCTTGCGGTCGATTGCAATGAAAGTCGGGTCAGCCGGTTTCAGGCTTTTGAGCGCATTCTCCTGAACCGGAACGCCCAAAAATTTTAAATTGTCCAGAACTGTCTGCAGTCGTCCGGACTCATTCTTCACGCGCGGGTTGACTCTGATTGCGGTTGCAAGAGCGCGCTGAGAGGCCCCGAGAACGAACAAGCCCAATTCCCGATCCTCAAAGACCGGACTGAGAATGCAAATCCGCGAACCTGCTTTTAAAATTTGTTCCGACAAAACATCTCTGAAAACGGCGTAAGAAGGGAAGGTTGAACCTTCCGGATTGAATACGGCGGTCCCCTCGGCCGGAGACGCTTCAGCTCGGCCGTTTGCGGACAACCATGGCATAAAAGCCGTCAAGATCGTCAGCATTACCCGGCAAAATGAGGAGTTCTTTGTCCCGTACGACGTACTTTTTGTAGTAGTCATGCACCCGTTGCTCCAGCGACACGGCCTCAAATTCAGGATGCCGCAAAAGAAAATCACTCATTTGCTGAGTTGTTTCTTCCTGCTCGACACTACAGACAATATAGACAAGCTCCCCGCCTTCGCGGACTGCAGAAGCAAGCCCGTCAAGCAACCGACGTTGTTCGGCAGCACAATGGGTAATGTCCTGCGGAACACGGTGCCATTTGCTTTCCGGATGCCGGCGGATCACTCCCATGGCCGTGCATGGTGCATCCAGCAAAACGGTATCAAACATGCGGCCGCTGACCTGCTCAAGAACATCGCCCTGAAGAATTTCAGCAGGCACGACTCCGACTCGAGAAAGATTTTCCTTCAGCAGACCCATACGCTTTTGGCTGGTCTCGGCAAGCACCAAATTTTGCTCATCCAATCCCAAATCCCAAAGTGCAATCGATTTGCCCCCCGGCGCAGAGCACGCGTCCAGAACCGGAGCATTCACACCGGCTGTTTTCACTAATGATACGGCCAGCTGCGCGGCGGCATCCTGAACGATGTAGCATCCGCTTTTGAACGCTTCGCATTGGCTGAAATCCGGAAGCCGTTCAACTTTGAGGGCAGTTTTGAGCGGCAGCCACTCGCTTTGAATTCCCTGAGTTCTGAGCAGAAATGCTGCGAGATCTTCACCCGACGGAACAGGCTTGTTGACAAGCCTGCGCAGGACAATCGGCGGCGCTTTGTTGTTGCCCGAGAGCAGGTGTTCCAGACGATCGACAGGGATGTGTTTCAACCATCGCTCAATCATCCACTGCGGGTGAGCAAACTGTACCGCAAGATACCCCGCAGTCTCTGCTTCCCTGTCGGGTTTCGGATAATACTCCGCCTTGCGCGCAACCCGCCGGAGAATTGCATTTACAAAAGAGGATGCATTGCCGGCGCCGACCTTTTTGATGGCTTCAACTGTTTCGGATACTGCAGCGCGATCGGGCACGCGATCCATATAAAAAATTTGATAAGCACCGACGCGGAGCGCACAGGCCACTCTCGGGTCAAGGCTGGTAAAAGGCCTGTCGACCATGTGCGACATGATCCAGTCCATTTTGGACAGCCATCGCAGCGAACCATAAACAATTTCAAAAATAAAAGCGCGGTCGAGCTGACGGAGTTCGGGCCCGTGATGTGCGAACAGACGTTCGAGCACAGCGTCGGCGTGCTGCCGGCGGGTCAGAATGTGATTCAATGCATCAATGGCAATTGCCCGTGACAAAGTCCCAATGCGTGTCGACATGAGAATGTGCGCCTCCCCGCGCCTGACCTGCGGGTCCTATGCCAAAGATCGATGACATTCAAACAAAAAATACTAGTCCGGACTGGCCGGACGTCCATTCTGCGACACCTCGGAATACCCGTTCCACGGCGCAACCGTATCCCAGCTCTGACAGACCGGACATTTCCATCTGAATTTGCGATGCAATTCCGAACATGAGCTGCATGAGAAAACTGTCAAAGCATTAGACGGTTCATCGGCAAGCGACAGGAGCTTCATCAATGCCGGCTCCCATCCTGACCGCGAACGTCCGGTTGAGCTTCCCTCCAGAAGGACCCGCAGCAAATCTCTCAATTCCCGCCTCTCTGCGGGATCCGGTTCCTGAGAATCCCAGCCAATCTGCGAGAGAAGCTCTTCTTTGAGCCGGCCGAATACCCCAACAACCTGTTCATCGTGTCGGTCGAAAAATGCAATCCACGAAGACATCAGCGGCAGCGAAGTAAATGCGGCCTTGCCCGAATGGGAGCGCCAAAGCCGGAACAACTCGGAAAGGTCGACGAAAAAACCAAGAGTTGATTGCTCCAGCGGTTGCCCCCCGCTCCGGTTGCTGAGGACGCTTGTCACTTCAACCAAAGTCAATTTGGGTTCCAAGGCCGACGGTGACCAGCGGATCGCCTGTTTGGCAAGAGAAATTGCATTCTCCTGCTGCCCGCGGGACAGCAACTCAAGAGCAGAGCGGCTGAGAATATGCGCCGTTTCGCGGGCCAGCTCGCCCGACTTCGGGCCGGAATAAGCCGACAGTATTTCGCTCAGTCTCCCGTAGGAAGGCTGCCTGAGCAGCAAATTGAGCAGCAGCTTAAAGACATCTGCATGAGCCGGCTTGCGAAACAGCAATTCCATTCCCGTCTCAATGGCGCGCTCGTGCAGTCCGCTCAGACTGAAAACCTGAGCCAGTTCGAACATCGCCTTGTTGGTCTGAACCCTCGTGACGCGTTCGGAACTCAGAATCTGCAAATACAGCTGTGCCGCTTCCCTGAGAGCACTTTCCTGAACTGCATATCGGGCAGCAACAAAAACCGAAACCAAATCGCCGTCGCCTGCGGTGCTTTCTTCAGTTTCATCGTTGTTCAGCGTCAGCAAATCATTTTTTGATGCCGGCGCGAAGCCCGAAGACATCAGTTTGAGGTCACTTCTGTATTTGTCCACACGTCTGAAACTGCGTCTGAAGGATCTCCATGCCGACGGAAATAAAAATCCGAGCACGATCCCCAAAAAAATTCCCGTGATCAGGAAAAACAACGCTTCATAAGTGTCCCACAGCGGAAGACCGTCGGCTATTGCTTCGGAGACTGGTCTTGGCAAAGCGGTCTTCCCCCAATTCACGAAAAATAAATCAACCGGCCTCGGTTGGGTCTCAAACATACAACTGGTAGACTGAGCGGACAATATTCAAGGACCTCAGTTATGACCGACATCATGCATCCCGCAAGATCGGGAGCAGCAGCAGACCCAATCCGTCTGATTATTGCTGTTCCTGCGCGCTTGGGCTCTACGCGCCTCCCGCGCAAACCGTTGGCCCTGCTCAATGGCCGGCCGCTCATTCTCAGAGTCTCCGAAAGAGTGCAGAACTGCGTCACCCGTTTGTGCGCCGGCTTCAATCTCAAAATCAACGAGGTGCTCGCTTTTGTTGCGACTGACAGCACTGAAATTGAACAAACCCTTGCATCAAACGGCATTTTGACAGTCATGACTCCGTCGGAACTGACCTCCGGAACAGACAGGATTCTCTCCGGAATCGAGGGCCTTCCGGATGTTCAAAGGCTGCGGATTACACCGGACACCCTGATCATCAATCTTCAGGGGGATGAGCCGTTTTTTTCGATGTCCGACGTTGAATCACTGGTTCAGACGATGCTGAGTTCACCGGATGTGCCGATGGGCACTCTTGCTTTTGCGCGCAACGAGCCGGAGTTGTTTCTCAGAACGTCGGTCGTCAAAGTTGTCTGCGACCGCATGAATCAGGCACTCTATTTTTCGCGGAGTCCGATTCCTTGGCCCCGTGAAATTCTGGGTGCATCGGACTCTGTTCTGAATTTGCAAAACCGGACACTCTCTGCCTCGAAAACACCCTTTTTGCAGCATATCGGCATTTACGCTTATCGCATGAATGCCCTCAAAAAATTTGCGCAGCTGGAGTCCCGCAATCTGGAACAGATCGAAGGACTCGAACAACTGAGAGCGCTCGAAGCAGGATGGAAAATAAAAGTCATCAATTCCGATGAACCGCCCTTTGGAATCGACACACCGGAAGATCTTCAACGCGCAGAAGCACACCTTTCCAGCCAAGGAACTCA